>WRNU01000032.1 GCA_009776435.1 Betaproteobacteria bacterium | reverse complement strand
TCAACAGGCAATTCCCTGAAAAATAGAAATCTTGTACAGAACACCATTTTTAAACAAAAAAACAATAGAAGAAACATAATGCAATTCCCCGTCAGATTCCAAAGATTGGACATTTGGGCTAGACTTCACATTTTTATCTTCATTCCCTCTAAACAAAACCGCAAAAGCTTTCACATCTTTTTCGGTCTCAAAGTGCGACCCCAATTTTGCGCTGAATGGGTACTTTCGCTCAAATTCCTGAAAGGTTAAAGAGGGTGACAAACCTTCATTGTCAATTAAGATTTTGTAATCTGAAATCAGCGTATTATCAATGGTGATCCATAAAGAGCCTTTAACATTAGGTAATTTTCTAAGTTTTATCACGTTTAGCTTACTGGTATCCAGATTGGAGTTGTCTTCAGGAAATATTTCAAAACGGCCATCTTCATAACCTAACCCAGAAAACCTCAATTCATAATTGGCTGTACACTCAGAGAAATATGAAGATTTTTCGTCTTCGAGTTTGTTCTGGAAAATAAAATCAAGTTGTTTTTTTGTAATGGGCTGAGTGATTTCAATGCCCTTGATAGTGATTGAATTTACGGCGTTATATTGCTGTTCCGCGTGTGAAAACTGTGGAACAAGTAAAATCGCCATCAAAAAAAACACTTTTCGCATAATTCGCCGTGAGTATCTAAAAAGTGAAACCACTGTCTTTATAACAATTTCTATCTTCTGGTGCAACGTCGAAGGCTGGAGGTGCACGGTTAAGTATTAACGTTAAAGCTATGCGGGCTGCTCGGTTTGTTCCTCCGCTCGTACCACCTTGATATTCATGCCAGCGGCCCAGACGGCGATGTCTTCGCGCCGCAGGGCGGCTGCCATCATGTCCGGGAACAGGTCCGGCGTGCAGGCAAAGGCCGGGATGCCGAGCGCCGCAACCTTGGCGGCAGTGGATTCAGAATAGCCGGGGCGGCCCTGGTCGGTGAGCGCAAGCAGTACGATGACGTTGACGCCGCTTCGCACCAGCACCGCCAGACGGCGCAGCATGTCCACCTCGTCGCCGCCTTCGTAAAGATCGGTGATCAGCACGAAGTGGGCCTTGGTTGGACGTTCGATGCGTTCGGCGCAGTAGGCGATCGCCTGATTGATGTCGGTGCCGCCGCCGAGTTGGATGCCGAACAGTACCTCGACCGGATCGGCGAGATCATCGGTCAAATCGACGATGGTCGTGTCGAAACAGACGAGTTTGGTGCGCACCACCGGTATGGACGCCATCACGGCGGCGAAAATGGAGGCGTAAATCACCGAACTCGCCATCGAACCCGATTGATCGACGCACAACACGACTTCATCGAGATCGACGAGACGGCGCTGCTTGCGCATGAAACCGATGAGCTTTTCCGGCACCACGGTCTTGTACTCAGGCTGGTAGTGACGCAGATTGGCGCCGATGGTGCGTGGCCAGTCGATGTCGCGGTGGCGCGGCCGGAAGGTGCGCTTCGTGCGGTCGAGTGCGCCNCGGATGGCTTCCGCCGTCTTGCGTTCCAAACGTTCCATGAGTTTGCCGACGATCTCGGCGATGACCTGGCGNGCCANCTCCTTCGTCTTGTCCGGCATGATTGCGCGCAGCGAGACGAGATCGGCCACGAGGTTGACGTCCTGCTCCACTGCCGCGAGGAATTCCGGTTCCATCAGCATCTGTTTGAGGCCGAGGCGCTCGAAAGCGTCTTTCTGCACGACTTGCACGACCTGCGGCGGGAAGAAGGTACGCAGATCGCCGAGCCAGCCCGTGATCGCCTTGGGCGAGGAACGCTGGAGACCGCCGCGCCGGATATTTTTCTCCCTGTCTCCGTCGCCGTAGAGGGCAGTCAGCGCCATGGACAGTTTGCGGTCGTGTCCGGAGAGCGCTTCCTCGTCGGCGCCGAGAGTCAGCCGCCAGCGCCGTTCGCGCTGGGTGCCGTCGGTCAGACCATCCCCGTCTTCCGACACAATCGCCGCTTGCGTTTCATCCATCGGAATCGTTTCCTGTGAGTAGCGGACGCAGAATGTCCAGATGCGCCTGCCATCCTGCTCCGGGCGCCAGGACGAGGTGCGTCGGCACGCTCTGCCCCTTGCCGAGCACGGCCGCGAGCAGGCGCTTGCGCTCCATGCTGTCCAGCCCGGCGAACACTCGGCGAAGTAGCGGCAGATGCGCGACGAAGTCCTCCTCGTCGAGCCGACCGAGCCAGGCGTCGAGGGTGCGGCGCAAACCCTCGTCGTGGATCAGACGCGCCGCCGAGGCCGAGAAAAAACCCTCCAGNAAACCGGCGGCGTTCATCACCGGCGTGCCCGGCGACAGGCGGCGTTCGAGCAGGGTCACAGCGTCGTCGGCNGCGAGAGCATCCGCCTCGTAGAGGATTTGGGCGGCGCAGCCNGCCACGCGCGGCGTCGCGCGAGCATCGTCGAGTACGTGTTCAAGTCCCTGCAACCACGTAGCGAAAATGTCTTGCGGCGGTTCGATGAGGCGGATGCCGACATAGGCTGCCGCAATCCGCTCGGTCAACGCGCCAGCAGCCTCGGCATCGAGATCCCGTGCCGCATGCGTCAGATTGATCGCGGCCTCCACGATCAGGCGCTCCAGCAGGGCGTTCAGGTGCCCGAAGTCGGAGGCGCGCGCCTCGCCGTAACGTACGATGTCGGCGAGCGGCGGGATGGTGGCGAGCATTTCCGGGCAGTTGCTCGATCGNGCCGCTCTCTGCTCGAATACCGCCAGACCGCGCGCGGTGGCTGACGGCAGATCGGCAGTAATGGCGGCGCGGATCAGGTCGGCCAGCGCGTCGAGCGCGGTGGTCTGCTCGATTTGTTCGATCAGGTAGCCGTTGGCGGCTTGTTCGATTGTCGCGCCGTAGACGAGTTTTTCGACAAGCTGGACAGCATGCTCCGGCTCCCAGGCGAGCATCCAGCGCTCGCGAAAGGTGCCACGGCTGGCACCCTTGTCCAGGGGTTTGCCCCAGGGGACGCCGAGCAGGGTCAGGCGGTGCAGCAGGGTGGAGCGAAACAGGCCGCTCTCGCTTCGCAGGTCGACGGCGAGTTCTCGTTCCAGTGCTTCGGGCTTCAAGCGGGCTACCTTCTGCTGGCGTTGCAGGTCTTCAATCAGCGGGGCGAGCGGTGCGTCGGGCGGGATCTCGCCGACCTCGTTGCCGAGCAGCAGGTTCTCTTCAATGGTCTTCCACAGGAGTGCCTCGCCGCTGAAGAGGCAGGCGATCGACGCTTCACGCAATTCCTCGAATCCCGAACCGGGCCGGGAGCGGATGGCGGCAAGCGCCAGCGCCAGACGTTCGGCTTCGATCAGCGAAGCGGTCGAGATGAGGTGTCCCTTGTCACGCAAAAGGCGTGCGATCCGGGCCAGCCACCGGCTGGCGCCGTCGCGGCGCGCACGGTTGTTCCAGACGTGGGCGCACCAACCGGGCGCGTCGACGCCCGCGCCGTAGCCGTGGGCAAAAGCGAGGCGCGGCATCGTCCAGGGCGCCCAGGTCATGGCGCTCCTCTTTCGCGGTAGCCCCTTGAGCAGGGTACGGTCGTGTGCGTGCACGCCTTGCAGCGCCGGTACGTGCCACGCGCCGCAGACAACGGCGAGCGGGCCTTCGTGCGCCTTACGCGCGGCGGCGATGGCCAGACGCATGTGCGCTTCGCGCCTGGCTTCGGATTCCGGCAACGATGCGAGTCCAGCGCGCAGCGTTTCCATGGCCTCGGCGATGGCGCGGAAAATCGGGCCGGGAGCCGGGTTTTGTTCGATGAGATCGGCCCACCAACTCTCGCCGTCCTCGTANCCGGCCACTTTGGCCAGCACACCGATCGGATCGTGGAATTCAGGCGGCAAGGNCTCGGAGGCAGGAGCTTCGCTTTCCTGCCCGGACGCTTCTTCCNCAGCCTCTTGCGCAGGAAGCGTATCCGGTGGCGTTGCGGCTTTTTCGACGAAACGCGCGGTGGATGGCAGATCGATGAACTCGACTGGAACGCCGTTGGCGANCGCCCACAACGTCGCCTGGTATTCGGGCGAAAACTCCGCGAACGGCCAAAAGCTGGCCTGCGACGGATCATCCTCCGGNTAGCAAAGCAGAGCGACCGGCGGCTTCATCGCGGGCGAGGCCAGCATCGGCAGNATGNCGGAAGCNTCGGACGGGCCTTCGATCAGCACCGCGACCGGCTTCAATTCGTCGAGCGCGCGCACGAGGCTCGCCGTGGAGCCGGGGCCGTGATGGCGGATGCCGAAGAAGGAGACGGAATCGAAAACGGCGCTCTTGCGCATGGGTCAAATCACTTCATTGAGCGCCGCATAATAGGCAGAATAATCTCTACGTTTTTTCAGCACCGTCTCCAGGTATTCCTCCAACACCGCCTTGTCCTGCACCGGGTCTTTGACAATGGCGCCGACCATGTTGGCGGTCAATTCCTGCGCCGTGAGGCGTCCGTCGTTGAACCAGGCGGCTTGCGACAAGCCGCCGACCAGGGTGGCGATGGCCTCGGCAGTGGAGAGGGTGCCGGAGGGCGTCTTCAGCGTCGTTTTGCCGTCGGCGGTGGCTCCGGCGCGCAGTTCGCGGAAGATGGTGAGCACACGNCCAATTTCTTCCTGCACGTTCTTCGGTACCGGCAGCGAGAGGCCGATGGCCATCTCCGAGACGCGGCGCGTCACGATGGCGATTTCCTCGTCCATGTCGATGGGCAGCGGCAGCACCACNACGTTGAAGCGGCGCTTCAGGGCNGAGGACAGTTCGTTGACGCCTTTATCGCGGTTGTTGGCCGTGGCAATGACGTTGAAGCCGCGTTTGGCGTAGACGGCGCTGTTCAATTCGGCGATGGGCATCATTTTTTCCGACAGCACCGTGATGAGCGTGTCCTGGACATCCGAACCCATGCGGGTGAGNTCTTCCAGGCGGCAAAGCTTGCCNTCNTGCATGGCGCGAAACAGCGGTGTCGGCACCAACGCCTCGTGACTCGGCCCCTTGGCGAGCAACTGCGCGTAGTTCCAGCCGTAGCGGATCTGGTTCTCGTCGGTGCCGGCCGTGCATTGGATCAGCATCGTCGAGTCGCCCATGATCGCGGCAGCAAGGTGTTCGGACACCCACGATTTGGCCGTGCCCGGCACGCCGAGCAGGAGCAGGGCGCGGTCGGTTGCCAGCGTGGCGACCGCCGTTTCCATCAGGCGGCGGCTGCCCACGTATTTGGGCGAGATGACCGTGCCGTCGCCCGCCTTGCCGCCGAGCAGATAGGTCAATACGGCGCGTGGCGAGAGCTTCCAGTTCTCGGGCTTGTGGGGGTCGTCGCCACGGGCCAAAGCTTCGAGTTCGTTCGCGTAGGTCTGCTCGGCAGGAAGGCGAAGAAGATCGGACATTCGTAATCTCCAGGGGAAAATTTCAGGTGGGCGTTGCGGCGTTCGCCAGTTCAAAGTTCAGGCGCAGCAAGGCGAGCGCGGGATTGGCCGGGAAGATGCCGAACGAGGCGGCGAGTTCATCGAGCACCGCCCCGGCGGCCTCTGCCGTTGCCACGCAGGCAAGCACATTGAGCGAGGAGAGCGTATATGAGACATTGTTCTCCTGTTCCTTTTCAATGGCGACCTTGGCCGCCTTGTAGGCGTGGCTGGAAAGGATGTCTCCGGCTTGGGCAAGGTCGCCGTGTTCGATAAACGACAATTGCGTGACTGTTTGGCCCGCGAGAATTTTCAGCATCACCCGTTGCTGACTGGCGCGGCTGAGCCGGGGCAACAAAGAGAGCAGAAGCGAGTTCAACTCTTTTTCTTCGAGGAGACGATTTGCCAGGCGCTCGACGAATTCGTCGGCGGCGCTCTGCACCACCAGTTGCGTCAGACAAGCGTCGGCCGACGGTGTCAGCGCCCCCTCGCCATCGAATTGCCAGCAATCGATGAGTTCTGCCTCCGATACCTCGAGCGCGGCGGCGAGTTCCAGTAGNGAGGACATCTCCAACAAGGCTGCGCGTCGCAACGCCTGGGCGGGCGATTTCAGGGGTTTCGCACGGATGCTCTTGCTGCGTTTGAAAAGGCCCTTGTTACCCACTTCAAAGAAAGCGGTAAGTTCGGCGAGTTCTTCCGTCGTCAGCCCTTTGCTCTTGTGGTGTAGACGGGCGAGCAGGCGTGCCGCCAGTGCTCTGATCTTGCCGGAACGGTCGCCAGCGAGACTTTGCAGGTAAGGCACATCGTTCTCACCGAGTCCGACCGCCAGTGTTTCGATCAGTGCCAGCCGTCTTTCCGCCGGTTCCTCTCCGGCCTTGGCGGTAACGAGTTGCAGGGCGCGCGCCGGTTCCTGTCTGCGCAGCGCCTTGAGCAACAGACGGCGTTCTGCAGGGTAAAAGCTATCCCAAGTCTCTTCGTCCAATTCGTCGGCGCCTTTTTTTTCCTCCTTGTCCAGAGACTGCACCCAGTCCTGCCAGGGCGCGTAGAGATCGGGCACGTTTTCGCTCGATGCAGCGGGCATCCAGTCGAGCGGATGGGCGGAAAAGCCGCGCCGTTCCGCAAGGCGCAGCGCGGCGAGCTGATCGTTGCCGGGCGCTTGCCTGAGCGCCTGGCGAAACAGCGGGCGCAGGGAGTCGGGAATCGTCGGCAGCGCAAGGTGGGGCAGATCTTTCTGCCGCGCGATATCTCCGGGAAGCGCGGGACGGAAGGCCACATCCCAGGCTTGCCCGGCGATGGCCACGAGGCGGCGTTCGCACTCCTCGGCACTGGCAGCGGCGATGAGCGTCCGCCACGCCTCGGGCGCGAGCGAAGCGGCGTTACCGCCGGTGATCCAGCAATCACGGATGGCGGCAAACTGCATCAGCATTTGCATACTCATGACAGATCGAGCCTCCCGAACGGACTCTGCGCGGCAAACAGTTCCAGGCGCGTGCCGTTCCACAACCCGACGGTTGCTTCCAACGCCATGCCCAACACCGGCAGCGGCGCTTCTCGCGCCAACGGAAGGGCTATCGGCCCCGCCCCCTCTTTCGTCTGCCACCAGCAACGCTCGCCCCTGTCCCGGACGATGCGCCCCGGCGGCAGAGCGAGCGGATATTCGAGCCCCCAGGGCGTACCGTTCCAGAACGGCAGGCATGACGCAAGCGGATCGGCTGCGGGTTCGACCGTCCACCACGGCCATCGTGTTTTCGTGGGCGTGCGTTCGACTACCAGCGCGCGTAAGGGCACCGGCGACGGATAGAAAGCCAGCGCGGCCTCGAATTGTTCACCGGCAACGAAGGACTCTGAGCGTTTGCCTGCCGAAGCGGGATAAAAATCGAGCAACAGCGCATAGCGACACTGCGCCGGTTTCAGGTTCATCAGCCATGTGGCATGGCTGACCANGCCATCGCGGCGCGTTTGGATTTTCTCGCCCAGCACTTCCCAGGCGCTTTTGACGATCAACGCCTCGGGATGACCGAGCACTTGTTCGCGCGTCTCGGAAGTGGCTACCTGTCGCCGGATTTCCGGGTCATCCGGTCGAGCAGTCCATGCCTTGATGAGGAGCACGAGCTTTCCCAATTCGCGGATGGCCGCTTCCGGGCGTTCTTCGTTGCGCAGTTCGAGCAGGCGGGCGGGCATCTCGTCGATGCGTGAGGCGAGCGCCGCTGCCTTCTGGTCGACCAGACGCGCGGCGATGCGACGGCAACGTTCGCTGGCGTCATCGACGAAAGCGGCCAGCCCCAGGCGCAACTGGTCGTTGATCCATTGCGCCAGTTCTTCGAGCGCGGCGGCAATAGCCGCCTGCGTGTTCTCGGCCCGTTTTTTCTGTGCCGCTTCACGCCGCGCCGCCGCTTTCGGGTCTTCCGGTTTGGCTGCCTCCGTTGCCGACGAAGCGGCGGCGATGCTCTTGCCGCCGGAAGACGACGCGACGGGTGCCTCGCCTGCGCTACTGCTCTTGCGCCGCCTGCCGAGCCAGTCCGTTACCCATTCCGGCGCCGTCCCGTCCTGGAAACTCCCAGCGCTGGCGGCCCCGAGCCACATCAAGGCCAGCGAGTGTTTGCAGGGAAACTTGCGCGACGGACAGGTGCACTTGTTGCCGTTGTCGCGGGCATCCACGATGACGCGGTAGGGATTCGCTCCCGAACCCTGNCATTCGCCCCAGTAAAGATCGCCGTCGTGTTCCAGCCGTGCCCACTTGTTGNTCNTGGCAAGTTTGGAAGCNGCGCTGAGCGANGCCTGGTCGGGCGCGAGTGTCTCGATGGTCTTGAGGTCGAACGGCATTTTTTTCGAAGAGCAGCCCGGAAGTTGAACAATTCACGATCAGGCGTGCATTCTCGATCCACAGTGCCGCCGGTGTTCATCATCGCCGGTCATTGTAGCGAACTTCTCTCACGGAGAAGGTCGGAGAACTCGCAATTGCAGGGCAATCGCATGAATGCCCTTGTTGTCGACTCTCTGAAATACCCGTTTACGATCAATGGGTTAGGAGGGGGCTGCTCACAGGGGATTGATTTGTGTAGTTTTCTGTCTTTTTGGCGTGTTCCATGGAGACGGAAGGCAAGCTGCGTTTGGCGGAGGTATTCGTATCGATCAGCGACTCGAGACAAGCGGGGAAAGTCGAACACGATCTGGTTGAGTTGCTGGTGGTGGCGGTCAATGCGGTGTTGGTCGGAGCCGACACTTTCGTTGAGTTTGAGCTGTGGGCGAAAGAAAAACTCGACTGGCTACGGGGCTACCTCAAGCTGAAAGCGGGCATTCCCTCGCACGACACCTTTGGTCGGCTGTTTGGGTTAATTGATCCAACGAGCCTCGCCCCCGATGCCGATCGCCTCTTGCGGACAATCCGCGCTCACTGGAGTATTGAAAACCGACTGCACTGGTGTATGGATGTTGTCTTCGCCGACGATCAGATGCGTGCTCGCACCGGACATGCCGCCCACAACCTCGCCGTGCTCAAGCACATCACCCTGAACCTCATCCGCCTTGACCCTATACCACGAAAGGGCGGCATTAAGGCCCGACGACTCATCGCCGCTACTTCCGATTCCTACCGCGCTCTATTGCTCGGGCTCACATGACTTTCATGCGATTGCCCTGCTTAGCTCGTAGTTGTACCCCGTTCCGGCAAGCGAAAGTGGTCCATTTTGTGGATTGTGCGTTCGGTTGGCTTTGCGCCGGATTCGCCAGACATCCTGACTCCTTGCTCAACCTCGCGCGTTGCGCGCCTGGGTGCCGGTTCTATAGGACGATACCTGGTTCGTTGTTTCCGCCCAACCCCGGAGCCGGGCAGAGTCTGGCTCGAATCCGAACAGGATCAGACTCTTTCCGCAATGAACGCCTTGACGGCCTCGACAGCCGGCGGCAGCACCTCGACCCGTTGCGGCAGGGCTTCCAGTCCTTGCAGATCGACGGGAATTTCGGGGCCACACCCCAGCGCCTCGCGGAGGGTGTCGGCAAACTTCGCCGCCTGCGCGGTTTCCAGCACCAGCAAGGGGACATCGGTGGGCAAATCATCCAGATATTGCCGAGCGACCTTCATGCCGTCAGCAGTGTGGGGGTCGATCATCACTCCGTAGCGCGCATGAACGTTCCGGATCATCGTCAGGCGGTCGGCATGCGTACTCGTGCCGGAAACGAAACCGAACTCGGGCAGGCGCGCAAGATACGGCGTGCCCGATAGGTCGAACGCACCCTTCGCGGCAATTTCTTCCCACAGCCCGACCAGCGCCGCCGGGTCGCGGCCGACGAGATCGAAGACGAAACGCTCGAAGTTCGACGCCTTCGAAATATCCATCGACGGACTGGAAGTGACGTGAGTCTCGCTGGCCTTGCGCGGGCGGTACACGCCGGTGCGGAAAAACTCGTCGAGCACGTTGTTTTCGTTGGTCGCCAGAATCAGCCGCGCGACGGGCAGCCCCATCGAGCGCGCGACATGACCCGCGTAGATGTTGCCGAAATTGCCCGAAGGCACGCAAAAGGCCACCTGCTGCGCATTGCTGGAAGTCGCGGCGAAATATCCGTAAAAATAATAGATAACCTGGGCCGCAACCCGCGCCCAATTGATGGAATTGACCGCGCCGATGCGATGTCGCGCCTTGAAAGCGGCATCGCTGGAGACTGCTTTCACAATGTCCTGAGCATCGTCGAACATGCCGGTGACGGCAATATTGAAGATGTTTTCATCGGCAAGCGAATACATCTGCGCCCGCTGAAAGGCGCTCATCTTTCCATGCGGTGAGAGCATGAACACCTTGACCCTGGACTTTCCGCGCATCGCGTATTCCGCCGCCGAGCCGGTATCGCCGGAAGTCGCCCCCAGAACGTTGACCGTCTCCCCGCGCTTCTCCAGCACGTACTCGAAAAGATGGCCCAACAACTGCATCGCCATGTCCTTGAAAGCCAGCGTCGGGCCATTGGAGAGCGCGAGCAGCCCCAGTTTGCCCGGCTCCAGCCAACGCAACGGAGCGATCCGGGCCGGATCCTCTCCCGCGCGGGCATGGCGGTAAGCATCGGCAGTATAGGTGCGGGCGCAAATGTCGCGCAGATCGTCGGCGGGAATATCGGTAATGAGTTTAGAGAGAATTTCAAACGCAAGCTCGGCATACGACAGACGCCGCCAGGCATCGAGTTCAGCGCGGGAAACAGCAGGAATGGACTCTGGTAGATACAGGCCGCCGTCCGGGGCCAGACCACCGAGGAGGATGTCGCAAAACGCTGGACGGGCAGCATGGCCTCGGGTAGAAAAATATTTCACGAAAGGACGATCCCTGGAAAAGTTGGGCGCAAACCCGGAAAACGGTGTTCAAGTTTAATATACTCGGCATCACTCCATCACTTACCAGATGACGACTTTCATGAAACTCGAAACCCTCGCCGTTCACGCCGGTTACACGCCCGAACCCACCACCCACGCCGTCGCGGTCCCGATCTACCAGACGACCTCCTACACATTCGACGATACCCAACACGGGGCCGACCTGTTCGACCTCAAGGTTGCCGGCAACATCTACACCCGGATCACCAACCCCACCAATGCCGTCCTGGAGGCGCGCGTCGCCGCGATGGAAGGCGGCGTCGGCGCGCTGGCCGTCGCCTCGGGCATGGCCGCCATCACCTACGCCATCCAGACCATCGCCGGGGTGGGCGACAACTTCGTCTCCAGTTCCACCCTGTACGGCGGCACCTACAACCTTTTCGCCCACTCCCTGCCGAACCTGGGCATCGAAGCGCGTCTGGCCGACGCGCGCGCGCCGGAGAGTTTCGAGCGCCTCATCGACGAGCGCACCAGGGCGATTTTTTGCGAATCCATCGGCAACCCGCTGGGCAACGTCACCGACATCGAGCGTCTGGCCGAAATCGCCCACAGGGCCGGTATCCCGCTCATCGTCGACAACACCGTTCCCTCCCCCTATCTGTGCCGCCCCTTCGAGTACGGCGCGGACATCGTGGTGCACGCGCTCACCAAATTTCTCGGCGGCCATGGCAACTCGCTCGGCGGGCTCATCGTCGATTCCGGCAAATTCCCCTGGGCCGAACACAAGACCCGTTTCCCCCAACTCAACGAACCCGACCCCGCCTATCACGGTGTCGTCTACACCAGGGAGATGGGCCCGGCGGCCTACATCGCCCGCGCGCGCGTCGTGCCGCTCCGCAACCAGGGCGCGGCCCTGTCGCCGTTCAACACCTTCCTGATCCTCCAGGGCGTGGAAACCCTCGCGGTGCGCATGGATCGCATCTGCGACAACACCCTGAAAGTGGCTCAATTTCTCAAGGATCACCCCAAGGCATCGTGGGTCAACTACGCGGGGCTGCCCGATCACCCCGATCACCCGCTCGCGCAGAAATACTTCGCAGGTCGCGCCTCGGGCATCCTGTCCTTCGGTGTGAAAGGCGGACGTGAAGCCGGCGTGCGCTTCCAGGACGCGCTCAAACTCATCCTGCGGCTGGTCAACATCGGAGACACCCGTTCGCTCGCCTGCCATCCGGCATCCACCACCCACCGCCAACTGAACGACGAAGAGCTTCAAAAGGCGGGCGTCTCCCCCGACATGGTGCGACTGTGCATCGGCATCGAGCACATGGACGACATTCTCGCCGATCTCGACCAGGCGCTTGCAGCGGCCTGATGCGCACCATGTCGATCTTCTCCCCGCTTCCAGAAAACGCCGCCCAGGGCGATCGCGCCCGACGGCGCGCCATGCTTTGCCTGTTGCTCGCGCTGGCAATGACGCCGATCACGTTCCTGCTTTTTTCCAATCGCGAGCCGCTCTGGATAAGCATCCTCCCACTGGAAGGGATTGCTTACGCCCTGGCTGCCGCCCTGTTCGGCGCCGCTCTGGCCATCTCCCCCGTCGTCTCGGTGGCCGGATGGCTGCTCGCGCTCTGGTTCGGAGTGGAAAGCGTCTTCCTGCCGCGCGAGCGCCGCACACCTACCCTCGACGCCATCATCACCGGCGCGGGCCTCGTTGCCTGGTTCTCTCCCGCGTTGGGAGTTCTGGCCTCGATAGTTTGGTTCACCGTGAAAATCTCATCACTGACAACAGGTTCCTTCGACTACGTGCACTACTTGCAGGGCTTCGGCTCCCGGCTGATCCTCGCCGGAGTGCTCGTCTGGCTGCCGTGGCAATACTGGCGTGGCAAACTGCGCCGGAAATCCGACGACACATAAATGTCGTTTCCATTTCCTCTCTCAATACTCTCGTGATGGCGTGATGAAATGCGCGACACGCCGTCGCCCTATCCTCAAGACCAGCTCCTGATCTCCGTAATACAAGTCGGGCAAGACAAACAATAAGCAGCCCGTCAGAAAACATAACGGAGGCCATCATGCTGATCGTCATGAATATGGAAAACGGCAGGATCACCCACAGTCTCGTGGCAGCCGAGACTGAATCACACATGCCGTCGCCACATGTTCCCCTGGCATTGTTTATCCCCCAACCCCGCTTGCAGGAAGTCAGCTTTCCTCCCAGGGCGGTCTGCCCGCCGCCCTCCCTGGCCGTCATCGACGTCTCTCTCTCCGCGTTTGATTGAATCCAGGGGTTTCCGGCCAGGGGGCTATCCCCCTGGCCGGTTTTTTTATAGTACGTGCGTGCGATCCCCCCGCGCGAAACCCATGAGCGGCACATCGGTTGCCACGCCTCGCCCCAACGCCAATACCTTGAAAAGCTCGCCCATTTCATTGGGCAGGGTCAGTTTTTGCGCCGCCACCGATGCGCGGGCATATTCGGCGCTGCCTTCCGGCCCGCGCCCGGCGAGGTATTCGAGCAAACCGCAATTGAGCAGGAATTGCCCCTGGCTCGCATAACCCAGCACGTCCAGGCCCGCGTCGAACCCTGCTTCGGCCATCGCGGTGAAATCCACGGAACTGGTGATATCGTTCAGCCCCGGCCACAGGAAAGGATCCTCGTGCGCGCGATGGCAGTAATGGCACTTCAGTGTGCCGCGCGCCCGAAAAGGCAAACAGAATTCATCGCGCGGATAACCGTAATCGAACAGCAGCAACGCCCCATGCCGCAGGCGCGCACCCCAATCCGCGATCCAGGCCGCCGCCGCGAGATTGATCTCGGTGACAAACTCGCCTCCACCCTCTTCGATCATCCCCGTCGGCAACGGCAATTTCTGCGCCGCTGCCAGCAACCGACCCCGCGCCGGACGATCCGCCCAGACGAATGCTCCATCTTGCCGGCATGCCACACCCCGCTCGAAAAATCCGCCCTCGCGTGCGGCAACGACATGCGTGGGAATGGCATCCAGCACCTCGTTACCCACGAGTACGCCGGAAAACGTCTCCGGCGGCGCGTCGAGCCACACCACGCGCGAAGCCAATTGCGGGTCGAGCGCGGAGATCGTTTGCCGCTGACGCGCACGTAACTGCGCCGAAAGTTCGAGAATGCCGTAGAACTCCGGCAGACAATCCAGCCGTTCGAGTTCGCGCAACAGATCGATCGCCAGCACGCCGCTGCCCGCGCCCGCCTCGATTACGGCCGGGTGGCTTGCGCGCATGATCTCCGCCACCTGCGCCGCCAGCGTTTGTCCGAAAAGCGTCGTCAATTCGGGCGCGGTGATGAAATCCCCCCCCTTGCCGAACTTCTGCGTACCGCCGCTGTAATAGCCGAGACCCGGTGCGTACAGGGCCAGTTCCATATATCGGTGAAACGAAATCCAGCCCCCGGCGGAGGCGATCTCGCGTTCGATCAAAACTGCGAGCCCGGATGATTGCGCAAGCGCATCGGTATCTGGAACGGGTAAATTGGGCATGGCTCCGGCAGCGCGTCGATGGTAACGGGTTGAACGCAATCCTCGCCATTCAATGGAGAGGTCGGTGAAACAAGCATTTCTGGAGCCGCAGACTCCCCTGAACAAGCCTCCCTCTCGAGGAAGGTGGCACGCCGGAGGCGTGACGGAGGGAGTAAGAAATCCCCGTCATTGTTGGCGGGGTGGCTCAAAGCGCGACATAGTTGCCTCGAATACGGTTATTATTTCATATTTCATCATCGGGAAAAAGAATGAGGATTGCCAAGGATGGCTGATTCGCTCCTGGAGTTGGGCCGCGCGGTGCAGGCGTTTCGTGACGAGCGCGACTGGTCGCAGTTCCACGGACTCAAGCACCTGATCGTATCGCTTTGCCTGGAAGCGGGCGAGTTGCTGGAGCTTGCGCAGTGGAAGAGCGACGCCGAGGTAGATGCCCTGCCGCTTTCTCAGGAAGGCAGGGAGGCGCTTTCCGACGAATGCGCCGATGTGCTCGCCTACCTGCTGCTGATCGCCGATAAAACCAAGATCGACCTCGCTGCGGCCCTGCGCCGCAAGCTCACCAAGAACGCGCTGAAATATCCTGTGGAAAAGTCTCTCGGGCGGCGGGAGAAGTATTCGTTGCTATAGGCTTACGCATCGGGCACATCGAGGACTCCCACATGTCCAACGTTTTTCCCATCCGCTATATCGAGCCTGTCTATCGCCCGCCGAGCGAAGCCGAATCCCTGATCCTGCCGATAACGGACGGCTGCTCATGGAACCGCTGCACTTTCTGCGAGATGTACACCGCCCCACAGAAGAAATTCCGCGCGCGGCCCGAAGAAGAAGTGCTGGAGACCATTCGCAACCTGGGCGAACATCCCTATGGCCGTGAGGCGCGCAGGGTATTTCTGGCCGACGGTGACGCCACCGTCCTGCCCACCCGGCGACTGTTGGCGGTGCTCGCGGCAATCCGGGAATACCTGCCCGGCGTGCGCCGGATTTCGAGCTATTGCCTGCCGCGCAACCTCCGGAAGAAAAGCGTCGAAGAATTGAAGGAACTCGCCGAGGCGGGGCTGAAACTCGTCTACGTGGGCGCAGAATCGGGCGACGACACGGTGCTGGAACGGGTCGCCAAGGGGGAGACCTTCGAGAGCACCCGAGAAGGGCTCGAAAAACTGGGGAAAGCGGGCATCACGCGCTCGGTGATGATCCTGAACGGCCTGGGCGGCGCACGGTACAGCGAAACCCACGCCTTGCGCTCCGCCGAGCTTGCCAACGCCACGCAACCCGAATTCCTGGCGACGCTGGTGGTGAGTTTTCCCAAGAGTGACGCGCGTCTGCGGGCGACATTCCCGGACTGGGAGCCGCTCGACGTACCCGGCCTGCTCCGGGAGATGGAACGGTTCATCGACCAGTTGGCGCTCGAACGCACGGTCTTTCGCAGCGATCACGCCTCCAACTGGCTGGTGCTGCGCGGCACCCTGCCGCAAGACAAGGAAAGGATGCTCGCTCATCTGCGCGACGCCATTGCCTTGCCGGAATCCGCGCCGATACGTCCGGCGTGGGCGCGAGGGCTTTGAACCGCACGAATGATGAAGAAAACATCTATTTTCCATCCGGAATGACCCACCATGCAGGTATAATGCGCGCTGCCTTCTCTCTCTCCCGGCCGTGACAGACTCTCTTTCCGCCGCCTCCTGCGCTTCCCACCCGGACAAACCGGGCAAGAGTCTCGTCAACCTCGAAAAATGGCTCCTGCGCCAGACCGGCAAAGCCATTGCCGACTACAACATGATCGGCGCGGGCGACACGGTGATGGTATGCGTCTCCGGTGGCAAGGATTCCCACGCCCTGCTCTCGTGCCTGCTGGCGCTGCGCGAGCGCGCGCCCGTGGATTTCCGCATCGTGGCAATGAATCTCAACCAGCGCCAGCCCGGTTTCCCCGAGGACGTGCTGCCTGCGTATTTCGAGAAAATCGGCGTCGAACACCGGATCGTCACGGAAAACACCTATTCCATCGTCAAAAACAAGATCCCGGAAGGCAAAACCACCTGTTCGCTGTGTTCGCGCCTGCGGCGCGGCATCATCTACCGCGTGGCACGGGAAATCGGCGCAACCCGCATCGCGCTCGGACATCACCGCGACGACGCGCTCGAAACCCTGTTCCTGAACATGTTCTTCGGCGGCAAGATCAAGGCCATGCCGCCCAAGCTGCGCAGCGACGACGGACGCCATATCGTCATCCGTCCCCTGGCCTATTGCTCCGAGGCGGACATCGCCCGATACGCGCGCGCAAAAGCATTCCCCATCATTCCCTGCAACCTGTGCGGCAACCAGGAAAACGCTCAGAGACGCCAGATCAAGGCCATGTTGCAGGAATGGGAAAAAAGTCACCCTGGGCGTATCCTGTCGCTGGCGACTTCGCTACGCAACGTCGTGCCGTCTCATCTGGGCGACAGCCGCCTTTTCGATTTCACATCCCTCGAACGAAGGGAGACGACATCGGAAAATGAAGATGAACCGAGTATCGCCATGCCTGTCCGATTCATGACAAAGGCGTCTTCCACAAGCCTCTCCACGCCTGCCGGAGCCAATAAATCACGCCAGAGCCTCAATACTTGCGTTGCTGCTCATGAATAGACATCATAATTACCTCGCCCACAAGGTATCCTGATCGTTCCATTACAACCACCATGCCCGATTCACGCCATCTTTGTGTCCTCGTTGCAGAAATCGTCGGAGGAGATCGCCTTGTCACCCGGCTAGGAGAAGCGGAAACCGGCCGCGCAGTAGATCGCTGCCTGAACCGTGTCGATCTTGCCATTGGCGGTAGCGGCGGCGAAATCATCGCCCGCGACCGTTCGGCGATCATTGCTGCGTTCGAGCAATGCGACAGCGCCGTCATGGCCGCCTGCGAAGCCATCGACCGCGTGCGCAAGCTACCCCCGGTCACCGGAACCCAGATGCTATTGCGGATCGGCCTCCATTTCGGCGAGGTCGAAAACGGCATGGGAGAAGGCGTGGAAGGCGCGCGCCGGATTCTCCAGGCTTGCGATATCGACCAGTCCATGGTCAGTGCCACGGTCGTCGACCAACTGAGTCCGGCAGTCAGAAAATTTGCCAGCGCGGAAGCCTTCCTCGACGCCGCCCTGGAAAAACTGCCATGGCCGGTCTTCATGATCGGTGCACAGGGCACAACCACGGCCTCGCCGATGCTATCGCTGCGCCCGCGACAGCGCCCGGAACCTTCCTCGCCGCTCACCTCGTCGAGACCGCTGCCCGCCACGCCTCCTCCCGCGCCTTCTTCTCCCGCTGCCGCACAATCCTCGTCCGGCCCCCGCATGCGGCTGAAACACCAGCAGGACATCCTGTTCGTCGATGAAAACCGCCCTGTCGTGCTTCTCGGGCGCGAGCTTGGAAACGATGTCGTCATCATCGATCCACGCGCATCGAGGCAACACGCGCGCATCGAACTGCGGCGCGAAGGTTTCATTCTGACCGATGAGAGCACCAACGGCTGTTTCGTGTCCATCGAGGGTCAGGAAGAACAGTGCCTGAAGGGCACTGCGCTGCCCCTCACAGGCTCGGGGTGTTTTGGCTGCGGCTTTTCGTCCAAGGAATTCGAGAACGACCTCGTCTTTTTCGAGCTTGCCTGAGCCACTTGCCAGGCATGTATCTGCCGTTTGACAAGTGTGCTTCGTCGCGCATTCGTTAGGAGGAGAAAACAACCGTATGATATACGGATGCACATATCAGATGATCTTCCCATTTTGGAACGCACATACGTTGGGATTCGCTACGCTCATCCCAACCTACAGGGCTTTTCGCGCTCGAACGGATACTGGCTCCCGCCTGACCGCACGATGAAGCGAACTGCGAGTGCGTGCAGGTTGGGTATGGCAAATTAGTTGCCTGGGACAACCTGTTTTGGATGATTCTTCTTGGTGTTCTTATATCCTCGCTATATTTCAGTGTTCCTGATGATGATATAATAGGGAATCCTAAATCCTTGAATGGTATTTATTGTATTTCTTTAGCAAAATCTTTCTTAGTGCACTTATATCCCCGCTATATTTCAGCGTGCTCGTTGTTATTATAATAGGAGATCCAGTAATCCAGCGATCTATTGATTCTTGCGCACGGAAAAAGAAATTTTTATTTTTGTTAATGTACTTTTCCGGATCCTTTACTATTATCTTTATAAAAGAATCGCTTGCTTGATCTTCAGGCTCTTGCTCTGATATTTCAATTACATCTTTCCAAGGGATGTGACCAGCAAAACAGCCAAATGTGCATATATCAATTGTCATACCCGTGTTATCGACTGTAAGACCTGTGGCACTTTTATAAGAGAACAACGGTTTTGTAAAAGCAGCATATACTATACTCAAAAAAGCCACCAGTATGATCGCAAGCAATAGAAGAACACCTGATTCCACTGTAAAGCCAAGAAATACTATAACAACTCCTAAAACCGCGAACAGCACGGTAATCAATGAAAGGAGAAATAGAACCTTGACTTTACTTATAGGGATTACAACCTTTTCGTCCATCGTGTTTTACCTTATCCTATGATCCACTGGAAAATTAGTGCTGGAAATGGGATGCTACTCCATCCTTGATGCTCGTACAACGTAGCTCGCGTAGCGAAGCGGCGGCGCTGAGGAAAAGATATGGGAATGATATACTGACAAAAATACCAAATGTGAGACAGTTTTCTTGTCCGAGAACAACGATGGTGTTTGAGTTCGCAAGCTCACCCCAACGATCATGGCTCCGTGCGCCCCCCTTGAGGATGCAAGACGCATTCTATCACACCAACCTGCACGCACTGCTGCATCGTTTTGTGAAGTGAGCTGGATTAAGCTCTAAAATATGAAGTTTCTCCGCTCCGCCTCCACCACGATGAATCAACGTTTGCGTGAAGTTCCCTACAACTACACCTCGCTCTCCGACCGCGAAATCGTCATTCGACTGCTCGGCGCGGATGCCTGGGCGGTGCTCGAAAAATTGCGCGACGAGCGCGTTACCGGGCGTTCGGCGCGCATGCTCTACGAGGTGCTGGGGGACATCTGGGTCGTGCGGCGCAATCCATACCTCGAAGATGACCTGCTCACCAACCGCAAGCGGCGCGAGGCGCTGATTGCCGCACTCCATCACCGCGTAAGCGAAGTCGATAAACGCCGCAAGGGCAACGAGCGGGTCAATCTGCTCGTCGAGCGTGCACGCACGGCGGTGGCCGACTTCGAGCAATGGTTCATCAATACCGCGCGCCGCCGCCGCGAAGTCCGCCAGCGGCTCTCCCGCCACACCCGGCATGACAACATCTGCTTCGATGGACACGCCCGCGTCGCGCATGTCACCGACGCAACTGACTGGCGGG
>WRNU01000031.1 GCA_009776435.1 Betaproteobacteria bacterium | reverse complement strand
CGCGCCTTCATCGCCATCGGCAATTCGGGCATCGCCGCCCTGATCCGCTCGATCCATTCCGGTTCGATCATCAGCGGCAGCAGGTTGGGGTCGGGAAAATAACGGTAATCGTGGGCGTTTTCCTTGGATCGCATCATCCGCGTCTGTCCGGTGGCGGGATCGAAAAGCACGGTAGCCTGTACGAACCGTCCCCCGTCTTCCAGCGTGTCGATCTGCCAGCCGACCTCGAAGTCGATGGCCTGTTGCAGAAAACGGAAGGAGTTGAGGTTTTTGATTTCGCGCCGGGTTCCGAGCGCCTCCGCGCCTTTTTTGCGCACCGAGACGTTGGCGTCGCACCGGAAGGAGCCTTCCTGCATGTTGCCGTCGCAGATGTCGATCCAGCGCACCAGCGCATGCATGGCGCGCGCGTAGGCCACCGCCTCGGCGGAAGAGCGCATGTCGGGTTCGGAGACGATCTCCAGCAGCGGCGTGCCCGCGCGGTTGAGGTCGATGCCGCTCATGCCGTGGAAGTCTTCGTGCAGCGATTTGCCCGCGTCTTCTTCGAGATGGGCGCGCGTGAGACGGATGGATTTTTCGTAAGCGGCATCGAACTCGCCGACCCGGATCGTGATGGCGCCTCCCTGCACGACCGGCAGTTCAAACTGGCTGACCTGGTAGCCGCCGGGTAAATCGGGATAAAAATAATTCTTGCGCTCGAACACGCTTTTCGGCGCGATGCGCGAACCGAGGGCCAGGCCGAAGCGAATGGCGCGCTCGACCGCGCCCCGGTTCAGAACCGGCAATACGCCCGGCAGGGCAATATCCTCGGCGCAAGCCTGCACGTTGGGCTGCGCGCCGAACGCGGTGCTGGCCCCGGAGAAAATTTTGGAAGCGGTGTTGAGTTGGGCGTGGATTTCCAGCCCGATGACGACTTCCCAATCCGATCTGCTCATTTCGTTGTCCGTTGTATCGAGGATGCGTGTGTTTCAGGCGGCGGCCCCACTGATCGGGGGGCGGCGCAGATGCCAGTCGGTGGCCTGCTGGAAGCGATGGACGGCGGTCAGCAGGCGCATTTCGGAAAAATAGTTGCCGATCAGTTGCATCCCGACCGGCAATCCGGCGGCATCGAACCCGCAGGGGTGGGAGAGTCCCGGCAGTCCGGCGAGATTGACGGGCGTGGTGTAAATGTCCGCCAGGTACATCTGCACCGGATCGTCGCTCATCGCGCCCTGCGCCCAGGCCGTTACCGGCGCAGTCGGGCCGACGAGCAGGTCGCATTCGGCAAAGGCGCGCTTGAAATCTTCCGCAATCAACCGGCGAAGCTTTTGCGCCTGAAGATAATAGGCATCGTAATAGCCGTGCGACAGTACGAACGTCCCGGTCAGGATGCGCCGTTGCACCTCCGCGCCGAACCCCTCGCTGCGGCTCTTGCAATACATGTCGACGAGATCGGCGTATTCGGCGGCGCGATGGCCGTAGCGCACGCCGTCGAACCGGGAAAGGTTGCTCGACGCTTCGGCCATCGAGATGACGTAAAAGGCCGGAATCGCAAACCGCGTATTGGGCAGGTCGACTGCGCGAGTCGTCGCGCCCAGGGCGCGGTACTGCGCCAGCGCATCCTCGAGCGCGGCGCGGATGCCATCGCTCATTCCTTCGGAGAAAAATTCGCGCGGCATGCCGATGGTAAAACCTGCAAGCGGGCGGGTGGCGTCAGGTGCGGGCGCGTTGATTCCGGCAGCGTAATCTTCCACCGGACGATCGAGGCTGGTCGAATCGCGTGGATCGAACCCGGTCATGGCCGAGAGCAACAGCGCGCAATCCTCGGCGGATGCGCCGAGGACGCCCCCCTGATCGAGCGAGGAGGCCAGGGCAATCATGCCGTAACGGCTGATGAGCCCGTAAGTCGGCTTGACCCCGGTAATGCCGCAAAACGCCGCAGGCTGGCGCACGGAACCGCCGGTATCGGTACCCGTGGCAATGGGCGCGAGTCGGGCCGCGACCGCTGCCGCCGAACCGCCCGAAGAGCCGCCGGACACATGACCGGGTTTCCACGGATTGGTCACCGGGCCGAAATACGAGGTCTCGCTCGACGAACCCATCCCGAATTCGTCCATGTTGGTCTTGCCCAGGCAGACCGCGCCTGCCTGTTTCAGCAGGGTGACGACATGGGCATCGTAGGGGCTGACGAAGTTGGACAGCATTTTGGAGGCGCAGGTGGTCAGCATGCCCTCGGTGCAAAGCACGTCCTTGTGGGCGAGCGGGATGCCGGTGAGCGGCCCGGCCTCGTTGCGGGCGAGGCGCGCGTCTGCGGCCCGCGCTTCGGCAAGCGAGCGTTCGCGGTCGACGGTAATGAAGGCATTCAATCCCGGATCGAGGGCTTCGATGCGGTCGAGAAACAGGCTGGCGAGTTCGACACAGGAAACTTTTTTCTCATCCAGTGCGCGGCGCAGGACGGAAACAGGTACGTCGAAAAGGGGGTCGGGAGTCATGGTGCGGCTGCGGAAAAATAAATGAAAGTAAAAATAGGAAATAGTGCCCTATTTGGCTATTCAATGACCTTGGGAACGAGGTAGAGTCCGGCCTCTACATGTGGGGCAACAGCTTGGAATGCAGTGCGGCGGTCGGTCTCGGTGACGGCATCCTCGCGCAAGCGGGCAGCAAGTTCCTGCGGGTGACTCATCGGTTCGATGCCCGTGGTGTCGACTTCCTGCATTTGCGCGATTAGTATAAATATGCTATCAAGCTGCCTGCGTGTAACATTCGTGTTGTCGTCGGGCATTGACAGGCGGGCAAGGCGAGCCAGATGGCAGACTTGTTCATTGGAGAGAGGCATGTGAAAAATACCTGCTGAATTTATGAAAGGATGTAGAGTATCATAACTGCTCTTGTGCTTTTCTCGGGCGCGCGCGTGCGCAAAACAAAACCTACAACCGATTTGGAACTCATATGTTCGGTTTGCTGCGTTCTTACTTTTCCAGTGATCTTGCGATCGATCTCGGTACGGCCAACACCCTGATCTATGTCCGTGGCAAGGGGGTCGTCCTCGATGAACCCTCGGTCGTGGCCATTCGCGTCGAAGGCGGACCCAATTCCAAGCGCGTCATTCAGGCGGTCGGGCAGGAAGCCAAGCAGATGCTCGGCAAGACCCCGAAAAACATCGAGGCCATTCGCCCGATGAAAGACGGCGTAATCGCAGACTTTGAAGTCACCGAGCAGATGATCAAGCAGTTCATCAAGCGGGTGCACGACTCCAAGCTGCTCTCTCCGAGTCCCCGGATCATCATCTGCGTGCCTTGCGGTTCGACCCAGGTCGAACGCCGCGCCATCCGCGACGCTGCGCTGGCGGCGGGCGCTTCACAGGTCTACCTGATCGAGGAGCCGATGGCTGCGGCAATCGGTTCGGGCCTGCCGGTCTCGGACGCGCTCGGTTCGATGGTGGTCGATATCGGCGGCGGCACGACCGAAGTCGGGGTCATCTCGCTGGGCGGCATGGTCTACCGGGGCAGCGTCCGGGTCGGCGGCGACAAGTTCGATGAGTCCATCGTCAATTACATTCGCCGCAATTACGGCATGCTGATTGGCGACACGACCGCCGAAAACATCAAGAAAGAAATCGGTTCCGCCTTTCCGGGTTCGGAAGTGCGCGAACTGGAAGTCAAGGGCCGCAATCTGGCCGAAGGCATTCCGCGCAGCTTCACGATTTCGTCCAACGAAATCCTCGAGGCGCTTACCGAACCCATCAACCAGATCGTCTCTTCGGTCAAGATCGCTCTCGAAGAAACACCGCCCGAACTGGGGGCGGACATCGCCGAGCGCGGACTGGTCCTGACCGGCGGGGGAGCCTTGTTGCGCGACCTCGATCGTCTGTTGATGGAAGAAACCGGCCTGCCGGTAATCGTCGCCGAAGAACCGCTCACCTGTGTGGCGCGCGGCTGCGGCATGGCGCTCGACAGGATGGAAAAACTGGCTTCCATCTTCACGTCGGATTGAGAAAATGCCAATGGCTGGACTTTCCAACATCAACCTCAAATAACCGCTATCGCTCGGAGATCGCTGGATGCCCGTCTCTGATTTTCAGACGCACCCTGTATTCAGGCGCGGGGTGTCGGCGAAAGTCCGTTTGCTTGTGTACATCACCGCCTGCCTGGTGGTGCTGGTGGCCGATCTACGTTTCCGCTACATGGAGTCCGTGCGCGGATACCTGCACACGGTCCTTTTGCCCATGCGCTCGATTGCGTCCGAGCCGGTCAAACTTCTGGGCAATGCCACGGATCATTTCTCCAACCTGGGGGATTTGCAGGAAGAAAACGCCAAATTGCGCCAACACCAGCTCGACGGCGCCGAACGGCTGCTGCGTTTCGATGATCTCGAGCAGGAAAACGCCAAATTGCGCGAACTTCTCGGCATGCGCAAGAAAACGCGGGTCAAAAGCCTTGCGGCAGAAGTGCTCTACAACGTGCCCGATTCGTCCTCCCGCAAGATCATCCTCGATCAGGGCAAACGGGCGGGCATTACTCACGGTCTCGCGGTCGTCGATGCCGAGGGCTTGCTTGGACAGGTGACACGTGTCTATCCGACTCAGGCCGAAGTCACTCTCATCACGGATCGTAACCAGGCGGTTCCGGTGCAGGTCGAGCGTAACGGTCTGCGCGGGGTGATGTTTGGAGCGGGGCAGGGGCTGCGAACGCTGGGCGATGTCCCCAAACGCTGGCAGCAGGCTGTCCAGTCGGACATTGGGCCGGGATCGCTCATATTGCGTTTCGTGCTCGTCAATGCGGACATTCAACCCAATGATCGCCTGGTGACTTCGGGGCTCGATGGCATCTTCCCGCCCGGTCTGCCTGTGGCCGTCGTCGAGAACGTCGATCGTGAAGCCGGCGCTTTTGCCCATATCACTTGCCGCCCCTTGGGGGGAGTCGAAAAGAGCTTCAGGGTACTGGTATTGGGTCGCATGGAATTGCCTCCCCCGCAACCCAATCCGGAGACCGGCGATCCGCCTCTGATTCCGGTTCCATCAAAGCCTGTGCGGCGGTCTGAAGGCGGGAGGGAGTAGCCATGCAATTGACCAATCGATCCAACCGCCTCCTGCGACCGGCCAGACCGTGGTTCGTGTACATGAGTCTTCTCATCGCGCTCCTGCTCAATTACGTTCCTTTCGGTCCGCACCCCGGCTTCCCCGACTGGGTGGCGCTGGTGCTGGTTTTCTGGTGCATTCGTGAACCTCAGCACATCGGTATGGGCACGGGCTTTACCCTCGGTATACTGGTCGATATCGGCAAGAGCGCGGCGATGGGCGAACACGCCCTGGCCTACGTGGTGCTGGCTTTCGCTGCCAATGCTCTGGCGCGGCGGATCATGTGGTTTCCGTCGCTGTTGCAGGCGCTGCATGTGCTGCCCATGCTTTTGGTGGCGCAGGGTCTCAGAGTGGGTGTACGGGCGTTTGCCGGGGAGGAATTCCCCCAATGGGATCATTTCCTGTCCAGTCTTGTCGGCGCGGCGCTATGGCTGCCGCTGACCTATTTGTTGCTGCTGCCGCAATTTCAGCCGGTCGACCGGGATGAAAATCGGCCAATCTGAACGTCGGAATCAGGATGAAAACCTTCAACGAGACTGACGAAAATGCAGGGCGTTTCTACATCCGTCTGATTGTGGCGGCTCTGTTCGTGCTCGTCGGCTGTATTCTGTTGATTGTGCGGATTTATTCCCTTCAAATAAAGAATTACAAGGAATACCAGAGGCTGGCAAATGACAATCGCATTTCCGTGCTGCCGATCGTGCCTCAGCGCGGAAACGTCATCGACCGTAACGGCGCGGTGCTGGCACGGAATTTCATCGCCTACACCCTGGAAATCACGCCTTCGCAAGTCGTCAATCTGGAAAAAACGATAGATGCCCTCTCCGAGGTCGTCGTCATCGAACAAAAGGATCGGGAACGGTTTCGCAAATATTTCGAGAATGATCGCCGCCTGGCCAGTGCGCCGATCCGTACCCGCCTGAGCGATGAGGAAGTCGCGCGCTTCATGGTGCAGCGTTACCGTTTTCCCGGCGTCGATGTGCAGGCGCCGCTGTTCCGCGATTATCCGAACGGCCCTCTGGGTTCGCACCTGATCGGTTACATCAGTCGCATCAGCAATCGTGATGTCGATTTAATCGAAGCGAGCAACGAAGCCGACAACTATCGCGGCAGCAGATACATCGGCAAAAGTGGCGTGGAGGCGATCTACCAGGCCGATCTTCACGGGATTACCGGACGCGAGCACGTCGAGAACACTGCCGGCGGCAAGGTGGTGCGAAGCCTGAAGACCGAACCGGCAACGCCGGGGAGCGACATCGAATTGTCCATCGACATCGAATTGCAGAAAGTCGCCGAAGCCGCTTTCGGTGAGCGGCGTGGCGCGCTGGTCGCCATCGACCCGACGAACGGCGAAGTTCTCGCGCTGGTGTCGATGCCGACGTTCGATCCAAACCTGTTCGTTGACGGCATTTCCGCTCCGGACTGGAAAATGCTCAATACCTCTGTCGACAAACCGCTGCTCAATCGCGCCGTCAGTAGCGCCTATCCGCCGGGATCGACCTTCAAGCCCTTCATGGCGCTGGCCGGTCTGAACGCGGGCAAGCGTACGCTCACACAAAAAATAAGCGATCCGGGCGGATTCGCGTTCGGTGGTCACTATTTCAGAGATCACAAGAAAGGCGGTCACGGCGCGGTCGATCTGCACAAATCCATCGTCGTCTCGTGCAACACCTATTACTATATGCTGGCCAACGACCTTGGGATCGACGCCATGGCCAGTTACATCGGCCAGTTCGGGTTGGGTTCGCTTACCGGCATCGACATTCCCGATGAAAAAGAGGGGGTGCTGCCTTCGCCGGCCTGGAAGCGCAAGCGTTTCGCCAGTCAGGGGGCGGCACACCAAAAATGGTATGCGGGCGAGACGATTTCGGTGGGCGTCGGCCAGGGCTACAATGCTTATACTCCCGTCCAGATGGCCCTGGCGACAGCAACGATTGCCAATGGCGGCAAGCGGATGCGCCCCCGTGTGCTCCGGGCGGTGATCGACATTCATGGGCATCGGCAAGAGCTTCCGTCCGAACTGGTCAAAGAGGTTTCCGGCAACCCGGAATACATGGCCGCAGTGCAGCGGGCGATGGAAGAAACCAACCGTGTCGGGACTGCGGCGCGTTCCTTCTCCACTGCGACATACCGTTCCGGCGGCAAGACCGGCACAGCCCAGACGTATTCGGTCAAAAAAGGGCAGAAATACGACAAGAACGACGAGAGTCTGCGCGACCATTCATGGTTTATCGCCTTCGCGTCGACCGAGGAGCGAGAAATCGCGCTTGCCGTTTTTGTGGAAAACGGAGGTCCCGGCTCGGTTTCTGCTGCGCCCATTGCGCGGCAGGTGTTTGATGCCTACCTGCTCGAGAAGCGCGTCGACAAGCCTACGCCCGAAGACACCGGAGCCGCATCCGAAGACGAAGGCAGCGACGATCATCCGGGCAATGGGGCAGATACCGGAAACGGGGAGAACGCCGGGTGAAACACCGCCATCGTCTCCGTACCACGCAACTGTTTTCGGCAGTGCTTCGCCCGCTCGATATGCCGCTGCTGTTGATTGTCGCCGGCTTGCTGCTGTATGCCGTCATACTCATTGAAAGCGCTGCGCCCAATCTGTTTACGAGGCAGATCGGGAACATCTGTCTGTCGCTGTTCGGGATGTGGATCATCGCCGCCGTCCCGACACGCCGTCTGTTATCCCTGGCGCCGCTGTTCTACATTATCGGGGTTGCCTTGCTGATTGCGGTTCATCAGTTCGGAACCATCTCCAAGGGTGCGCAACGCTGGCTGGAAATCGGCACGATTGTCCGTATCCAGCCTTCCGAGATCATGAAAATCGCCATGCCGTTGACCCTGGCATGGTTTTTCCAGAAACGTGAACATTCCATTTCCTGGTTGGAGTTCCTGGGCGCAGTGATATTACTGGCCGGACCCGCGTACCTGATCGTCAAACAGCCCGATCTGGGCACGGCCATCCTGGTGTGTTCCTCGGGGCTTTTCGTGATTTTCTTCGCCGGATTGCCGTGGAAGATTATCGTGCCGATAGCCTTGCTTGGGGTGGCCGCCATCGCTGCCTTCAGTGTCAAAGGTGAAGAATGGTGTGAGCCTGACAAGGTATGGCCTGTCGTGCACGATTACCAGAAAGCGCGTATCTGCACACTGCGCGACCCGCATATCGACCCACGTGGCAAAGGTTTTCATACCATCCAGTCGACCATTGCCATCGGTTCGGGCGGTTTCGTCGGCACGGGCTGGAAGCAGGGACCGCAAACGCATCTGGCTTTTCTGCCGGAACGGCATACCGACTTCGTGTTCGCCGTGCTCGCCGAGGAGTTCGGCTTCATCGGGGTATTGATCATGCTGGGGCTGTACGTGGCATTACTGGCGCGAGGCTTCATCATCGCCATCGGCGCGTCGTCCCTGGGGGCCAAGTTGCTGGCCGGTTCTATGACAATGGTATTTTTTACCTACCTGTTCGTGAACGTTGGCATGGTCAGTGGCATTCTGCCGGTCGTGGGCGTGCCTCTGCCGTTCATCAGTTATGGTGGAACTGCCGTCGTGACGCTCTGCCTGGGTGTCGGCATCCTGATGGGAATTCGCCGTAACACACAGGAACGCTAGGAAGGGACGGCGATGCGCGCCGAAAACCGGATAATGCGCGCCCTGGCGGTGATCGTCGCGGTTTCGATACTGGTGGCCTGCGGCACGACGACTTCTCGCGCCCCATCGGGGCAAAAGCGTGGCGGGGGATATTACAAGGATGACGGTCCAGGCAGCATCTCGGCCAAGGAACTGTCGAAAGTTCCTGACGCCACGCCTCGTGCAGAGCCCCTGCGCGCACGCAACAACCGGCCCTATCGCGCGCTCGGCAAGACGTACACCCCCAATACCCGCGTGGAGCCTTTTCGCCAGAAGGGCGTGGCAAGTTGGTATGGCCGCCGTTTTCATGGCAAACCCACTGCCAGCGGTGAGCGATACAACATGTATGCGATGACTGCCGCGCATCCCACGCTGCCGATTCCAAGTTACGTGCGAGTCACCTCGCTCGAAAATGGTCGTTCGGTCGTCGTGCGGATCAATGATCGTGGGCCGTTCCTGCACGGGCGAATCATTGATCTCTCCTATGTTGCAGCCGGCAAACTCGGCTACATCAACAAGGGCAGCGCGAGAGTCGAAGTCGAACAGATCCTGCCCGGCAACAAGGAACCGGCCCGGAAAGCGGAACCCATCCCGGATGAGGGTCGATTCGGAGCAGGCGTGGAACACCCGGCATCTTCACCCGGCGAGGAATATGCGCCGAATCCAACGCCTGCCATTCGTGGTGGGGCAAGCGAGACGAGCGTCGGTGGAGACGGGGGGACTCCCGAATCGTATCGAGGAATCTCCGGCCTGGAGGAGGAAGCGGCGCAAAACTCGAATACGGGAACCATATCGGATGTGTTTTTGCAACTTGGCGTATTTACTTCGCGCGAAAATGCCGAAAGTTTTCGATCCCACGTTTCGGCACAGCTTGTTGATTTGAAGGTGAAAACCGAGTTGGTAATCAGGGACGGTTATTTTCGCATTTATGCCGGACCTTACGCTTCACCTACTGAAGCACGCGCGGCGGCGGAAAGGATAGGTGAACGGATGGGTATCCAGCCTTTTATCGTTCGGCGTGACTGACTTGCTGCGGGCGAAGTGTGTCCCGGCAAGCTTCTGGGTCGATACTGCGCATCGTTTCATCCTTCCCCATGCCGATCTGCGCCAAAGGCGCGCTCCCGCAATCTGAACAATTCATCCCGCGCCGCCGCCGCCTGCTCGAATTCCAGATTACGAGCGTGTTCCTGCATGGTTTTTTCGAGTTTCCGGATGGCCTTGGCCAAAGCTTTTTCATCCATTGCCGCGTAGTCGGTCTCGCGGGTTTTTTCAGTGGCGCGGGCCTGCTTGCCGGATTCTTCTCCGGTATAGATACCGTCGATGATGTCCTTGATGCGCTTGGTGACGGAGCGGGGGGTGATGCCGTGGGCAGTGTTGAAGGCGATCTGTTTGGCGCGTCGGCGTTCGGTTTCGGAAATGGCTCCGCGCATGGAGTCTGTGACGCGATCCGCGTAGAGAATGGCCGTGCCGTGAATGTGTCGGGCGGCGCGGCCAATGGTCTGGATGAGGCTGCGTTCGGAACGCAGAAAACCTTCCTTGTCCGCGTCGAGAATCGACACGAGTGAGACTTCGGGGATGTCCAGCCCTTCGCGCAGCAGGTTGATACCGACGAGCACGTCGAACTCGCCCAGGCGCAAATCCCGGATGATTTCGACCCGTTCCACGGTGTCGATGTCGGAGTGCAGGTAACGCACCCGGACGCCGTGCTCGGCCAGGTAGTCGGTAAGCTCTTCGGCCATGCGTTTGGTGAGGACGGTCACGAGTATCCGTTCCCCGACGTCGGTGCGGCGACGGATTTCGCCGAGAAGGTCGTCGACCTGGGTGATTGCCGGACGGACGATAACCTCCGGGTCGACGAGTCCAGTGGGGCGCACGAGTTGTTCGACGACCTGCCCCTGATGCACCTGCTCATAGTCCGCCGGGGTGGCGGAAACGAAGATCGTCTGCGGCATGAGGCGCTCGAATTCCTCGAATTTCAGCGGGCGGTTGTCGAGCGCGGAGGGGAGACGGAAGCCGTAGTTGACGAGGTTTTCCTTGCGGGAGCGGTCGCCTTTGTACATGCCGCCGACCTGGCCGACGGTGACGTGGGACTCGTCGATGAAGAGCAGGGCGTCGGGCGGCAGGTAGTCGATGAGGGTAGGGGGCGGCTCCCCCGCCTGACGGCCGGAAAGGTGGCGGGAGTAGTTTTCGATGCCCTTGCAAAAACCCATTTCGTTGAGCATTTCGACATCGAATCGGGTGCGCTGTTCGATGCGCTGGGCTTCCACGAGTTTGCTCTCACCCTGAAAGAAGGTGATGCGTCCGGCGAGTTCTTCCTTGATGGCGTCGAGCGCCTTCAGGACGGTAGCGCGCGGGGTAACGTAGTGGCTGGAGGGGTAGATGGTGAAACGTCCCAGGCGGTGGCGGATCTGGCCGGTGAGCGGATCGAACAGGGTGAGGCGTTCGATTTCGTCGTCAAACATTTCGATGCGCACGGCGCATTCGGCGTTTTCCGCCGGGAAGACGTCGATGACATCGCCGCGCACGCGGAAGATGCCGCGATGAAAATCGAGGTCGTTGCGGGTGTATTGCATCGCCACGAGTCGGGCAATCATGTCGCGGCGGTCGATCCGCTGGCCTTCGCGCAGATGCAGAATCATGGCGTGATAGTCGACCGGGTCGCCGATGCCGTAGATGCAGGAGACGGAGGCGACGATGACGACATCCCGGCGCTCCATCAGGCTCTTGGTGGCCGACAGGCGCATCTGTTCGATGTGTTCGTTGATGGCGGAATCTTTTTCGATAAAGAGGTCGCGCGCGGGAACGTAGGCTTCGGGCTGGTAATAGTCGTAGTAGCTCACGAAGTATTCGATGGCGTTTTCGGGCAGGAACTCGCGGAATTCGGCGTAAAGCTGTGCGGCCAGCGTCTTGTTGGGCGCGAGCACCAGCGCGGGTCGTCCCATGCGGGCGATGACGTTTGCCATCGTATAGGTCTTGCCCGAGCCGGTGACGCCGAGCAGCGTCTGGAACAGCAGTCCGTTTTCGATGCCCGCGCAGAGTTGCTGGATGGCTTCGGGCTGGTCGCCTGCGGGCAGAAACGTCCGGTGCAGGCGGAACGCGCTGTCGGGGAAGGTGGCGATGTCGGTGTCGGGGGAGGAGGGAGGCGCAGGGTTCATGTCTGACGGTGGGGCAGGCAAGACGGAAAACGTACCGGGCTATCATGCCAGATGTTAGAATTTCGCGGCTCCAGGCTCTTCATCATGGAAAAGCCGTCACCGACGGGTCGAACCGGCATTATTCCCGATCCTGGCGCGTCCCCCAACATCCTCACTGAACATTGAACACTGGAGAAAACATGTCCGCCTCGCTCTTTGCCGCCGTCGAAATGGCCCCCCGTGACCCCATCCTTGGTCTGACCGAAGCTTTCAATGCCGATACGCGCGCCGAAAAGGTGAACCTTGGCGTCGGCGTGTACTACGACGGCAGCGGCAAGCTGCCGTTGCTCGCTGCCGTGAAGGCCGCCGAGGAAGCCCGCATGAAGGCGCTGCCCGCGCGCGGCTACCAGCCCATCGACGGGAACGTCGCCTACAACCAGGCCGTGCGTGACCTGCTTTTCGGCAAGGGTTCGGCGCGGGCAGACGATGGCTCCGTCGTCACCATCCAGGCGCTCGGCGGCACGGGGGCGCTGAAGGTCGGCGCTGATTGCCTGAAAAAGTTCCTGCCGCAAGCCACGCTCTATATCAGCGATCCTTCCTGGGAAAACCATCGCGCGTTGTTCGAGGCGACCGGCTTTTCGGTCGAAACCTATCCCTACTACGATCCGGCTACGCGCGGCGTCGATTTCGCCGCCATGAAACAGAAGCTCAACGCCCTGCCGTCACAGTCCATCGTGCTGCTGCATGCCTGCTGCCACAACCCGACCGGGGCCGATCTCATCGGCAGCCAGTGGCAGGAAGTCGCCGCGATCTGCAAGGATAGGAATCTCGTGCCTTTCCTCGACATGGCCTATCAGGGCTTTGCCGACAGCATAGAGGAAGATACCGCCGCCGTGCGCGCCTTCGTGGATGTCGGGGTGCAGTTTTTCGTTTCTTCCTCGTTTTCCAAGAATTTTTCCCTGTACGGCGAGCGGGTGGGGGCGCTGTCCATCATCACCGCGAGCAAGGAAGAAGCGGGGCGGGTCGGCTCCCAGGTCAAGCGCCTCATCCGCACCAACTATTCCAACCCGCCCACGCACGGCGGCGCAATCGTGGCCGCCGTCCTCGGCAGTCCGGAACTGAGGGCGATCTGGGAAGAAGAACTCGCCGGGATGAAGAACCGCATCCGCGACATGCGCACGGGGCTTGCGAACGCGCTCAAGGCCGAAGGCGTGGCGAAAGATTTCTCCTTCATTGCCAAGCAGCGCGGCATGTTCTCCTTCACGGGACTGACGAAGGAGCAGGTCGAACGGCTCCAGGTCGAGTTCGGCATTTACGCCGTCTCTTCCGGGCGCATCAACGTTGCGGCCCTGAACGACAAGAACCTGCCCGTGGTGGCGAAGGCGATTGCGGCGGTGCTGTGAGCCGGTAGGCGCGAATCCGCTATTGGGCAAGCGTATGGACAAATGACGAGCGGAATGTCCTTTGACATTCCGCTTTTTGATTGACATGCGTGTGACGATTCATGATAATAGGATTATTGAGAGAGGGGAAAGCTTTTGACCGGCTATCCCTTGTAGCGCCCTTCCAAGGAAAAACCTCATGAAACAACAGCATCGCCTCCTATTTCTTGCCCTTTTGGCATTTCCGGGTATTGCTCATGCGTATATCGACCCTGGTACCGGGAGTCTCCTGTTGCAGGGACTCATCGCTGCCTTGGCTTCCGTCCTGATTTTCTGGCGCAACCTCCGTATGAGCATTATCGGTTTCTTCCGTGGCAAAAAACGGGAAGAAACACCTGCCGCCTCTTTATCAGGAGAAATACCAGAGGAAAATTCCGACCAGAACGGTTCCGGCCATCAAGGTTGAAAAAAATGTCCAGCACGGAATTCCCTTCACAAGAGGGGCAGGTTGACTGTTTTCAGAAAAAAATGGCATCACCTGCTTGGACATTGCCTCTGGCAATGCTGGCTCCGGTTATCTTTATCTGGAGCAAAAACTGGTTTATGTATTCTTTCCAAGAGCTTTCTGTCTCTTTTTTGGTATTGTTCTTGATATGTTTAATTGTTTTTGCGGCAGGAAGATTCATTTATCCGTTGATTGAAAAAAGGATAAAAGGAAGGCTCAAGTATTTGTACTATTTAATGCTTTGCATGTTTTTTTTGGGGGCATTTCTGGCTCTCCTTGAACTCCCTTTACGGTCTTTTTTTGCGCCTGAATATTTTCGATGGAAGCTTATTTCAGTTTTCTTTATCACGGTTGTTTTTTTATATTTTATTGTGATAAAGCTCGGGTTTGGACCTGTCAATTTCTTTCTTTTATTTTGGTTGTTTTTGTCGGTTGGAGCATGCCTTTATAGCGTTATCTCAAGCACTCTTAGGGGAGTGAAGTTAGATGATAATGAGCATATCGTACTCAAGGATCGACCTAATATATATTTTTTTCTTCTGGAGTCGTACCATGACTTGAGAACCATGCATAAGACTTATGGGATTGATGTCGAGCCATTGCGGTCTGGGCTCTTATTTCGTGATTTTGTTGTTTATGAAAACGTATACTCTAGCTCTCCTGCTACATTGGGATCCATGGCAGATATTTTCGGGATGCGATTGAATGCTGTTCGAGAGATGGGGAATAGTGATATTGACCCAGGCGGAAGGAAATTGATTGGCGGTGGTCCAGGTAACCAGGTATATCGTATACTCAAGGAAAATGATTATCATGTCGTTTATCTTACCTCTGAGAAGCCATTTTATTATTTTTACACAAAAGAAAAATATCTTGACGAGACTGACGTTGATTTTGGGTTTGATGTTGATTTTGGGTTTGCTCGCAGATTGAAGGCTTTGTTGAGACCTTTTCATGAATTGTCACCTTCTTATATCAGTTCCATTAGCAGAGATGCTCGCAGACGTGTGAAACAAATCAACAGCGGCGCATCTGGTAATATTCTGCCAAAATTCCGTGATAATAAATTGATTGACAATATTAGTATAGTCATGAAAGAATCAGAAAACAAAAAGCCGTTTTTTATTGGATTCAAATCTGGTGCAAGACATACACCTTCAGTTTCAAGCTATACATGGAAGCAAAAAAATGAATGGGTTTCCAGCGAAAAATACCAGGAAAGTGTCAGAAAAGGGAATTTGGAACTCTTTGAAATTGTTGACTTTATTATTGAAAAAGATCCCTCGGCGGTCGTCGTTCTCCTGGGCGATCATGGGTCTTGGCGTTTGCGAAATATCTGGAAGGACGCAGCTCATAGGGATGCTGCAAGCCTTGATGCGTTCCTGAAACAGCATGGCGAAAGCCTCGATACCCTTGCCAGCGATATTTTCGGAACGTTTATGGCGGTCAGAATGCCGGGAAAGGGCGATATTTCCAACGGACTGCCCATGAGTCACGTCAATCTTTTCCGGCACATTTTCGCGGCGCTGGCTGCCAACCCGGATGCAGGTCGTGTCATTCTGGAACGTAGGGTTTTATCCGAATCCGGCCAAAATCTAGTGGGTTTCACGCTCGTCAAGGATGGTGTCGTCCAACATCCGGTGAAACCATGATCCGTAATATTCCGAGGCATTCCGAAGTATGACGATAACGATTGATTCCGCCCCTTCCTCCGTCAGATCCCCTGGTTCTTTCCGTGATCCCTCCGGAGTTGTGTATCTCACGGAAGATCGTGTCCTTCGGACGATTCAGCCTGTTTTTGCCGAGCATTGGAATTTTGCGGAAAAATCCGGGTTTTTTACCGAAGCCGTCCAACAAGGCAAACTGTTACCCTTTGCCGAAATTGATCCGCTGGAGGGAAGCTGGAAAACGCTGGAAGTCGAGCGGCTGCCGTTCATCTCCTATCCCTATGAATGGAGTTTCGGCCAACTGAAGGACGCAGCCCTGCTCACGCTCGATCTCATGCAACTGGCGATGAAGCACGGTCTCGTTCTCAAGGACGCGAGCGCCTACAACGTCCAGTTTTACAACGGAAAACCCGTTTTCATCGACCATCTTTCCTTCGAGACGCGCCGCGCCGGGGAGCCTTGGGCCGCTTATCTCCAGTTTTGCAAGCATTTTCTCGCTCCGCTGGCGCTCATGTGCTACCGGGATGTGCGCTGCGGAAAAATGCTTTCTCTCTGGGTGGATGGCTTGCCGCTGGATATGGCCTCTTCCCTGCTGCCCTGGAAAACCCGGCTTATTCCTCTCCTGCAACTCCACCTCCACACCCATGCGAGAATGCAGCAACGCCATGCCGATGCGCGCGAGGCGGCTGGCAGGATCAAGCAGGTCGCGCTCAGCGAAAACGCTGTTCCGAGATTGTGCGAAACCCTGCGCATGGCCATTGAAAACATGCAACTGCCGGCCTTCAAGACGCAGTGGGGCGATTACTACAGCGATACCAACTACAGCCGTGAAGGGGCCGAAGAAAAAGCCCGACTTCTCCGTCAGGCAGCAGCCTCCCGTCCCGGCGCGCTTGCGCTCGACCTTGGGGCGAATACCGGCCACTACAGCCGGATACTGGCCGAACACTTTCGCGCCGTCGTTGCTTCGGACATGGATTATCTGGCGGTCGAGAAGATGTATACCGCCCTCAAACAGGAAGGAAACCGCGCCATTCTCCCCCTTGTGCTGGATCTGACCAATCCGTCGCCCGGCATCGGTTGGGCCTGCGAGGAGCGGGAATCCTTTCGGGATCGTGGCAAGGCCAATTTTCTCTGCGCCCTGGCGCTCATTCACCATCTCGTGCAGGGCGCGGGCATCCCTCTCGAAAAGGTGGCCTGCTGCTTTGCCGCCCTTCTCAGACAGGGCGGAACCCTCGTTCTGGAGTTCGTTCCCTGGGAAGATTCACAGGTGCAACGGCTCATGGCCGCGCGGCAAAACGTTTTTCCGGATTACACGCTGGAGGGCTGCATCGCGGCTTTCCAGGAAGCGCATTTTACCCTCCAGGAACAATTCAGCCTCACCGGCAGCCTTCGGACGTTGCTCGTCTTTACGCGAGCGTGAATGGGATGAGACCTTTTTTTATTATTAACCCGGCAATCAATAATAAGATAGAAGATGTAGGTTGGGGTGAGCGTAGAGAACCCCAACGTTTGGCGGAAGATAACCATAAGAGATACAGATGCGTGTAGCGGGCATGTGGTAGACTCTCTCGCTGAAGAATGGCAGCAGTGTTGGGGTTCGCTCCGCTCACCCCAACCTACGTGGGCTATCATGGTGGTAACGGGGGACTCAAAAATGCTTCAAGAATACACTGCCGTCATCAAGCAAGACGAAGGCGCGTGGATCGGTTGGATTGAAGAAGTGCCTGGCGTAAATTGCCAGGAAACTACGCGCGAAGCTCTGTTGGCATCTTTGCGCATAACGCTCACCGAAGCTCTTGAGTTCAATCGCGCTGAGGCCCGTGATGCCGCAGGCAAGGGCTACGAAGAGTTGCTCATCGCCGTATGAAACGGCGCGATCTTGTTGCGCACCTTCAGACTCATGGCTGCAAGCTACTCCGCGAAGGTGCTAGCCACTCGTGGTGGGGGCATGCAGAGTCTGGCAAGCGCAGTGCCGTTCCGCGACACACCGAAATCAACAACCATCTCACCCGCAAAATTTGCCGGGACCTTGGGATTCTTGAACCAGCGTAGTTCTAACTTTGCGCTCAAGCAGACCCGCCTGTCGGCGGGCTGCTTACCTTGTACGTCAGGCGGGAGATAACCGTATGAAGCAAGAAGGATGGGGTGATCGTTTCCAGAAAAAAATGGCATCCCCTGCCTGGACGTTACCTCTGGCAATATTGGCTCCAGTTATCTTCATGTGGAGCAAGAATTGGTTTATGTATAATTTTAATGAGATTTCTATATCGCTCTTGGCATTGTTTTTGGTGTGTTCACTTGTTTATGTAACAGGAAAATTTATTTATTCATTGCTTAAAAGCAAGATAAAAGAAAAACTTAGGTTTTTATGGCACGTCGTGTTTTGTATGTTGTTTATTGGCGTGTTGTTGCTTTTTCTCGAACTCTCTCTGCGTAAGGTTTTTGCACCCGAATATTTTTGGTTTGGAACTATTTCAGTTTATTGTATTGCGGTATTGTTTTTATGCTTTCTTACAACGAAACGTGGTTTCGGGCTCATCAATGTCTTTCTTTTGTTTTGGCTGCTTCTGTCGACTGGAACGGGGCTTTATGGCGCTATTCCGGCTGCGCTTGATGGAAACGCATTGGATGAGAGCGAACATATCGAACTCAAGGAACGTCCCAATATCTACCTTTTTCTCCTGGAATCGTACCATGACTTGAAAACCATGAATAAGGTATATGGGATTGATGTCGAGCCACTGCAATCCTGGCTTTCATCTCGTGACTTTTTAATCTATGAAAATGTATACTCAAATACGCATGCTACCTTGCTTTCCATGACAAATATTTTAGGAATGCGACTAAATGTTGCTCAAGGGATGGGAAACAATGATATTGAACCAAAGGGAAGAAAATTGATTGGTGGCGGCACAGGCAATCAGGTCTACCGAATTCTCAAGGAAAACGGCTACCATACTGTTTATCTTACCAGTGACACTGAGAATCCATTCTATTATTTTCATCCTCAGGGAAAATATCTTGATGAGACGGATATTGATTTCGGGCCTGCTCCAGGATTGAGACCCTTGTATGATGGAGTATTTCCATTTTTGAATCGCGCTTATAATGGATATAGAGCGCTAAAAAAAGACGAACACGGAAGGGTCAATAGTCTTCAGCCGAAATTCCGTAACAAGTTGATTGATAATATTCGTATGATTATGGAAGAAAATAAAAAGCCATTGTTTATCGGATTCAAGTCGGGAGCGATACATACGCCTACCGATTCAACCTATACATGGAAACAAAGAAATGAATGGGTTTCCAGTGGAAAATACCAGGGAAGAGTCGAAGAGGGGAATCGGGAACTCTTTGAAATCGTTGACCTCATTACTGAAAAGGACCCCTCGGCAGTCATCGTTCTCTTGGGCGATCATGGAGCTTGGCGTCTACAGGGCATCTGGAAGGACGCAACCTACGGGGATGCCGCAAGCCTCGATGCGCTCCTGAAGCAACATGGCGAAAGTCTAGATACCTTTGCCAGCGATGTTTACGGAACGTTTCTGGCGATCCGGATGCCGGAGAAGGGCGATATTTCCAACGGACTGCCCGTGAGTCACGTCAATCTTTTCCGGCACATTTTCGCGGCGGCCAGCCCGGAGACGAGCCGCGCCATCCTGGCACGCAGGGCGCCATCCGAATCGGGCCGGGATCTATTGGGTTTCATGCTCGTCAAGGATGGTGTCGTCCAGCATCCGGTGAAACCATGACCTGAATGGATGTGACGGCAGGACGGGATAACCGGCTGTGCGGTTATCCCGTTTTCTTCTTCAGTCCCTGGTTGTTTCGACCTGCTGCAACGGTTCAACGGCAATCACTGTTGCCGATTTGGGTTTGCGGCCACGGCGGACGGGTTCTTCCGGCGCGCCGGTGCCGAATTGCGCTTTTTTCTCCGAACTGGTCTCGATCATGACGAGTCCTGATTCTTCCGGGAGACCGACGAAAAGATCGCCCGTTGTGGGGGCGGTTTTTTTCTCGGGCGCGGTCTTCGCTTCAGCTTCAGCTTTCGCTGCCGTTTCCGCCTCCGGAGCGGTGACGGCTGCCGTCACGATGACGGGCGTGATGGTGGCCGGAGCCTCGATTACTGCGTCGTTTTCCTGGATCAGGGGCAGAGAGACCGGCTCGTCGGGGGCAGGTTCCTGAGCAAAGGCCGGCCATGGAAAGAGCGTTTCGGGCAGGGAGGACGGCTCGTCGCGGGTGTGCTCCCGTTGCAGCGCCGCCGCAGGCATCGAGGCGGTTGCGGGCTGAGGCGCGAGCGGTTGGTTGAGGGCAACGGGAAGCGTGTCCAGTGAGGGAGCCGGCGTCTCGGAGGGGGCGTCGAAAGGCTGGCCCGGCACGACGGGCAGGGACTCTTTCGGCGTGGTGACCTCCGGGGATTCCGGCGGGGTATCTCCGGCCTCGGCTGATCGCCCACGGCGGCTGCCACGACTGCGGCGGCGGCGCTTTTCGGGCGAAGGATCG
>WRNU01000030.1 GCA_009776435.1 Betaproteobacteria bacterium | reverse complement strand
GGGAAGAAAGTCCGCGCGCTGGCCGGTATCGGCCAGCCACAGCGATTTTTCGACCACCTCGCGGCAATAGGGCTCGACATCATCCCTCACCCGTTTCCCGATCATTACCGCTATCGTGCCGCCGATTTCGACTTCGCCCCCACTGAAACCTGGCTGATGACGAGCAAAGATGCGGTAAAATGTGCCTCCTTCGCGCCGCCCGATGCCTGGGAACTGCCGGTGCAAGCCATTATCGACGCCGGGGCCATCGCCCCCGTCCTGGAGAAACTTCGACGATGGACGCCAAACTGCTTGAAATTCTCGTCTGCCCGCTGTGCAAGGGGCCGCTGGATTACCTGAAAGAGAGCCAGGAACTGGTCTGCAAGCCGGACGGACTGGCTTTCCCCATCCGTGACGACATCCCGGTGATGCTCGAACATCCAGAAGCTCGCAAACTCAGCGTCGAAGAAGTCGACGCGCTGCGCTAAACCCCTCTCCTGAAATTTCGATACCTGTCATGACATCATTTCGTGTAGTCATTCCAGCGCGCCATGCTTCCACCCGCCTGCCCGGCAAACCGCTCGCCGACATCGGCGGTCGTCCGATGGTACTCAGGGTACTGGATCGGGCATTGGCTTCGGGCGCAGAAGAAGTCTGGGTTGCCGTCGATCATCAGGCCGTGTTCGACGCGGTGTGTGCGGCGGGCGGCAAGGCGTTGATGACCCGCACCGAGCATTCGAGCGGAACCGAGCGCCTCGGTGAAGTCGTCGAAACCCTGGGCTGGCGTGATGACGAGGTCGTCGTCAACGTGCAGGGCGACGAACCCCTGATCGACCCCGAACTGATTGCCACCGTCGCCGAAGGGCTGGCTGCCGATGCCGAGGCGGCCATCGCCACTGCGGCGCATCCTCTCTTCGACGCAGACGAAGTTTTCAACACCAACATCGTCAAGATCATCTGTGACGCGCGTGGTCGCGCCCTGTATTTTTCCCGCGCCCCGATCCCGTGGGCGCGGGTCGACTGGGACGGAGGCGGGTGTGGACGCGGGTGTGGGCGCGATCTGCCATTGCCGCCGGGGTTGCCTGCCATGCGCCATATCGGGCTGTACGCCTACCGCACCGGTTTCCTGCGCCAATACGCCACGCTGGCGCCCTCTCCTTACGAACGTTGGGAGGCGCTTGAACAATTGCGCGCACTTTGGCATGGATATCCGATTCGGGTGTTGACGGTCGATGCCGCTCCCCCCAGCGGAGTTGATACCAAGGAAGATCTGGCGCGTATCAGGGTAATTTTCGAGCGAAGCTGATCGTTGTCATTGGCATTTTTCGGACTGTCTCTCCTCCGTTGGACTGAAATTTCGATACGCCTCGGATTTGACCCCCGCCCACAAGACAGTTAAGTTTCGTTTTTTTGGTCGACGATTGCCGCCGTGGCTATTTTTGGAGCAAATGATATTTTGGAGAAAACATGCGAGTAATTCTGTTGGGGCCTCCCGGCGCGGGCAAAGGCACACAGTCGAGCTTCATCAGGGAAAAACTGGGCATTCCGCAAATTTCCACCGGAGACATGTTGCGCGCCGCAGTACGGGAAGGCACTCCCCTGGGACTTGAAGCCAAGAAAATCATGGACGCGGGACAACTCCTGTCCGACGACACCATTATCGAGTTGGTCAGAGACAGACTGACATGGGACGACTGCAAGCCCGGTTGTTTGTTCGACGGCTTTCCGCGCACCATTCCGCAGGCTGAGGCGCTGAAGGATTCCGGCGTATCGGTCGACATCGTGCTTCAGATTTTCGTACCCGATGCCGAAATCGTCGACCGCATGAGCGGTCGCCGCATGCATCTGCCTTCGGGCCGGATTTATCACATTCGCTACAACCCGCCGAAAGTCGATGGCAAGGACGACGTGACCGGCGAAGCACTGGTGCAGCGCGACGACGATCTCGAAGAGACCGTGAAAAAACGACTGGAGGTCTACCACGCCCAGACCGAGCCGCTGGTCGAGTTCTATCGCAAGTGGGCGGCGGACGATCCGCCCCATGCTCCGAGGATTCGCAAGATTTCGGGGCTTGGTCCGGTCAGTGAAATCACGGCGCGGGTGTTTGCCGCATTGCGCTGATTCGCTCATCGAGGAATCCCCGCTATTTATGGCGGGGCAACCCCAAAGGGAACCTCTGCATAACTCTGCATCCTCCGCTCGTCATCCTGCGCGAAGTCGCTTCGATCCATGCGATGTATGGATTGCAGCGACTTCGCTTCGCGTAGAATGACAGGGATGGAGTTTCAAACTGAGACACAACCGTTAAAAGAGTGTTGTTGCGTTTCATGTCGGGAACGGCTAGAATTCACCCCTTTATTTTTTGAACACTCTTCAAACAGGATTTTCTCATGGCCAATTCGGCACAAGCTCGCAAGCGCGCGCGCCAGGCGGACACGGCCCGCGCCCATAACGCAAGCCTGCGCTCGCGGCTGCGCACGGCAGTCAAGGCAGTACGCAAGGCCGTCTCCAAGGGCGACAAGACATTCGCGCAAACCGTCTTCCGTGATTCCACGAGCGTCATCGACAGCATCGCCGACAAAAAAATCATCCACAAGAACAAGGCGGCCCGACACAAGAGCCGCCTGTCGGCAGCGATCAAGGCGATGGCGGACTGAACCGAACTGGTCTTGGCGGGTTATGAAACGGCGACTCGAGGGTCGCCGTGTTCATGTCGGATTCCAGATATGAATCGGCGACGCGCGGTGTTAGACTCCGGCCTGTCGCTTTTCCATGCATCGACATCATGACTTCTCCACGCCTGATCGAAGAAATTGCCGCCAAGATCGACGAAATCGGCGAACGCCTTTCCGGGCTCGCGGCCAACAACCCCGCCCGCAGCCTCGAAAAAAATGTCAAAACCGCTCTCGGGTACGCAACCAGCAAACTCGATCTCGTTCCCCGCGAAGAATTCGAGATACAGCGTGAGTTGCTCCTGAAGGCGATCGAAAGGCTGACCGCACTGGAAGCCCGTATCGCGGCATTCGAGGCCAACACGCAATCTTCTGCATGACGTTGCGTTTTCGCAAATAACGATCGCCCCGGCGATCAATGATGAGCAAGGCAGCCTGCACAGGACAGGGTGAGAGGACGTGCCTTTCACCCCCAGGAGCAGCGCAAAGCGCCAGGGGCATTCTCCTCCCAGGAGAGTTGACAGGCCAAGCCTGACGGGGTGGTAGCGGCATTGGGATTCGCCCACCCAACCTTCACACAACCACAATTCCTGAAATGTAATTGGCATTATAACGCCCGCCCCGGCGCTAGAAACATGCGTCCTGGCGTCGTTTTCGACGGCAATCCAACATTATCCTTGCATGCCATGTTGACTCGAGTATTTATCTTTGATATTATTTAGTCATTATAAATAAACATTTTGGAATATGCCCCAGAATCGTGTCATCATAATCCTTTTTCTTGTCGCCGCATTTACGGGGTGCGCGCAGATGCCGAAACCACGGGATTCCGGGCGTATGTCGGGTTCCGGACACCTGATGGCGGAAGAGAGTCGTGAGCAGGTTCCAGGCATCACCAAAGAACACCCCTTGTCCGATCCGGACTCCCCCCGCGTCCCGTCTCCCGCGCCGACATACTCGCTCGATGTCCGTCTGGCTCCGGTCGAACAGGTGCTCACGGCGCTGGCGCGCGACCAACGGATCGACCTCGAACTGCATCCCGGCGTTGAGGGACTCGTCAGCCTGAGCGTTTTCGACCGCCCGCTGCCGGAACTGATCGAAAGTCTTTGCGAGCAGGCCAGCCTGCGCTGTGAATTCGACGGCAAACGCCTGACGGCAATGCCCGATGCCCCGTTTCTGCGCGCTTACCGCATCGACTACGTGAATCTGACGCGGGACATGAACGGCACAATCGCCACCAGCACCCAGATCGCCACCAGCAGCAGCGCCGTCGACGCAAAAGTCAACAGCAGCACGGGCGGCGGAAACGCTTCACTCACCCAGATCACCGCCAAGGCGACGAATCATTTCTGGGAAACACTCGAAGGCAATATCCGCGCGCTACTCAAGGAGCACGAAACCAGCGTCCGCCTACCGCGCTGCGAGGCCGCGCGCAGCCGCAAGCCCGGCGCATCGGGCGCAGAGGCATCCTGTGGAAACGGCACTGGCAAGGAAGAATCCACCTTCGTGGTCAGCAACCGCGAAGCGGGCGTGTTGATGGTGCTCGCCAGCGCCGGGCAGCATCGCAAGGTGGCCGAATTCATCGACCTCGTGCAAGGCGCGGCCAGACGACAGGTGATGGTCGAGGCCACGATCGTTGAAGTCACACTCGCCGACGGCTACCGGCAGGGCATCGACTGGAACCGGCTGAACACGCCGATCGTCAGCGTCAATCCGCGCGGTACACACGACGGCGGCGGCATGCAGCCGTCGGTTGCCTACCTCTCGAACCGGCTCGACGTGCGCCTGGACTGGCTGGAAACCTTCGGGACGGTCAAGGTGCTCTCCAGCCCCAAGCTTTCCGTGCTCAACAACCAGACCGCGATCCTCAAGGTGGTCGAAGAGATCGTCTATTTCCTCGTCGATGCCTCGGTCACCGAATACGCCAACAGCGACCGCGAAAAAGTCACCGCCACCACCAAGCCGCAATCGGTATCGGTCGGGCTGGTGATGGCAATCACCCCGCAGATCGGGCGCGACGGCGCCATCATTCTCGGCGTTCGCCCCACCATTTCCAGCATTTCGGGCTTCAAGGACGATCCCAACCCATCGCTCGGCAGCATCCCGAACCGAGTGCCGCAAATCCGCACGCGCGAGATGGAATCCGTGCTCCGGCTCGCCGACGGTGAAACCGCCGTCCTCGGCGGGTTGATGGAAGACAAGCTCGATACCGACACGGGCCGCATTCCGCTGCTCGGCGCAATCCCGCTGCTCGGCGAGTTGTTTACGCGGCGCGAAAACAGCGTCCGGCGCACCGAACTGGTCATCTTCCTGCGCCCGCGCCTGATCCGGAATCCGGGCATCGACGCCGATTACGCGCCGGAACGGGCAGTGCTCCCGAACGCCACTTTCCTGCACCACGACGCGCCATGAACGGATTGCAAACCTCCGCTGCCAAAGCGCCATCGGCCACGCTCATCGGGCAAACCCTGCTCAATACCGGCCTGATCGGCGACGACCAGTTGCGCATCGCCCTGCTCGAACAAACCCACAAGCCCCGCCCTCTTGGAAAACTGTGCGTGGAACTCGGTTTCATCACCGAGACCATGCTGCGCGACGCGCTCTCGAAGCGGCTCAACCGCCAGGTCGTGAAGATCGAAGGGGCTGGCGCCGTGGTCGATCCGGCGACGCTGGCGCATGTGCCCGAGTCGCTCGCCCGCCGCTACACCGCGTTGCCCCTGTCCTTCGACGAAGCCGCCGCCACCCTGACCGTGGCAATGAGCAACCCGCAGGATCTCATCGCGCTCGACGCACTGGCCGCGCACTGCGGGCTGCACCTGCGCCCGGCGCTGGCCGCCGAATCCGAAATCCGCGAGGCCATCGACCGGCATTACGGTTACAAACTCGCCATCGACGACATTCTCCAGGAGCTTGAAACGAGCAGCGCCCCGGCCATGAACGAGACGGGGCATCCGCTCATGCGGCTGGTCGATGCGCTGCTCGTCGATGCGGTAAAGACGGCTGCCTCGGATATCCACTTCGAGCCGGAGGCCGGTTTCCTGCGCATCCGTTACCGCGTAGACGGCATCCTCCAGCAGGTGCGCGCCCTGCATCTCAACCACTGGCCCGCAATGGCGGTGCGGATCAAGGTCATGGCCGGACTCAATATCGCGGAAACGCGCGCGCCACAGGACGGGCGAGTCTCGATCACCGTTGCCGGAAGGCCGGTCGACTTCCGCGTCTCGTCCATGCCGACGCTCTTCGGCGAAAACATCGTCCTGCGCATCCTCGACTATCGTCGCGGCATCGTCCCGCTGGATGAAATCGGGTTCGATCCGGCGCGGCTCGCCGCCATCGAGCGCATGCTGGCCTACCCCGAAGGGCTGATTCTCGTCACCGGCCCCACCGGCAGCGGCAAGACCACCACCCTCTACGCGATGCTCGATCACCTCGATTCCGAGGCCGTCAATATCATGACGCTGGAAGACCCGGTCGAATATCCAATGGCCCGCGTCCGCCAGACCGCCGTGAACGAAGCGGCGAAAATCGGCTTCGCCACCGGCATCCGCGCCCTGTTGAGGCAAGACCCGGACATCATTCTCGTCGGCGAAATACGCGACTCCGAGACGGCTGAAATGGCGCTGCGTTCGGCAATGACCGGGCATCGCGTCTTCGCCACCCTTCACACCAACTCCGCCATCGGGGCCATCGCGCGCCTGCTCGATCTCGGCATCCGNCCGGCGCTGCTGGCCGAGAACCTGCGCGGCGTGATCGCGCAACGCCTCGTGCGCCGCCTGTGCCCGTATTGTCGTCANCTGGCTCCGGCAAGCGNCGTGGAATGCCTGCGCCTCGGCCTGTCCGGCGAGGNCGCCGGAGAAAACCTCATCCTCGCTCACGCNGACGCCTGCCCGGCCTGCGCCGAACGGGGGTATCGCGGACGACTGCCGGTTTTCGAGGTATTGAACATGGATGAGGCGCTCGGCGACATCGTCGTCGCCGGAGCATCCCCTGCCGAGATCGCACGTGCCGCCCGCGCCCAAAAAGGGCATCTCAGCCTCAGCGACGATGGACGATGCAAGGCGCTGGAAGGAAGCACTTCGCCCGAAGAATTGTTCCGCGTCCTGGGGCCGCTCGCGCCCCCGGCAGAGCCGACGCCGGAAACGAGGGAGACGCAATGAGCCGCTACCGCTACCGAGCGTGCGACGCGCACGGGCACATCGCACATGGCGAAATCGAAGCCGCAAATCATGCTGAAATCGAAGCGCGCCTGCGCGAGCGCGGCCTGGAGCCGATCCGCATCAAACCGGCCCGCCCCGCGTGGCTGCCGGGCCGGGGACGCATCCCCCGGCGCGAGTTGATTCACTTCTGTTTTCACCTCGAACAGATGCTCGGCGCGGGCGTCCCGATACTCGATGTCCTGGCCGAACTCGCCGATGGACAGGGGCATCCCGACATCAAGGCCATCGCCTCCGACCTGCACGCCGAAGTCGAACGCGGCCAGCCGCTTTCCTCCGCCATGCAGCAACACCCGCAAACCTTCGACGAAGTGTTTCGATGCATGTTGCGCGCAGGCGAGTCGACCGGCGATCTCACCCCCGTATTGCGCCAGATCGCCGCAGACCTCACCCGCGCCGATGAAATCAGGGCCAACGCCAAAAAAATCGTCATATACCCGATCATCGTCGGATGCGTGCTCTCCGTGGCGATTGCCGTGGCATTGACCCAGGTCGTGCCGCAAGTCGCCACCCTGTTTCGCAGCAACGGACAAATTCTGCCCTGGTCGACGCGCCTGTTGATCGGTTTCTCCGACGGGTTCAGGCAATACGGCTGGCTGTTGCCGCCCGTGCTCATCGTTGCGCCCGTTGCGCTTTCCATGATCGCGGCGCGGCGACCGCGCCTGCGTCAACGGCTGCACGCCCTCGCGCTACGGCTGCCGCTCGTCGGCCCCATCACGCAGCGACTGGCGCTGGCCCGCACCGCCAGCCTGATCGCCATGCTGTACGCCAGCGGTATCACGTTGATCGACGCACTCGCCAGCACCGCGCGCACAACCCCGAACCTGGCAATCCGCTTCGGCATCGAGACCGCCGGCGCGCACATCGCCGCCGGACAGGGCATTGCCAGCGCGTTCGAATCCACCGGGCTTTTCCCCAGGCTCGTCACCCGTATGTTGAGGGTAGGCGAACAGACAGGGCGAATCGACAGCGCCCTCGGGCAACTCGTCTATTTCTACGAGCGCGATGCCCGTGAAGCCATCGGACGGCTGGAAGCCAGCATCGAACCGGCGCTCACCGTCGTCATGGGCCTGCTGATGCTCTGGATCGCCATCGCCGTTCTCGGCCCGATTTACGACATCATCACCCGCTTGCCGGTTTGAGGCGCGTCATGGAACATTCTCTGGTCATTCACTCGCAGGGACTCGACATCTGGCGGCACACGGCAAGCGGCATCGAGCGCGAGTCGAGCATCGACGCCGACGACAAAAGGGCCAGGACGAAACTCCAGGACTGGCTGACTACCACACGCCACCATACGGCCCTCATCGCCGATCTGCCCGATGAGCGACACGCCGTCGAGCGTCTGCCGCATGCCTCGCGCGCCGACCGTCTCCAACTCATTGGCCGCAAGCTGACGCAACGCTTCCCGGATGCCGCATTCACAAGCGTCACTCCCCTGCCCGGCGGCCCGGAAGACGGCCTGCTCAAACCCGTGTTGCTCTCGGCCATTCCCCGTTCATCGCCCACCTCCCTCTGGCTGGACGTGCTGAGCGAAGCCGCCATGCAGGGGCTGATCGACGCACCGCTTCTCACCAGCGTGCCCTTCCTGCTCGAACACTGGTATGGCCGCCAGCGAGAGTTGCCGCCGCAATGCCTGCTGATCACCTTCGGGGCGGGCGGCATGCGCCAGATCCTTTTCCGGCAACGCCGCCTCGCTTTCTCGCGCGTCATCGCGGCCAGGGCCGCCACGCTTGCCGAAAACCTGCCCGTTTACCGCGACGAAATCACACAAACCCTGGCCTGGCTGCCCTCACAACGCCTCGTCGAAGGATCGCCCCCGATACTCGTGCTCGCGCCGGAGGCCGACTTTCCGCTCCTGCGCGAACTGGCCCCGTCCTCGAACAGCGCGATGGATTTCATCGACATCGCCCGATGTCCCAATGGCGGCGCAAACGTTCTCACACTGGCCTTGCGGGAAACGCGCCAGCCCGGCGCGCCGGGTCATTACGACTGTCATGTATTGCGTCGGGCGCGCCAATTTTCCGCCGCGCGCCGTGCCACATGGATCGTCGCCGCCGTAGTGCTCGTCACCGGGCTGGCAATCGGTTCAGCCGCATTCATCGACACCCGCCACTTGCGTCAGGAAACCGAACAACTCATCGCCGAACGTCAAAAACTGCAAAGCGAACTGGAAAGCCTGACCGCAGAAGCCATCACCGCTCCCGGCGCAGATTTTCCGGATGACTGGCTCGACAAGGCCGAAGGTCTCATACGAGATCCGGGGATTGCCTCAATCGACATACTGCAAACCGTCGCCAGCCTACTCGACAAGGCTCCCTGGGCACGACTGGAGTCACTGGTCTGGAAGAAACAGGTTGCACAGGACGAGGGCGACTCCCCCGACAAGGGCGCGCTCCAAAACGTCCCACCCGGCAGCGCCAGAAATGCACCCGACGACACACCCGCAGCCAGCATCGAACTCGAAATCTCGTTCAACGGCAACGAAGCGCCGCAAGTCGCCGCAGACAGGCTGGTTTCACTCTGGCAACGGCAGCATGGCTCACCCATGATGGCGCACATCGACCACGACATGGCGCGCCTGCGGCTCGACGCCACGCTCAACCTGACAACAAAGCGGGAAAAAGCGCCATGAACATGCCAATGTCGATACCGCTTCCGTTACGTCCAATGCAATCGCAACGCTTCAACGTGCCGCCGATGCTACGCCGCGCCCTGCTTTGCTGCGTATCCGCACTCGTCGGCGCGTCGTTGCTTTGGTTCCTGTCCTCCGTCTGGCGCGCTGACGCCGAAGCCGAACGAAACGATGCGCGCGCAGACACGCAAAAAACCGCCGCACTGCTCGCCAGCGCCCGAGAAACCGAAGCCGCCCGCGCGGGGCGCGCAAAACGTTTCTCCCTCGTAAAAGCCGCGCTGGAAAGCATGCCTGTCGAAAAATCCGAATGGGAACAACTCTCCAGCTTGATCGAAGCACACCCCCATATCGCCGAACCTGCCCTGAACGTTCAGCCCGCCCAACCCGCGTTTCCTGCGTCTGAACACCTGCCGGTCGTCACCCTTCAGCGCGCGCGCATCGAAGCCGGGCTATTGCACGAAGAGGCACTGCTTACGCTCGATGCCATCGCGACCGGCTCCCCGGCGCATGTCATCCCGTCGGGCTGTTCCCTGTGGCGGGAAGCCGATACCGCGCCCGTCACGCTACGGGCAAGCTGCGAATTCGACTGGATCACCCTTGCGCCATCACCGGAATGAACATGAACACGCGCCCGTTCTTCCTGTTCCTGTTCACGCTTGCCACGGCATGCCAGACGTTTGCCTCGGAACGAAACGCTTCACCGTCATCCCGATCCCGGCAAGCGCCCGCCGCATTAGACGGGCGTGTTTTCTTCTCCGCCGCCGAACGACGCGCGTTGGAAACAAAGCCCACGGCCCCTGTCATCTCCGCTCCTGTTCCCGTGGCAGCGCCGCCAACTCCCAAGCGCCGCTTCGACGGAATTCTATGGCGCGATGGCCGCATCATCGCCCTGTGGTTCGACGGCGATTCGGTCGACCCGGCTTCCGAACCTGCCATTCGCATCGGCGACGGCATCCCGGCCACGGTGGTTTCCGGGCGTCGGCAAACCCTGTCGCCAGGGCAAAACTGGCCTTCCCAAAACAGGAAATCCGAACCATGACGCCACGCGCCCCCCTCCGCCATGCGCGTGGCGGAGCATTGCTTCCTGCCGTGCTTTTTCTGCTGTTCGTTGCATCCGCCGCAGCCTCCGTACACCTCGCACACCGAACCGGGCAACGGGCCAGCGCGCGCAGCATGGCCGATCTCGCCCAAGCCAGGGACGCGCTCATCGGCTACGCCTTCAGCTACCCGGAATTGCAGCACGACGGTCAGGGCGTCGGCTACCTGCCATGCCCCGACAGAACCAACAACGGCTCCGTCACCCTCGGCGCCTGCAATGCCCGCGACCACGGAGCCTTTGGCCGTTTTCCGTACCGCACCCTGGGGTTGCCGATCCTGCGCGACCGCCACGGACAATGCCTGTGGTACGCGGTCGCGGGCAGCGTCAAGCACAACCCCAAACCACTGACGCTCAACTGGGACAGCCCCGGACAATTCAGGATCGTCTCCCCCAACGGGCGCGCGATCAGCGGAGAAGAGCATGATGTCATCGCAGTGATCCTGGCTCCGGGAGCCACCCTGCCCGGCCAGACCCGCCCCCCCGCCGCCACGGGCGCGCAACGCTGCCCAGGCAGCGCGAGCGCCTCCGACGACCTGCCCGTGTTCCTCGACCGCCCATACTCCAGCGACATCTCCGGCAATCTCGACATCGTTCATGGCGCGCCGGAAACGGACGCGAACGATATCGTCGCCTGGATCACCGTCGACGAATTGTTCGGCGTCCTGCGCAGACGATCCGACTTCTCCGACATGATCGACGGCATTCTCGATGCCGCGGCCTCGGCGCTGCAATCGCACCTCACCCCTCCGGGCGACCCCGGCGATCCCGGCTCGGCATTCCTCGCCACCCAGGCCGAAACCCTCATCGGCAACCGCGCGCATGGCCGACTGCCCGACAGCACCACGCTCGGCATCGCAACGGCGCAGGCCGCCGCCCATGACAACTGGCGCGACCAATTGCGTTTCGTCGCCTGCACGGACGGCAGCGCCTGCCTGACGGTAGCGCTGACCGATTCGGCGACAGCCTTGCCCGTCTCCACAACCGAGACCTGCCGCGCCCTCGTGCTGTTCGGCGGCGAGCGCCTGCGGGGCGATGCGCCGCAACGCCGGAGCACCGCAACCGAACGCGCGGACGCCGCTCAATACCTCGAAGGAATGAACCATGTGAGCTACACCACCGGCACGGGCGACTACGACGGCTACCGCCACTATGCAATCGCCGACCCTCACCAACCAGCCAGCGAGGATCTGATTCGATGCATACCGTAAGCATGAACGCAGGCAAACGCGGTTTCACCCTGGTCGAGATGGCCATCGTACTCGTCGTGCTGGGCCTGATTGCCAGCCTCTTCGTCACGCCGCTCGCCATGCGCGCCGAAGCCAGCCGACGCCACGCCGCCGAAAGTATGCTCGACGACATCGTCGAGGCGCTCATCGGCTTCGCCCTGGTGCATGGCCGCCTGCCGTGCCCAGGCATCGAACCCGACCCCATGAGCCCCGCCTACGGGCTGGAACAAGGCCCGCCCTGCGTGCTGAACGTGTCCGGCTACCTGCCCTGGCGCACGCTCGGGCTGTCCGCCCATGACCCCTGGGGCAGCGCACGCGTCAGCGCAAGCCAGCCGTGGACGGGGCACTGGCATTACCGGCCTGACAAGAATTTCGCCGAAGGCGCGATTTCGCTTTCCACCCTGCCAAGCGGCCACATCCAGATCAAGGATCACGACGGCAACCTGATCAGCACAGCGGATTCCCGCGTCGTCGCCATCGTCTTTTCGACTGGGCCGAACCGGCAAGCCGACGGTCTCAACGCCACGCATTCGCCCACCTCTCCCACGTTCGAAGCCGGAGAACCCACGCCCGCCTTCGACGACCTGCTGCGCTGGATCGGGCATCCGCTCCTCATTGCCCGTCTTGCCCGTAGCGGACGCCTGTGACGTTCGCGTTTTCTTCGCCACTATCCACCACAAAAGGAGAATCCCCATGAAAGCAAAGTCCACTATCAGGCAAACCGGCTTCACCCTCGTCGAGATTGCGGTCGTCCTCGTCATCATCGGACTGTTGATCGGCGGAGTGCTCAAAGGTCAAGAGCTTATCAACAGCGCCAAAGTGAAAAATCTTGCCCAGGATTTCCGCAACATACAGACCATCCTCTACGCCTATCAGGACAAATTCCGTGCGCTGCCGGGCGACGACGCCAGCGCCGTGAATCATGTCTGCCCGTCGGGCGCGCCCGCCTGCGTCAATAACGGCGACGCAAGCGGCACTATCGACGGCAACTGGGACGCCGCTGCAACGGCAGGTGTAGAGAGTATTTATTTCTGGCAGCACGTCCGGTTCGCAAACCTTGCCACCGGGTCGACCGACATCACAGACCCCAATTTCCTGCCCCTCAACAGCATAGGCGGACGCATAGGCGTGCAGTCAGGCGGCGCGGCGGCCCCCCTGGGCGTGTCGGGCAGTTACGTGATCTGCTCGGCGGGCATTCCCGGCAAGCTCATCCGTCAACTCGACGGCACGCTCGATGACGGCGACACCTCAGCCGGATCGATGCGCGCCGGAATCACCACCGCAGGCCCGGCGGTCAGTACCGCCAGCCTCGACGACGGCACGGTGTACGTCGCCTGCCTGGGTTTTTGACGGCCATCATCCTTACCCGCAAGCCCTTGCCGCGACAAAGGGTTTGCGGGCGGCATGGCTCAATGGTCGGTTCAAGATGTTGATGATTGCACTTTTGCAATCTCTTTTCTACAATGATATGAAGACGAAGCATCGTAAAACCCTCGCGGACATCTTCGCAGTTCCGGTCAACGGCGCGTTGGAGTGGTCACGGATCGAAGCGTTGCTCATTGCGTCAGGGTGTAGAGTCGTCGAAGGCAAAGGCTCTGCGGTTGCGTTCCACAAAGACGGTTACGTGTTTCATACTCACCGCCCGCATCCCGGCAAGGAGGCATTGCGCTTCCGGGTTTTGGAGGCGCGCGGGTTTCTGGAAGACATCGGGGTAACACCATGAACACCATGAAATACAAAGCCTATACCGCAACGGTCGAGTACGATGCGCACGATCACGTCTTCGTCGGGCGACTGTCCGGTATCCGCGACAGAGTCATATTTCATGGCGAGACCGTCGATGAACTCGAAGCAGCATTCAGGGAATCCGTCGACGGCTACATCGAAGCATGTGTGAAATTCGGCAAAGACCCCGAAAAACCCGCCAGCGGCAGGCTGATGCTTCGCGTTCCGTCGAGCGTTCATTGTGCAGCACTGGCCGCAGCCCGCGCTTCCGGCGAGAGCCTGAACCAATGGGCGACGAAAGTGCTGGCCGCCGCCGCACAAGCTTGATGCAGCAGGTCAGGAGCGCCCGTTGCAGACGTNCTCCGGCGTTTCATGGACTCATTGTCACAAGNCGCCGTCCCGATACNCAGGTGCAAGCGACGCGCACCTGAAACAAACNGCCTTCGATGACGCGCAGATCGTACCGTTCAGAGAACCATNAACACAAAATGATCAAGTNTCAGGAACACTTCCGCAACTTGTCATAAAATAAAAGGTACGATGCGGTCTTTGCAAGATTTCAGGAATGCTTGAAGAAATCAACCTGGTGCCCAGGACGGGACTTGAACCCGTATGCCTTGCGGCGGCAGATTTTAAGTCTGCTGTGTATACCAATTCCACCACCCGGGCAGGCGATGGATTGTCGCATGGATGCCCGCCTGCGCACAGCCTGCTTCCGATCCATTTCGGCCTCCCGCGTGGAGCTTCCCCGCGTCGGCCCAGAAAAACCTTCGTCTCCATGAACGCTTGTGACGAGCATCTTCTTGTAGTCGACCCGACAAGTTCCGGAAACACAACACCGTGAAAGCAACCGAAGCGCGGAAATTGCTCGGGGTTGGGCGCGATGCCCCCCCTCATGCCATCAAAAAGGCTTTTCGCCACCTGGCGATGCTCTGGCATCCGGATCGCAATCCTGCGACCGAAGCCCATGAGATGTTCTCCCGCCTCAACGCCGCCTGCGACCTCCTGCTGGAACCGTTCGAGCAGGAAACGGTTCATGCCGATGATAGAAACGGTTCACATGCAAGCAAGGCAAATTCTCGTGGCATGGATCGCAACCAGGATATCGAACTCGACATCGAGCAGCTTTGCCTCGGCGGCAAAGCCGAAGTCGTCCTCGAATCGGGCGTGGAATGTGTGGAATGTGCAGGCCAGGGCCATCAGGAACATGAACACAGCCAGCTTTGCGGCCACTGCCAGGGCAGTGGCCGGGTGCGACACGGAAAGCATCTGGGGCGTTGTGATGATTGCGATGGACGCGGCTACTCCCGGCGTATCCGCTGCCCCCAGTGTAGCGGAAGCGGACGGCAGATCAGCCGCCGCGTCCTGACCGTGATCATTCCTCCGGGTATGCTGCCGGACGACGAGTTGCGTCTCAAAGGCGAAGGCTACGCGCCCGTTTCAGGCAAGGGCCGCTCAGGAGATCTGCGCCTGCGCATCCAGTTGCGCCCCCACCCACTCTATGCCCTCGAAGGCAACGACATCACGCTGAATCGCCCGGTCAGCGTCTTCGTCCTGCTGGGCGGAGGGAGCATCAGCGTGCCTTCACCCGTCGGCCAGCATGACATCAACATTGAACCCGGAGCGGCAACCTCACGCGAACAGGACATTTCCGGCGCAGGCATCCCCGCCAGAGGCAAACGGGCAGCAGGCAAACTGCGTGTTCGCCTCGTCCCCGTGCTACCGTGCTCGCCAACTCCTGCGTTGATCAAGCTCTATCGCACGCTTCAATCCGAAATCGGGCAAATGGAATCCACCGTCCTTCCAGAACTTACGGCTTGGGAACGGCGCTGGCTGTCAGGGTCGAAGGTTTGAAAGGTTTGGAAGAAGAACGCCTTACGAAAGCGTGCGTAGCCTGGATAAGCGAAGTGCCATCCGGGGAATGTTTCAACCAATGCGAAGCATTGCAAATCTTTAGTTTGCAATTTGGCGTATTAGTGCTGATTGGGAGTGAGTCATTCATAGCATTCACAATCTTCCATTCAGTCAGCGATGCTTCGCATCGGAAATTTTGCCCCCCGGATGGCGCTTCGCTTATCCAGGCTACGATCTCTGTGCCGGTCGGAGTGATTTGCGAACCCCAACACCGCGACCACCCCGTCAGGCTTCGCCTGCCACCCCTCCACGGAGGGGAATGACCGCCCCGCCCTTCGTGCGCCCCTCCAAGGGTAAAACCACTCCGGGAACACAATCCGCTGAAACACACGACTTTTGGTTTTACCGTCATTTCACTATGCACAACAATCACCGCCAACGCCGTGAGGAACAGCAGACTCGGTTTGACCGCAGGAGGCGCATTCGGGTATTTTCTAGTATCTTGTGCCCTGTATCCTGGTAGCGATTGCTTTTTCGCTGATTTTTCACCCCCCGTTTCGAGTTTTCGCTATTTCTGCACCATGACCAAGTCGGCGTCTACCCCAAAAACCTTTGAAGCCGCCGTGTCGGAACTGGAAACCATCGTCCGCCAGATGGAAACAGGCTCTTTGCCACTCGAACAGGCTCTCGAACAATACCAGCGTGGCGTCGTCCTGCTTCGCCACTGCCAGGACAGGCTCGACGCAGCCGAACAACAAATCAGGATTCTCGAAGGCGACACGCTCGTCTCATTCCAGCCGGACGATTCCGGTACGAATGACAATTCACATCTGAGTGATTCCACCCGAGGCTGAAACGCCATGAATTTCCTCGACTGGTCGACCTACATACAACAACGCACCGAAACGGCCCTGCAATCCATCCTGCCTGCCGCCAATCTTGCTCCCGGCAGGTTGCACGAGGCCATGCGCTACGCCGTTCTCGGAGGAGGAAAACGGGTACGCGCCCTGTTGGTGCACGGCACGGGCAGCTCCTTTACCCACGCAAGGCCCGAACAACTCGACCGCGCCGCCTGTGCTGTGGAATTGATCCACGCTTATTCACTCATCCATGACGACCTGCCGTGCATGGATGACGACAAACTGCGCCGGGGAAAACCTACCGTTCATGTCGAGTACGACGAGGCCACGGCGCTGCTCGCGGGCGATGCCCTGCAAACCCTCTCCTTCCAGGTGCTGGCCGAATACCCGGTGAGCGCCACCGCTTCCGGGCAAATCGAGGCCATCCAGATGCTGGCCCAGGCGGCAGGCTCGCAGGGCATGGCAGGCGGACAGGCCATCGATATCGCCTCCGCCGGACAGGAACTCACACGCGAAGAACTCGAATTCATGCATGTGCGCAAGACCGGGGCATTGATCCGCGCCGCCGTGCTCATCGGCGCGCGCGCGGGCGAAGGGGCCAACGAGGACCGGCGCCGCCGCCTCGACCTCTACGCCAAGCGCGTCGGCCTGCTGTATCAGGTCGTCGACGATATTCTCGACGCGGCTTCCGACACCGCCACCCTGGGCAAGACGGCNGGNAANGATGCCTCGCATTGCAAGCCGACTTATGTCAGTCTNTTGGGATTGGCCGACGCCCGACGCTTTGCCGAGGATCTGCTGGCCGAAGCCCATGACGCGCTCTCCCCATTGGGCGAACGCGCCACCCGCCTGCACGAATTGGCCGATTTCATCGCGCGTCGCGCTTCCTGATCCCCTTCCGACCACAAGATGTCCGATTATCCCTATCTCGATCGCATCCATTCCCCGGCAGATGTGCGCGATCTCAGTCGCAATGAACTACCGATACTGGCCGACGAACTCAGACGCTTCCTGATCGAGTCGGTCTCGAAAACCGGCGGACACCTGTCTTCCAATCTCGGCACGATCGAGCTTACCGTCGCGCTGCATCATGTTTTCAGCATGCCCGAAGACCGCATCGTGTGGGATGTCGGCCACCAGACCTACAGCCACAAGATTCTCACGGGCCGACGTGAAGACATGGCGAGGCTGCGTCATTACGGCGGCATTTCCGGCTTTCCGCGCCGCACCGAGAGCGAATACGACGCCTTCGGCACGGCGCATTCTTCAACCTCGATTTCAGCCGCGCTCGCAATGGCTGTGGCCGCCCGCGACCGTGGCGAAGCGCGCGCTGCGATTGCCGTCATCGGCGACGGCGCGATGTCGGGCGGCATGGCGTTCGAGGCGCTCAACAACGCCGGCACCATGAAGGACGTCAACCTGCTGGTGATCCTGAATGACAATGAAATGTCGATCTCGCCGCCGGTCGGCGCGCTCTCCGGCATTCTGGCCCGCCTGATGACCCCTTATCAGGCCGCCCGTCGCCTCGGCAAGAAAGTGCTCCGGGTCGCCCCGCCCATGTTCGATCTGGCGCGCAAGGTGGAAGAAGTCGCCAAGGGGATGGTAGCGCCGAATTCCCCAGGCATATTGTTCGAGGAATTCGGCTTTCATTACTACGGGCCTGTCGACGGTCACGATCTCGACGTTCTCGTGCCGACGCTGCAAAACCTGCGCAACGCCAAAGGTCCGCAATTTCTGCATGTCGTCACCCAAAAAGGACAAGGCTACAAGCTTGCCGAAGCCGATCCCATCCGTTATCACGGCGTATCGAAGTTCGACCACCGCACGGGGCTGCCGGAAGAGAGCGCTGGCGGCAAACCGACCTACACGCGGATCTTCGGCGACTGGCTGTGCGACGCGGCGGCGCGCGATGCGCGTGTCATCGGCATTACCCCGGCGATGTGCGAAGGCTCCGGACTCACCCGTTTCGCCCGCGAGTTTCCGGGGCGTTATTTTGATGTTGGCATTGCCGAGCAACACGCGCTCACCTTCGCGGCAGGACTGGCCTGCGAGGGATACCGCCCGGTCGTGGCAATCTACTCCACCTTCCTGCAACGCGCCTACGATCAGCTCATTCACGACATTGCGCTGCAAAACCTGCCCGTGATGCTGGCTATCGACCGGGCCGGTCTGGCTGGAGCCGACGGCGCGACTCATCACGGCGCTTTCGATCTCTCTTTTCTCGCCTGCGTGCCCAACATGTTGGTGATGACGCCTGCCGACGAGAACGAATGCCGCCAGATGCTCCACACCGCGCTGTGCCACGAAGGCCCAAGCGCCGTGCGTTATCCGCGTGGAAAGGGGCCGGGCGTCGCGCCCGAAGCCAGCCTGTGCGCGCTGCCCATCGGCAAGGGCGAGATTCGACGGCGTGGCCGGAAGACGGCGCTGCTCGCTTTCGGCAGCCTGCTCGCGCCCGCCCTGGAAGCAGGCGAGACGCTCGATGCCACCGTCGTCAACATGCGCTTCGTCAAACCCCTCGACGAAACCCTCATCGCCAGTCTCGTGCGGGAACACGACCTTCTCGTGACGCTCGAAGAAAACGTCGTCATCGGCGGGGCCGGTTCGGAAGTCGCCCGCGTCCTGGACGCCCTGGCCACGCGGCCCAAGCTCTTGAGGCTGGGGCTTCCAGACCGCTTCATCGACCACGGCGAACAGCCCCAGTTGCTTGCCGAAGTCGGGTTGAACGCCGCAGGCATCGTTTCCGCCATTCACTCTGCACAGAAAGACAAACAATCGCTCACATGAACCATTGCACCCCAATCCCCGACGTACAGGGCAGCCTCGACCGTCGCCACATTGCCATCGACAAGGTCGGCATCAAGAACATCCGTCATCCGATCCGCGTCCGCGACAAATCCGAAGGCATTCAGCACACCATCGCCGTCTTCAACATGTACGTCGGGTTGCCTCACAACTTCAAGGGCACCCACATGTCGCGCTTCGTCGAAATCCTCAACCGCGACGAACGTGAGATTTCCGTGGAATCCTTCGGCCCCATGCTGCGGATGATGGTCGAGCGTCTCGAAGCCAAAAGCGGCCACCTGGAGATGAGTTTTCCCTATTTCATCTCCAAGACCGCCCCGGTATCGGGGGTGCGCAGCCTGATGGACTACGAGGTGAGTTTCACCGGAACCATCTCCGGCGACAATCGCCACGAATTCACCCTCAAGGTTGTCGTCCCGGCCACGAGTCTGTGCCCGTGCTCGAAGGAAATCTCCGCCTACGGCGCGCACAACCAACGCTCGCACGTCACCGTCACCGCCACGCTCAACCAGCACATGTGGATCGAGGAGATCGTGCAGATCGTGGAGAATCTGGCGTCCTGCGAAGTCTACGGCCTGCTCAAGCGCCCGGACGAGAAGTTCGTCACCGAACGCGCCTACGACAATCCCAAGTTCGTCGAAGACATGGTGCGCGACGTGGCGGCGGTGCTCAATGTCGAATCGCGCATCGACGCCTACATCGTGGAATCGGAAAATTTCGAGTCGATCCACAACCATTCGGCCTACGCGCTGATCGAGCGGGATAAACGCAAAGACCCGTAGGGGCGCGATTTATCGCGCCCAATGAGCGTAAGTGCCGCAATTTGGGCGCGATAAAT
>WRNU01000029.1 GCA_009776435.1 Betaproteobacteria bacterium | reverse complement strand
CGCATCCAGAAGCGGATTGCCGCCTCGCACGGCGCCTCTTTCGATTACGACGACGCCGTCGTCGAACTGGTCATCAAGCGTTGCAACGTCGCCGATGCCGGTGGGCGTATGATCGACGCGATATTGACCAATTCCGTGCTGCCGACGATCAGCCGTCGCCACCTCGAAGGGCTCGTCGTCGGGCAGGGCTTGCAGCGGATCGTGCTGAAGGCCGAGGCTGACGACTTCGCCTACGAGTTCGAGATGCGTGACCTGGAAGCGACAAGGGAGCAGACTCGGGAGGGCGATTGATCCACAGTGGGGCATTGCCGGAAGGAGAGAATCGAAATGAGCGATGAACAGGAAGCCGGGGCGGTTGTGCCCGTCAACGCGCTGCCCATCGGGACGAAGCTGGCGGAGTACGTCATCCGCTCCGTAGTCGGTGAGGGCGGTTTCGGCATCGTCTATCTGGCCGCCGATACGTTCCTCAACCGGGAAGTGGCGATCAAGGAATACCTGCCTGGCTCCCTTGCGACGCGGGGAGCCGGATTGGAGGTAGACGTGCGCCAGGCCGACAAGCGCGAACTGTTCATGAAAGGGATGCGTCGTTTCGTCAACGAGGCGCTCATCCTCGCCAAGTTCAGACATCCCGCTCTTCTTTCGGTGATCCGTTACCTCGAAGCCAATGGAACCGCGTACATGGTCATGCCCTTCTACCGGGGCAAGACCCTGCGCGCAATGGTGCGCAACGGATTTCGGGCGAAAACCACCGAGGATCTGTTTTCCATCCTGCTGCCGGTGCTGGAAGGCTTGTCCCAGATTCATTCGGTGGAGTGCTATCACCTCGACATCTCTTCCGACAACATCATGATCCTGGAGAACGGCGCGCCCGTCCTGCTGGATTTCGGCGCGGCCCGGCATACGGAACTTACCGGCGGAGATTCGACCACGATCATCCTCAAACCCGGATTTGCGCCGCTCGAGCAATACGGTTCCGACGAAAGCGAACTGGTATTGGGCCCCTGGACGGACATTTACGCGATTTCCGCCGTGGCCTACCTGCTCGTGACGGGCGTCATGCCGCCCGTGTCGGTGACGCGGATCATGAAAGATACACTCCAACCAGCGGTGAGTCATGCCTCGCCGGAGTTGCCCGCCAGGCTGCTGGATGTCATTGATAGGGGCCTGAACTTGAGGCCGACAGGCCGCCCGCAAACGGTTGCAGACTACGTCCAGGCGTTGCTGAACGCAGCGGAAAACTTTGTTTCGCCCGTAGCGGACCCCCCCCCCGGCGGCACGCCCATGCCGTTTACGCCGGATAGGGTGCATCCCGGCGCGAGTGTTTTCGGTGAGAGCAGCGCCATCATGCGCTGGGGCGTCCTGTTCGTGGTGATGCTGGTTTTTGCGGCAGTCGTTGTTCTGTTCAACGGCAGGCAAGGCGGCAATGAAGACGCCCAATCGGACAGCCTGTCTGGAGAGGACAGCCCCCGTCTGGAAAAGGTCATTCCATCAATCGTGCCACGAGAGTGAAAAATGTCGTTGAAACTCGATACCATCGTCCGTTATTGCCTTTCTCGCAGAAAAAACGGCATCGGCATGGCGCTGGCAGGCGCGGCAGCCTTGTTGTTGAGCGGTTGCTGGTCGACGCTTTTCGATTCCCCTCCTGGTAAGGTGAGCGCACAGGAAGAAGCCGCGCTCCAGCACATTGAGAAACTGGCTTCCACCACGCCAGAGAGCGTCATGGACAAGGCCACCGAATTCGGCACAGCCAAAGCCAAGAACGCAGCAGATGCGGCTCGAGAACGCGCGGCGGGAACCATGAAGAGAAAAAAAACCGATGGTTCGGAATCCGAGGAGGAATTGGAAGAGGACGAGGTTGTCGAATGGGAAACGCCTCGCCTGTCCTTTGAACGAGTCAAGGCAGACATGCCGCAACTGATGGTGTTGGGACTGAATGAAGCCACCTTTCTGCTAAATGACGTACAGATAGAGCCGGGAAAGATGACACAAGAGGGTCGCATTGTGCTGATCGGGCCTGGGCGCCACTATCTGCAAGTCAAGTGTCCGTTCGATCCGCCGTTTTCGGCAAATTTCTACGTCGTGAAAGACGACCGTGTCGTTTTGAGCGGACGCTGTACGTCCGGCAGGCGAGTGATGGCCGACGAGAAAAAAAGGAATTGAGATGCTTGAAATCATAGGGTTGACATACAACGACCTTACTCCCGTGGTGCCCGTCGCAGGGACGATTTCCGGCAATGCGACGATAGGCCGGGGTCATGATAACGACATCATTCTGCCCGATCCGAAGCGGCTGATATCGCGTCAGCATTTGAAGTTCACCCTTGGAAGCGACAACGTATACCGGGTGAGCGATATCGGCAGCGGGAACCCGGTTTTCATCAACGGAGAGGAACTCGCTTCCGGTAAGGAGCATCCGTTGCAGAATCATGACAAGATTCTCGTCGGTGGCTACGTGCTGCAAGTGACTTACGTGGGCCAGGGCCGGGAAGACGCGCCTCGGGTGCAGCCTGCGTCCCCGCCCCCGCCTTCGCCCCCGCCTTCGCCCTCTCCATCGCCTGTGTCGGACGGTGCGATCAGTGACGATTTTCTTGCCGACTTGCTCGGCTCCACCCCGGCGCAAGGCAGCCTGGCGACGCCCGGACTGGAGACGGAGGCCCAGGGCGAGCTCATAGACCCGTTCCAGTACGGGGCCACGACATCCAAGCCCCCCGACATCATGCAGGCGCTCAACGCGCACGGCATCGAACCCGGCAGTCTCGATGGCAAGGGCGATGAATTGATCTGCGGTGAAGACGTCAGCACAAAAGACACCAGCGCAATGATAGACGAGTTGCTTCAAGATCCCCTGAATACTCCGGCAAACCGGCCATTGAAAAATGACAATGAGTTGGATCCCCTGGCGATGTTTGGTGAAAACAGGGACAACGAAGCATTCGGGGACATTTTGCAGGCGGGCAAGGGCACGGCATCGAACGTTCCTCCCAGCATGAATCTGACGCACGGCTCCGAGCTTGGCGCCTTGTTCCAGTTGCCTGACGCGGGCGGTGGGAGCCCATCACCCGGAGGATCTCCGGCAGCCCCCGTCGCGCAACCGCATTCGCAGCCCGGCGGGGACGCGGCATTGGATATTTCTTCCGTCGGCGGCATGGGCATGGTCCACGGTTCGGAGCTCGATGCCATGTTCGGATTGCCCGGTTCGGGCGAAAAACCCCCGGCGGTCAGTTCCGCGCCTGCCGTGGAACCGCCGGGCGTTGGCGCTCGTTCCGTTGAAAGCGCGGACAGTATCGCCAGTTTCGATGATATCGACAGTTTCATCACCGGGCTTGGGTCGACGGCTGAAGCGCCTGCCGTCGATCCGCTTTCCGGTTTCCTGTCGGGAATCGGCCCGGAAGAGACGACGCCTCCGCCACGCGATGTGCCGCCAGCGCGATCCAGCGTACCCGAGGCGTCGGGTACGACCGGATCTGCCGCCGCGCCGGGCATGGAGGAACTCTACCGGGCATTCATCGAAGGACTCGGCATGGAACTGCCTGGCCGGGCGGCGCTGGACAAGGCTTTCATGAACATGCTCGGTCAGGCGCTGCGCAACTACACCCAGGGCTCGGTCGAACTGATCGCGGGACGAACGGTCGTCAAACAGGCGGTTCGGGCCAACGTCACCGTGATTGCGCCGGAACGCAATAACCCGCTCAAGTTTGCGCCCGATGTCAGCACTGCGGTGCTGGGCATGTTCGGGCGCACCATGCCGGGGTTCATGGGGCCGGTGGAAGCCATTCGCAATGCCTTCGTCGATCTGCGCGCTCACCAGATCGGCGTCATCTCGGGCATGCAGGCGGCGCTCAATCATGTGCTGGATCGTTTCAACCCGGCGATGATCGGCGACAAAATCCCTCCGCTTGGCGTGCTCGAGAACGTTTTTTCGGTGCTGTACAAGGCCCGTCTGTGGGAAGAATATGGGTATTACTTCCATGCGCTCCGCGAAAAAGCCAGCGATCATTTCCATGAGTTCTTCGGGGAAGCCTTTGTAGAGGCTTATGAAAAGGCAATTTTGACGGTGCAATCCGGCGAGAAGGCGGGCAGGTCATGATGCGGTTGTCTGTGGCGCACCGAAGTGAATGCGGAGGCCGGGAGGCAAACGAGGACGCGGTCGGCTTTTGCGCCAATGAGACGCAGGGCTGTTTCGTGCTGGCGGACGGCACGGGGGGGCACGAGGGCGGGGCGCTTGCGTCGAGCGCCGTCGTCAAGGAGGTACTGACCTATTTCTCCGCGACGCCCAAAATCAATGACGATTCGCCCGGTACGCTGTTGTCGGTGGCGCGCGAGGCTCTGTCCGAAGTGCGCAAACTCAATCTGCAGTATCCCGAGATGAACACGACGATAGCGACCCTGGTGATGGATACGGAACGCGGGATTGCCTATTGGAATTCCCTGGGCGACAGCCGCATCTACCTGTTCCGCAGCGGGCGCGCGCATTGCCTGACGACCGACCATAGCATCCTGCAATCCATGATCGATGCCGGTTTTTTTACCGGAGAATTGCGCGGCAATTCCAGGAGGAACATGCTGTACGCGGCGGTGGGCAGTGAAGAACTGCCCGAACACGCTATTCGTGATGAACCGTTTTCCTTGCGGACAGGCGACGTTTTCCTGTTATGCACCGACGGTTTCTGGGAAAACGTCGGCGAAGACATCATGGAGGAAATGCTCCAGCTGGCAAAAACGCCAGAGCAGTGGATCGACGATATGATGGATGAGTTGCCGGAGCCCTACGCGCCCGACCTGGACAATTTCAGCGCCCTGGCCGTCTGGGTTGGGGAACGTGAAGCGGAGACGACTCGTATCCTGGCTGAGAGTCACCAGCAGGAATAACGGCAATGGGCAATGGCAAGGCGGCAATGGGCAGGGCCACAATGAAAGTGCTCCGTTTTTTCAAGCGGCCCGGTTACATGGGCTGGTTTGGAAAACTGCCTTCGGTGGGCGATTTTGTCGGCAAGGGAATGTCGCCTCCACTGAGGGAGACCGTCCACGGGTGGATGTCCTCCGGCATGGCGGCGCTTGCGCACACGCGCCCGCAAGACTGGCGGGCCGCATATCTTGTTTCGCCTGTCTGGCACTTTCTCATCGGGCCGGGACTCTGGGACAAGCCTGCTCTGGTTGGTTGTCTTGCGCCCAGTATCGACAAGGTGGGACGATACTCGCCCCTGATTGTTCTGCGTTCGTTCGACAAGCGCGATGTTTCCAACGTGTTGCCGCCGGAAAGCCGCTGGCTGTACCGGGTCGACATGGTATTGCGACAAGTCATCGGCAAACGTATCCCGCTCGAGGGCCTGCACGATCTTCTTCTGCAACTGATGGAATCCGAGAGGAGCGAGCGCAATTCCACGGCCAATATACTCAGTGACCTGGGCATCGGTAATGTCGGGACCCATGCCGATACGCAAAAAGACTGGTTTACATGGCTGGAGCTTCCGGGATTGTTCAAGGAGCGCAACGATCACAGCTTCTGGTGGTCGGAACCTTCTTCCGTACAGACGACCCCGAAACGGGTCGTTCATTGCGGCACGCCCGATGAGAGCCTCTTTTGCTCGCTGATGAACGGTGATGTGTCGAATGAATAATTCCAGAAAGATGAAAGTGGGTGTGGAGGGTGATCTGTTCCTGCCGACCCTGCTGGACAGGTTGTCGCTACAAGGCGGCAGAGCCATGAATCGCAGCGCTTATCGCAAGACGGTGGTCAGAGATCTGAACTGGCTGTTGAATTGCACGAACCTCGAAAATCAATTGCCGGTACTGGATTTTCCGCAGGTCAGGAATTCCGTGCTCAACTTCGGCATTCCGCCCCTGGCGGGCGGGCGCTTCACGGAGTCCGATCTCGAAGCGGTTGCGGCAGGCATACAGCGATCGCTTGCCTTTTTCGAGCCGCGCATCCTGCCGGAATCCCTGAAGGTTTCCGTGATCCGGGACGATGCCGTCGACGTGTACAGATTCAACCATGCCCGTTTCCGGATCGAGGCCAGCTACTGGTTCGAGCCTTATCCGATCGACATGGTCGTGCGCGCCCACTGGGACATGGAAACCGGCGGCGTGGAGATTCGGGAAGAACAATAAAGGTCGGGGTGCGGCCTGTTTACCCCATCGTTTTGAGATTCTGGATCACGTCGGCGACGACTTTCTGGGCGCTGCCGTACAGCATGCGGCAATTGTCCTTGAAGAACAGGGCGTTTTCGATACCGGAGTAACCGGCGCCCTGGCCACGCTTGACGACGATGACATTGGCCGCATAGTCGGCGTTCAGGATCGGCATGCCGTAGATCGGGCTGGATTTGTCGGTTCGCGCCACGGGATTGACCACATCGTTGGCACCGATGACCAGCGCGACGTCGGCTTGACTGAAATCGGAATTGATTTCTTCCAGATCGAAAATCTTCTCGTAAGGCACGCCCGCCTCGGCCAGCAATACGTTCATGTGGCCTGGCATCCGCCCGGCAACCGGGTGAATGGCAAATCTGACATCGACCCCGGCGTTTCCGAGCCACTCGGTCATCTCCCAGACTTTGTGCTGCGCGCCCGCCACGGCCATGCCGTAACCGGGGATGATGATGACCTTGCTGGCGTAGTGCATCATTGTCGCCGCATCGAGCGCGGAGACTTCCTTCATCGTGCCTTCGATTGCGCCGCCCGCCTGCGCTTCGCCACTGATCGGCTGGAACAGGATGTTGGTGATCGGGCGATTCATCGCCCTGGCCATCAGCTTTGTGAGCAGCAACCCGGCTGCGCCGACGACGATCCCGGCAATGATCAGCGCCGGATTTTTCAGGACATAGCCTTCAAATCCGACCGCCAGTCCGGTAAACGCGTTGAACAGTGAAATCACCACCGGCATGTCGGCGCCGCCGATCGGCAGCGTGACGATAACGCCCAACACCAGCGCGCAGATGAAAAAGCCGATCAGGAAGAAGGCGGGAACCGGACCCTTGTCGGACAGTCCTGCCTGAACGATAAGGATCCCAAGTCCGACCGTCACCAACGCCAGAACGACGTTGACGATATTTTGCCCCGGCAGACGAAATGCCTTGTTCATGATGCCTTGCAGCTTGGCAAACGCCACGCACGAGCCGGAAAAGGAAACCGAGCCGATCAGGGCGCCCAGCGCCGCCAGCGTAAGCAGTACCGTTCCGTGTATGTGTCCGCGCGCGAATTCGACGGCGGCAATACCCGCCGCCGCGCCGCCACCCATGCCGTTGTAGATGGCCACCATTTGCGGCATGTCGGTCATGGCAACCCTTTTGCCGGAAATCCAGGCGATGGAACCCCCGAGGGCAATGGCGATCACCATCAGGACGATGTTGCCCGTCGGCATGAACGTCGTCGATTCGCCGGGGGTCAGAAAAGTGACCGCCGTTGCCAGGATCATGCCCATCCCGGCCCAGACGATGCCCCTGCGCGCAGAGACCGGCGAACTCATCTTTTTCAGCCCCAGGATGAAGAGCACGGCGGCAAGAAAGTAGCTCGCGTCGATCAGCCATTTGATTTCCTGCATGGCTCAGTTCCCTTTCTTCTCATTCTTGAACATGGCCAGCATGCGTTCGGTCACCACGTAGCCGCCTGCGGCATTGGCCGCGCCGAGCAGAACGGCGACAAAACCAATAGCCTGTTCGAGCGGCGTTTCGGCCTGTCCCAACGCCACCATCGCGCCGACGAGCACGACGCCGTGTATGAAGTTGGAGCCAGACATCAGGGGGGTGTGCAGGATGACCGGCACACGCGCAATGACCTCATAGCCGGTAAAGGCGGCCAGCATGAAGATATAGACAGCAACAAAACCTTCCATGATCCTTGTATATCCCTGCGACGGTTACAGGTTGAGAACCTGTCTCACGGCGGCATGCCGGATTTCTCCGGCATGGGTCAGACAGGCTCCGGCGAGCACTTCGTCCTCCCAGTCGAGAGCCAATGTCCCTTCCCTGATGAAAGGGGAAATGAAATTGAACAGATTTTTTGCGATCATCTCCGAGGCATGCACCGGCATGCGGCTGGCGATGTGGGTCGGGCCGATGATGAGAACCTGATTCGTCGTGCGCACTTTGTCGCCTGCGATGGTTCCCGCGACGTTGCCTCCCGTCTCGGCAGCCATATCGACGACGACCGTGCCCGGTTTCATGGCGGCAACCATGTCCGCGTCGATGATTTGCGGCGCGCGTTTGCCCGGAATCGCCGCAGTGGCGATCAGCACATCGCATTGCGCCACGGCGCGTCCCAGTCTTTCGGCTTGCTGGCGCTTTTCGTCATCGGTCAATTCACGCGCATAGCCGCCCGCGCCGACCGCCGAGACGTCGGTATCGACAAACCGCGCGCCCAACGATTCGATTTGTTCGCGCGTCTCCGGGCGAACATCATAAGCCTCGACGATCGCGCCCAGCCGTCGGGCCGTCGCAATGGCCTGCAATCCCGCAACGCCTGCGCCGATGACCAGCACGCGCGTCGGACGGATCGTTCCGGCCGCATACGTGAGCATCGGAAAGAATTTCGGGCAGTGATCCGCCGCAATCAGCACGCACTGATAACCGGCAATCGTGCCCTGCGAGGAAAGAATATCCATGCCTTGCGCCCGCGTGATTCGGGGCAGGAGTTCCATCGCAAAGGCCGTGATGTTCTTCGACTGCAACACCCTGATCCGCTCGGCGTCGGCGTAGGGCTGCAACAGACCGATCAGTACGGAACCTTCCTTCATTGCCGCCAATTCATCGGCGCTTGGCGTCTGAACCTTCAGCACGATGTCGGACTGTTCCAGAACCTCGCGCCCAGACGCGGCAAAATGCTCCAGCGGGAAAGCGTCGTCGGCCAGAAACGTAGTGGTTCCCAGCCCCTTTTCCAGCAGCAATTGCGCGCCCAACGCCTGGTAGCGTTTGGCAACGTCCGGCGTCATCGTGATGCGCCGCTCGCCGGGCATGGTCTCGCGTAACGCACCGATCCTTATTTGTTCCGACACATGAACCTCATCCGATCAATTTTTGACATCAATACATAAAAAACGTAACGGAACGACCGTGAACAGCCCCTTTTTTTAGAGGCCCAATATCTTCCTTGATAATGACTGGTTGAGCAACAGGGTTTTTTTGTTGGCAGACTTCAGTTCGCGTAGGCCGGGATGCGCTTGCAAGCCCCAACGCCGCGACCACCCCGTCAGGTTTCGCCTGCCACCCCTCCACAGGAGGGGAATTGCCCTGGCGCTTCGCGCCACCCCGTCAGGTTTTGCGCTGGTCCATCGACCAATGCGCGGACAGTACCGTGCACATTTTGCGGGATATTTTTGGTGAGGCAGTTCCTTCGCTGGCGATGGAGGGCGACCCGACCACTGCGGCGGCCTCTTCGCGTATCGTCCTGGCAATGATGATGCTATTCAGTAGTGGCGCGTCGATCGTCGGCTCCATCATTGTCTTCTATGCGCCGGTGGTTCATGCGTGGGCAAGAACGGGGCCAATGGCGCGGACTGCGGGCTGTGGGTGCTGGCGAGCCAGCGCCAGATCGTAGTTAAGCTGCAAGGTAAGCCACGTATCGGCGGTGCCAACACCAGCCTGTTCCAGCCGCAAGGCCAGATCGGGGCTTACCGCTGCCCGACAATTCAAAACGCGGGACAAGGCTGTCCGAGACATGCCCAACCGTTCAGCGACTTCCTTTACGGTCAAGCCTAACTCTGCAATGACATCCTCTCGCAACACTTCGCCGGGATGAGTGGGTTTATTCATCGTCATGATGCGCTCCTTTTCAGTGGTAGTCCTGATAATCGACCAACTCGACATTGATGCCGACAAAGACGAACGTGACACGCCAATTGCCATTCACCCAAACTGACCAGTGGCCTTTCAGTTCGCCCTTGAGAGGATGCAGGCGAAATGAAGGGAGGTTGACGCCTTCCGGGCCTTTCGCGGCGTTCAGTACGTCGAGAATGCGACTCAGCTTTGCTGCATGGGCGGGCTGTATGCCTTGGCTCGTGCCAGTCCTGTAGAAGGCTTCAAGTCCTTTGTGCCGAAATCCTGTAATCATGGTTTCATTGTACTGCGTAACGTTACGGAGTGCAATTTGTGTCCCATCCAAACGTCCAATAAGCGAAACGGTTACGCCGTAAGGCGCGTTTTTCCCGTTTTTTCCTTCACAGCGAACCCCAACGATGGAGGGGAGAATAACCGTATGATATACGGATGCGCATATCAGATGATCTTCCCATTTTGGAACGCGCATACTTTGGGGTTCGCTGCGCTCACCCTAACCTACAGTGCTCATTGGGCGCGATAAATCGCGCCCCTACGCCGCGACCACCCCGTCAGGCTTCGCCTGCCACCGCTGCACAGGAGGGAATAAACCGCTCAAACCCTTTTTGAAGAATGAAACGTTTCATGTTCTGTAGGTTGAAGTCAATCAACGGCATCGCGTTCAAGTCTGACCGATGCCTGATCCATGGAGAAACGACATGAAACTCAATCGTCTTAAAGGTTTGATTCTTGGCTTGATGTTGAGCCTGCCCGTTGTCGGCCATCAGGCTCTGGCGGCGGGCGCAAACGATGCGCTGCCCGGCAGACTGGCCGAGTTGCGCATCTATGATCGCACGGAGGGCCATCGCTTGCCCGTTTATTGGCATCGGGGCAAGGCTTACGTGGTGGGCAATCCGGGCAATGAATACGAGATTTGGCTTGCCAATCAGGTATCGGGTGATTTGCTGGCCGTGATTTCGGTCGATGGCGTCAACGTGCTCACCGGGCAGACAGCATCGAGCCAACAGGACGGTTACATATTCAGGGGCGGAGAAAGCTATAGCATTCTCGGCTGGCGCAAGAGCCAGGAGCAGGTGGCGGCTTTCTATTTTACTTCGCTGTCGAATTCCTATGCGGGTCGTACCGGGCGTCCCGGCAATGTCGGGGTGATCGGTGTGGCGCTGTTTCAGCGCAAATACGTTGCCGTCGCGCCACGCGCTCATGTCTATGAATCGAAGCCCGACGCGCTGTATTCACCGCAACCGGCTGCGCCGGAATCTGGTGCGGATCAGGCAAGGGCAAGGCAGCAGCAAGCGTCGCCGAGCATGCGCCAGGCGGAATCGATCGCCCAACCGCAGCAACGCGAGCGTCTTGGCACCGGACATGGACGCATCGAGAATTCCCCGGTTCATTTCGAGGAATTCGTGCGGGCGACCAGAAGGCCGACGGAAGTATTGAGCATTCATTACGATAGTTACGCCAATCTTGTGGCGCGTGGGGTGATTCCGGCCCATTACGGGATGCGGTGCAGGGGCACGATGAGGCATGCCGGATGTAGTCAGGCGTTCCCCGGAGATCCGCAAGCCGGTTTCGTGCCCGATCCACCGCGTTGATATTGGATTGCATCGGTCGATCGGCGCAAGACAGGCGAATGGCTTTCAGCGCGCCGATCATCTTTTACGGAGGGTTGGCTATACTGTGGGGCATGAACGTAACGGTCGAGGACCCCGGCAGCGCCGATCCCAGCGATGAGGAGTTGATGCTGCGTTACGCCGCCGGCGAAGCGGCGGCATTCGATCGGCTTTATGCGCGTCATCGCGGTTCTCTGTTCCGCTTCATTCAACGTCAATGCAAGGAGCGGACACAGGCCGAGGAGATTTTTCAGGAGGTGTGGATGAACCTGATCAAAAGCCGCGAGCGTTACACGGTTGCCGCGCGCTTTCGCACCTACCTGTACACGCTTGCGCACAATCGTATGATCGATCATTTCCGCCGTCGTTCCAGCGAACCGATCCGGGTCGACAATGATCCAGAGGAGGGACTGGATGTGATCGCCGGTTTGCCTGCCAGTCGCGTCGATGAGCCGCATGTGCGCGTATTGTCGCGGCAACAGGGCGAATGCCTGCTACGCTTGCTGGAGGGTTTGCCCTCTGCACAGCGTGAGGTGTTTTTGCTGGTCGAAGAGGGAGGGCTGTCGCTGGGGGAAATTGCCGAAACCACCGGCGTCAGTTTCGAGACGGTCAAGAGCCGTTTGCGCTATGCAACCGCCAGATTACGTGCAGGTTTGCAGGAGGTCGTCGCATGAGCGCGCATTCCGACGATTTCAGCATGATGGATGATTTGCGCGATCTGTCGCAAGCCTATCGAGATGCCACGGAGTACGAGGACGACAGGGAACCGTCTCCGGCGCTCGATGCGGCCATCCTGGCAGCGGCGCATCGTGCGGTTGCCTCCAGACCGCAGGCCGTGCGGCAACCGTCGCGTTTCGTCCGTTGGCGGATGCCGTTGACGATGGCGGCCTCGTTCCTGGTCGGCGTGCTCATCGTGGTGTTGTTTGCGTCGCAGGAATCCGAACAGCCGCCGCATGTGCTCGCGCAGGCGCCGCAGATGTCGCAGCCGATGCTGGAACGACGACAGCCTTCGCAGGTTTCGCCGCCAGCCCAGGCGCAGATGGACGCCAGAGAGGAACGCGAATCTCTCGCGCCTGCGGTAAGGCCCGAGAACCGGGAAGACAAAGCAATCGTTCAGAGGCAAGCCCCCCGGAGACTGTCCAAACCCGCCCCGCATTTCGATGAAAAGGTTGCCGGGAGGGCTGAACCGGATTCGTCATCCGATACCCGAGCCAGACATTCTGCCATCGCGCAAGCCGAGAGTTTGCTGACTGCGCCGGAACCCGATGTTGACGCTGCCGCGCCGGAACCGATCCAATTTGCTGCGGAGGCGGATGCGCCCGTGCGAGAAAGTTCAGATCAGTTTTCTGAACCGTTGGTCATTGCGCAAGCCGAGAGTTTACCGGCAGCGCCGGAGCCTGCCGCTGCCGCGCCGGAACCTGTCCAACCTGCGGCGGTAGAGGCTGTCCCCCAAAGAGCGGCCCAGGTTTCCGCACCCTCCGCCGCCATGATGGAAGAACGAGCGGCTGAGGCAGATCGACCCGCGCCCGTGGCTGAGATCGCTCGGGCAGCGCCCATGCAATCCCAGGCGGCCGACATTCAAAGAGTGCAAGCCACAAGCAGCACGCCTGCTGCGCAGGAACTGGAGGCGAAACGGCAGAACCCGCAAGCCTGGCTGGAAGAGATCGAAAAACTGCGCCGCGACGGAAAAATCAAGGAGGCGCGCGAAAGCCTGACCGAGTTTCGCAAACGTTATCCGAATCATGAATTGCCCAGGTCATTGCGCAATTTGTAACGATTTGTAACGCATCGGCAATGTCTTGCCGGGTTGCCAAAGTGCTTTTGATATACTGATAAATTGCTTTCATACATTTGATCGGTCAGCTTCGCTAAAGGGAAATACCATGTTTGAATCCGCAGAACTCGGTCATGCGATCGACAAGAAAACTTTCCGCTCGGAAGTGCGCAAGCTGCGGGAAGCCTTGTTGGAGACGCAATTCGAACTGCGGGAGAAAGGAAAGTTTCAGGTGATCGTGCTCATCAGCGGCGGAGACGGCGCGGGCAAAGGGGAGACGATCAACGATCTCTACAGTTGGATGGATCCACGCTATCTCTCCGCCCGCGCGTTCTCCGCGCCGACCGAGGAAGAGCTTGCGCATCCCTTCATGTGGCGTTTCTGGCAAGGATTGCCGCCGAAAGGGCGAATCGGCATCTATACCGGCTCCTGGTATTCCAGGCCCATTCATCGGCGCATCATCGGAGAAATCGGCGAAGCGTTTTTCGATCAGCGCATCGACCAGATCAACCGCTTCGAGGCGATGCTGGCAAACGAAGGGGCGTTGATCCTGAAGTTCTGGCTCCATCTCACCAAGGAGGGGCAGAAGAAACGCTTCAAGGCGCTGGAAAAAGACCCCCGTACCGCCTGGCGTGTGACCAGGGAGAGTTGGGATAGCCTCAAGACTTACGACAAGCTCCAGGAAGTGGCCTCCCACCTGTTGCGCCTGACCAATACCCCGTGGGCGCCGTGGATCGTGGTGGAGAGCGCGAACGATTTTTATCGCTCGCTCACGGTCGGCAAACTGGTGCTGGATGCGTTGCAGAAACGGCTCGCGGACAAAAAGGAGCGTGAATATCCGGTTGCGCCGCCGCTCTCTCCCCGGACGAACGGGCTGGACGTGCTCACGGCGCTCGATCTCAACCAGAGTCTGGAACGGGAAACCTACCAACTGCGCTATGCGAAGGCGCAGGGACGACTGTCCGAACTGGCTCGTTTGCCGGAGTTCCAGAAGCATTCGCTGATTCTCGTCTTCGAGGGGCAGGACGCCTCGGGCAAGGGCGGCAACATCCGGCGGCTGGTGGCCGCGCTCGACGCCCGCCAGTATCAGATCATGCCCATCGCCGCGCCCACCCAGGAAGAACTTGCGCAGCCCTACCTGTGGCGCTTCTGGCGGCATGTGCCCAAGAAAGGACGCGTCGCGATCTTCGACCGTTCCTGGTACGGGCGGGTGCTGGTGGAGCGGGTGGAAGGATTTTGCACGGAGGCCGACTGGTTGCGCGCTTACGCGGAGATCAATGATTTTGAACACGAGCTCATGGATGATGGCGCGATCATCCTCAAGTTCTGGCTGCAAATCTCCGCAGACGAGCAGTTGGAACGTTTCAAGGAACGCGAGGCGACGTCGTTCAAGCGTTACAAGATCACAGAAGAAGACTGGCGTAACCGCGAAAAATGGGACGCATACCATCAGGCCGTCTGCGATATGGTGGAACGCACCAGTACCGGGCTGATTCCCTGGACGCTGGTGGAAGCCAACAACAAGCAGTTTGCGCGCGTAAAAGTGCTGGAAACGGTGTGCGACAGACTGGAAATGGCGTTGTTGCCTGGAAAGGCGGTTCGGAAATCGGACGAAGAACATGAAGGACATAAAAACAAGATAAAACCGGAAAAAGTGGGAAAACCGGAAAAGACGGAGGAAAAGGCTGAAGGCTGATGGATACCCGCATACGTTCTTTACGTCGTCCGCTGATCATGCTCTTGTGTCTGGCCGGTTTTGCCGGGCTGGGGACGGTTGCCTGGCGCGCCAATCACGCCTCCCCGGCGTCCCCGCCAGCAGGCGGGGCGAGGGCAGGGGCGGGGGCGGAATCTTCCCGCCCCGCGCAACAGGCGGCGCAGGTGGAAGTGGCGGAAGTGGTGGTGCGGGAGGTCGTCGTCGACGTCTCGGCGGTGGGGACCCTGGTTTCCAACGGCTCGGTCATCCTGCGCCCGGAAGTGGCCGGGCGGGTGGCGGCGATCCGTTTCCGGGACGGTGTGGCCGTGAAGAAGGCCGACGTGCTAGTGGAACTGGACGCCGCCGTGCAGTCCGCCGAGGCGCGTCAGGCGCGGGCGGAACTGTCGCTGGCCGAGGCCAACGCAAACCGGGTCGAGGATCTGTTTGCGCGCCAGTTCGTGAGCGGAAGCGCCCGCGATGAAGCCGTCTCCCGTCTCGAAGTGGCGCGCGCCAATGTCGCGCTTGCCCAGGCGCGGCTCGAACGTACCCGCATCCGCGCGCCTTTCGACGGCATCGTCGGCATTCGCAAGGTCGATGTCGGCGATTACGTTCGGGACGGCGACGCGCTCATCAATATCGAGGATATCGCCGTCCTCAAACTCGATTTCCGGCTCCCCGAGCTTTACCTTGCCCGACTGAGGCCGGGACAGAAACTGGATGTGACGTGCGACGTGGCCCCAAACGAGACTTTCCCGGCGGAAGTGGAAGCCATCGACCCCCTCGTGGATGCCGACGGGCGGGCGGTGCTGTTGCGCGCCCGACTCGCCAATGACGAGGGGCGACTGCGACCGGGCGTATTTGCCCGCGTGCGGCTGATCGTCGAGCAGCGCGACAACGTGGTGCTGGTTCCCGAAGCCGCGTTGATTCCCATGCCGGGTCAGACACAAAAAGTGTTCCAGGTCAGGGACGGCAAGGCGTATCAGGTGGGGGTCAAGACCGGCCTACGCCGTGCGGCGGAAGTCGAAATCGTCGAGGGACTCGCGCCCGGCGACCTGGTGGTGGTCGCCGGGCAGTTTAAGCTGCGTGAGGGCATGCCAGTGGCGGCAACGAGGGTAGATACCGCAAAGCCTGAGTCCGAGGCGGTCGTCAAGGACTGAACGAGGGACGACAGGCCGATGGATCTTTCCTCGCTTTGTATCCGAAGGCCCGTGTTTGCCACCGTGCTCTCGCTGGTGGTGCTGCTCGTCGGTCTGATGGCGTTTTCGAGACTGACGGTGCGCGAGTACCCCAATATCGACGAGCCCGTCGTCACCGTCAGTACCACCTACACCGGAGCCAGCGCCGAAATCATCGAATCGCGGGTTACCAAACCGCTGGAAGATTCGCTGGCCGGGATCGAGGGCGTGGATGTGCTCTCTTCGATCAGCCGTTCCGAGAACAGCCAGATCACGGTGCGCTTTCGGATCGAACGCGACGCGGACAGCGCCGCCTCCGATGTGCGCGACCGCGTCTCCAGGGTGCGGCAGCGGTTGCCCGACGACATCGACGAGCCGGTGATTGCCAAGGTCGAAGCCGATGCCAATCCGATCATCTGGGTCGCTTTCTCGTCCGACCGGCACGACCCGCTGGAGATGACCGACTTTGCCAACCGCATCATCAAGCCCCGGCTGCAAACCCTGCCGGGCGCGGCGGACGCGCGGGTGTTCGGCGAGCGCCGCTACTCGATGCGCATCTGGCTCGACCGCGCCCGCCTCGCGGCCTACAGGCTGGCCCCGCAGGACGTGGTGGACGCCATTGCGCGTCAGAACATCGAACTGCCGGCGGGCCGGATCGAGAGCCGCGAACGTGAATTCGAGGTCGTGGCGCAAACCGATCTGGCCGAGCCTGCGCAGTTTGAAGCGGTCATCGTGCGCGAACCCGCCACCCCTGGCGGCTACCCGGTGCGTATTCGCGACGTGGGCAGGGTGGAAGTGGCCGCCGTCAATGAACGCAGCACCGTGCGTTTCATGGGGCGTCCCGCAATCTCCATCGGTCTCATCAAACAGTCCACCGCCAATCCGCTCGATCTCAAGCGCGCGTTGGTCAAAATGCTGCCCGAACTGGAAGAAGAACTGCCGCAAGGCATGAAGATGACCGTTACCAACGATTCGACGATTTTCATCGAACGTTCCATCGAGGCCGTGTTCACCACCATCTGGGAGGCCGTGCTGCTGGTCGCTGCCGTCTGCCTGTTTTTCCTGCGCAACTGGCGCGCGATGCTGATTCCGCTGGTGACGATTCCGGTGTCACTGATAGGAGCCTTTGCGCTGATGCTCGTCTTCGGCTTCTCGGTCAACACCCTGACTCTGCTTGCGCTCGTGCTGGCCATCGGGCTGGTGGTGGATGACGCCATTGTCATGCTGGAGAACATCTATCGTCACATCGAAGAGGGCATGCCCCCGATGGAGGCTGCGCTCAAGGGCGCGCGGGAAATCGGTTTCGCCATCATCGCGATGACCATTACGCTGGCTGCCGTCTACGCGCCCGTGGCGTTCATGACGGGACGAACCGGCAGACTTTTCGGCGAATTTGCGCTCACGCTCGCTGGCGCGGTGCTCGTTTCCGGGTTCGTCGCGCTCACCCTCTCGCCGATGATGTGCTCGCGTCTGCTGCGTCACGAGAGCAAACACGGCGCGATCTATAACGCCATCGAACGTTTTCTGATCTGGATCGGCACCGGCTATCGCCATATGCTCGTGACGATGCTGGGCATGCGTTGGGTGGTGTTGACGGCCTTTGCGGTGCTTGCGGGGCTGTGCGCGCTGCTGCTTGGGCAACTCAAGTCCGAACTCTCGCCGATCGAGGATCGTGGCCGGATCATGGTGCAATTCCGGGGGCCGGAAGGGGCCACCATCGACAACATGACACGCTACTCCGAAGAAATCGGAAACATCTTCGCCACCACCGACGATGTCGAAGGCTATCAGGTCATGACCGGCTCGCCTACCGTCTCGCAGGGACGCAGTTTTGTGAGCTTTGTCGATTGGTCGAAACGCAACCGCAAGACCCAGGAAATTTCCGCCGAAATGCAGCCGCGCCTGCGGGCCATTGCCGGGATCAACGCATTCCCGATATTGCCCGCCGCGTTCGGGCAGAGCCCGCGCACCCGTCCCGTGAGCTTCGTCATCGCCTCGTCCGGATCGTGGGAGGAGCTCAACCGCTTCACTGAAGAGATGTTGGAAGCCATGAAAGCGCATCGGTCCGAGGTGGACAGTTCAGAGAAATTCATCTCGCCCGATACCGATCTCCAGCTTACAAAGCCGGAACTGGCCGTATCGGTCGACCGGGACAAGGCTGCCGATCTCGGCGTCTCCGTTTCCGTCATCGCCCAGACACTGGAAACCATGCTCGGGGGCCGTCAGGTGACGCGCTACAAGAAAGATGCCGAACAATACGATGTCATTGTTCAGATCGACCCCGAAGACCGTGTCGACCCGCGCGACATCCACGATATTTTCGTGCGCGGCAAGGGCGGGCAAATGATTCCGCTCTCCAACCTCGTCACCGTGCAGGAAACCGTCAGCCCGCGTGAGCTCAACCATTTCGGACAGCGCCGCGCCGTGACCATCACCGCGAACCTTGCCCCGGATTTCGCGCTCGGCGAGGCGCTGGACTGGATGGACGCCACGGCGGCGCGCATCCTGCCTTCCGGTTATTCCACCGACTACGATGGCATGTCGCGCGAATTCAAGACGAGCTCCGCGAGTCTTGCGCTCACCTTCGCGCTTGCGCTTGCGTTCATCTACCTGGTGCTTTCCGCGCAATTCGAGAGCTTTTTCGACCCCTTCATCATCATGCTCACCGTGCCGCTGTCGATGGCGGGCGCGTTGGGCGCGTTGTGGCTCACCGGCGGCACGCTCAACGTCTACAGTCAGATCGGTCTCGTCACCCTGATCGGGCTCATCACCAAGCACGGCATTCTCATCGTCGAGTTTGCCAACCAGTTGCGCAGCGCGGGCAAGGGAGTGCAGGAGGCCGTGATCGAAGCCGCCGTGCTGCGGTTGCGCCCCATCCTGATGACCACCGGCGCGATGGTGTTGGGCGCGATTCCGCTGGCCCTTGCCACCGGCGCGGGCGCGGAGAGTCGCCAGCAAATCGGCTGGGTGATTGTCGGCGGGCTGTTGTTGGGTACTTTTTTCACGCTCTTTGTCGTGCCCACGGTCTACACTTTGATTGCACGGGGACATCGCGCGGTTGCAGCCGAGTCCGGTGCGTGAAACAAAGGAGTTAGACGATCATGGACGCCATACGGACGATCTCCGCCGGCTTGGAGAATACGCAGCAAAACGCCCGAGTTGCCCAAGCCGGTACGCTGCAACGGGAACGTGAGGACGCGCAGCAACCATCGCTGCGCCCTGAACGCGCACAGCCCTCTGTACAGGTCAGTCTCAGCGAGGAGGCCCGCGCCGCTGCGCGTTCTGCTTCGCCGCCGACGGCTCCGGTCAACGCTCCCGCTGCGCCTGTGCAGACGCAGGAGGCAGTTGCGCGTGCCGGTTCGGTCGGAAACACCGACCGCGTGGAAAGGCAGGACGCCGCTGCCCAAGCCGTGCAGCGTTACATCGAAAACGCCAACAACAGGCTTCCTGCCGGGCAGAGCGCCCCGTCGTCGGTACGGGTTTCGGCCTGAACGTTCAGGGCTGCTGTAAGCATTGAACACGGGTCGAACGCAATCCTCGCCATTGATGGCGAGGCCAGTGGACAAGCGTTAAATTTGGAGCCGTAGACTCCCCTCGGGCGTATCGAGGAACCCCCGCCATTTATGGCGGGGTGACTCGATAACCGAAGGTGACGGGGAGTGTTTGAGCAACCTGTTAATAATTATCGTCTCCTGCGCTAATGCAGTCCGGATCGCAGGAATCAGAAAATAACGGGTTGTTGACATTCCCGCCGTAGAAAAACAGCTGAAAACCGTCAATACCCATCACACCCAGACTATCACCGACTCCTCCGATACTCCAAGACCCTTTCCTTCCATCTTCCAACACAAGATCACCTCCTGCAGCGCAACCAGGAGTACTAAGAATATATTGGTATTTACTTATACTTATGGGAAGTGCCCCTTTGAAAAATTCATGAACATCATCCTTTGTCAGAATAAAGTCGTCACAAGCGTTTGGGTAAG
>WRNU01000028.1 GCA_009776435.1 Betaproteobacteria bacterium | reverse complement strand
TCCAAAAGATCTTTAGCCAAAGCTTCCATGTTCTGAACATGAGGAAACAGTGCTACCAATTTTTCTTCTTTCGCCCAGCAATGCGCGGTCTCACTATAAGGGTCACGGGCACAAAGACGTGAAAACCCAGCCATAAAAAGCGCGAAGAACCCAACTTCTGCGGCCCAGACAACACAACGCACCACGGGGGATAACATGCGTGGATTTGCCAGAGAATCTGCGACGGCCAGCTCCCAGAGCATCTGGAGTTCTGCCCAGGGATTGCTCGACACAAAACGGACCACTTCATCGCTTCCCATCGCTCTGAAAACGAACAGCCAACGAAGCCAAATAAAAACAAAACATAACAAAATACCTGTTGCAGTATTTGCAGCAACTGAGCGCGAATGCCCTTTCTCAACCACATAGGCTCCAAACACAGCACAGGCTATTGCAAATAAAAAACTGATGACGGGCGTCAATAAAACAGGCAAGCGCGTCATAAGCGCACTGGCATAAAGCCAGGCAAACAACGCAGCAAAAGGAAAACCTATCAGAAGAATGCAAACCGGAAGACGCCAACTTATACGGCCAGAAGGACGATAGGTATCCAGTTTTGAAAGATACGTCATGTGAATCGCTCCAATAATAAATGCCCAGCCGGTTACTCAACCACACTGAATCAGCTTCTCAATCAGAAAACTCAGCTTCTCGACACCTTCATCCTCACTTCCATTATTGTCCAGCATCAGAAGGGCTGCTTCACGATATTCTGAAAGTTTCTTAGCATAAAGCCTTACAGCCTCTTCTCGCATAACAATTTCTGTTCCGTCAGCTTCATTACGTAAAGTGAGTCCTCTTTCTCCGTCGTTTCTCAAATGTTCAAGGATCGTTTCTGGATCACGTTTAATATGAATAGTATACCCTATATTATCCATATACCTGACACAATAAGGCATTAAGCCAACTTCAGCGCCTGTTGCAATAAGAGCAGGCGTATCTATTTCGGAAAACTGAGCAATGGCTTTTTTCTGTTCCTCTACATACAATACATCAAAAGACGATCTGAATACTTCGGCTAATCCCATCTTACCCAATTTATTGGAAACCATTGTGTCTGTGTCAAAAAATGGGATCTGCAATATGTCTGCCACCCGCCGTCCAAGCGTTGACTTGCCGCAACCTGGGATGCCAATCAAGAAAAATTTGTTCTTCATGATCTTACCTCTCATTGCTGTGGCATACGCACACCTCAACCGATACGAGTTCGTTATTTTGGAACAAGCCTGTGAGAACCGAGCCGACGCCGGATCATACCAGAAACGAGACCCAGCCCGAGTGTCCAGGAAGGCGTCAAGTCATCACCAATTTCGATGGCAACCAGAATCAGCAACGAAGGCAAGCCGATGTTGCTGCGATAAACACGGAAGAAAAGCGGCATTTTTGACTTGGGTCGCTACGTCAGTCTGTTTATACTCACCGTTTGCGCGCCGTAGAGCGCGTCCTGACCCGGACCCACGAGGAGAGAACCGCATGTCCACATCCAAACAACTCATTGCCGCACGTTACGGTGATGATTCCCTGCCCGCCCCGGCAGCATGGTCGCCAGTCATCGAGCATCTGCTCGGCCATCGTTCGGTACGCGCGTTTTTGCCCGATCAGGTTGATGACGATCAACTCGCTGCGATCATCGCCGCCGCGCAATCGGCGTCGAGTTCGTCCAACCTGCAAGCCTGGAGCGTGGTCGCGGTGCGTGATCCGGCGCGACGGGCAAGACTGTCTGAACTGGCCGCCAAACAGTCCTATGTTGCAGAAGCGCCGCTACAACTGGTGTGGATTGCCGATCTCGCCCGACTGGAACGCCTGACCGAGATGACCCAACGCCCCGACGGGGCGCTCGACTACCTCGAAGCCTTTCTCGTGGGGGCGATCGATGCGGCGCTGGCGGCGCAGAACGCGGCAGCGGCGGCGGAATCGCTCGGGCTTGGCGTGGTCTTTATCGGCAGCATGCGCGACCATCCGGAGGAAGTTGCCGGTTTGCTCGGCCTGCCGCCCAAGACCGTCGCCGTTTTCGGCATGTGCGTAGGCAAACCCGACCCCGCCCGCCCCACGAGCATCAAACCGAGATTGCCGCAGTCGGTCGTGCTGCACCTCGAGCGTTATTCGCTCGATGCGCAGGAACCCGGCATCGAAGCATACAACGCCGCAATGGTGCGCTTCTACGAGCAACAGAAGATGAACGTGCACGGCACCTGGGCGGTGCATTCGTCCAAGCGCGTCGCGGGCGCAGAGTCTCTGGCCGGACGCGATAAATTGGTCGATCTTCTGCGGGCGCGTGGTTTCGCGTTGAAATAACCCCCGGAAAGCATCCTCCTCGCGTGGGTCTCGTTTTTCGGATGCACCGCCATGCCCAGATTTGAAGATCTAAAGGTTCTCGTCATCGCCAGCAATTCAAAGCTGCGCGCGCAGCTGCGCGATATGTTGTCTTCGTTCGGGTTCGCCGTCGTGCATTTTGCCGTGACGGCGCATACCGCCCTGCGCCACCTGCGGGTACGCCATTACGAGATGATCCTGTGCGATTTCGAACTGGGCGACGGCCAGGACGGACAACATTTTCTCGAAGACCTGCGCCAGCACGACATCATCACCAGCGAGACCCTGTTCGTGATGATTACGGCCGAACGCAATCACGAGCGCGTGGTCGGAACCGCCGAGTTGCTGCCCGACGATTACATCCTCACGCCCCTGGCCCCCGGCGCGCTTCAGGCGCGTCTGGCGCGAATCGCAGACAGACGCGAGGCCCTTCTTCCAGCATGGCAACTGGCCGCCATCGGCGACTGGCTCGGAGCCATCGAGTACTGCCTGGAAGCGGAAACCACCTATCCGCAATACCTGCTCGATTTCCATCGACTCGAAGCCGGTTTCTATATCGCCGCCGGACAACTCGACGAAGCCGAGGCGATTTATCGCCAAATCGCCAAGAGTCAGCACATTGCCTGGGCGCAACTGGGACTGGCCCGCTGTCTGGCATTCAAAAAAGACTATGCACAAGCCGATACCCTGCTCTCCGAACTGATCGCCGATAACGACAAATTCATGGCCGCTTACGATCTCCTTGCCCGCGTGCGTGCGCAAAGCGGGCAGATCGAGGCCGCATGCGAGGTTCTGAATACGGCGGTTGAACGCTCGCCCTACCGCCTGGGCCGCCGGCGACGGCTCGGAGAACTGGCGATGGAAGCAGGCAATGCCATCGCCGCCGAGACGGCCCTGGCTGAGGTCGTCCGCCAGAGTGCGAATTCCGGTTTTCGTAATCCCGAAGATCATGTGCGGCTGGCACAGGCGCAACTGGCACAAAATAAAACAGGCGCCGCCCGCGACACCATCGGCGACATCGAGCGCAGCCTCGGCAGCCAGCCCAATGCCGCGCTGTGCAAGGCGCTTGCCAACGCGATGCTCCATATGCATACGGGCAATCCAGAAGAAGCACGGGTGGAACTCAGCGTGGCAGCCAGCCTCGCGAGCGCGGGCGCGTTTCTTTCTCCGGGGCTGTCCCGCGAGTTGGTCAAGGCCTGTTTCGACCATGACATGAGAGCCGCAGGCAGCGAAGTGATTTCAAACATTCTGCGCGTGACCGGCGACGAACAAACGGTCAACGCGCTGCGCGGGCTGCTCCAGTCGCGCGGGCTGGAATTGCTCTCGAAGAGCCTCGAACGAAATGTGCAGGAAGAAGTCCGCAACCTCATCAAGGCCGGAGCCGAAAAGGCGCGTACCGGCGACTATGCCGGCGCGGTCGAAGCCATGATGGACGCCGTGCGCCAGATGCCGGGGCACCCCGTCGTACTGTTCAATGCCGCGCTCGCCCTGCTGCGCCACATCGAGCATCGCGGTTGGAACCATACGCATGCCAGCCAGGCGCGCGCCCTGATCGAGCGCGCGCGCACGCTCGACCCGGCCAGCGCCCGCCTGAGCACGCTGGCCGAATACATGCACGTATTGATCGGTCGCAACGGTATCGTTGCCGACAATTCCGCAAAGCCCATGCGCAAACGGGCGAGCGGAGGCGCGAGGTTGTGACCTCTGCCGGTTGTTTTACCTCAAGACTGTTCTTTCATCCGCGCCAATACCGCATCCAACACCGCCTCCACCGGAATCGCTGCCATATAACGCGACGTTGTCGCGGTGTCGATACTGTTGAAATGCGGCAATGTCGTCCAGTCGGAAGCCTTGAGCACGGTGATCGGCGCTTGCCAGGGCGACCATTGATGCACGTCGGTCGGCCCGAACAAGACTACGCCCGGCGTCTGTAGCGCAGCCGCCATGTGCATGGGCGCAGAATCGACGCCGATAAAGAATCGCGCCTCACCGATCGCCGCAGCCAGTTCGGCAAGCGACAACTGTCCGACCAATGAATGCACCCGCGTCTTGTCTTTGAGGAGCGCCAAAATATTGGAGGCCATCTGCGCTTCGCGCGCATCCCGCGCTCCCGTCAGTACAATCGTGTACCCGCGCATGGTCAGAGCATCGATCAGGGCGGCAAAGGAGGCGTCTTCCCAACATTTGAAAAGTTGGCGCGCGCCTGGATGAATCAGCAGATAAGGCTCTCCCTGCCAACCGGTACCTCGCAGGGCATCGAGAAAAACAGTCCGCGCCGTCTCGTCGACGGACAACAACAAGGGGAAATCTTCGGCATTCGGCGTCAGTCCCAATGCCGTCAACGTCGATAATTGCACTACCGCGTTTTGACACGGCCCTTTGGGAGGCCGCGCCAGATCGGTGAAGCTGCTTCGCCAAAGGATGTTGTTGCGGTGCGACATCTCGAAGGCAATGCTGCGCGTCACCCCCATGACGCGCGCCAGAATCGCGCCACGCCAGATCTTGGTCAGATGAATGAACAGGTCGTAACGCTGATCTCTGAGCATCCGCCACAGGCGCAATTCATGCCCGATCTGGGTTCGCAAGCCTTGCTTTTTCCAGTTCCGATCGATGATCCATCGACGCGACACCTGCGGGTTGTAGCGCAGCATGTCTTCGGTTTCGCGGTAAATCAGCGCATCCACCTCGACACCGGGGTAGTAGTGGTGCAGGGCGCGGATCAGCGGCGTAGTGAGCAACACGTCGCCATGCTGGAGAAGTTTGCACACCAACACCCGCTTTGGTGTGAATGGAAGCGTTTCTTTTGCAGGCATGATCCCATGAGATCCTGGCGAGCGGCTTGCTGGTCGATCCTGCCCAACGCTCGCCCGGAGACCCCGTATTATTTATTCCCCGCCGCATGCAACCCCGCCGCGTCCACCACCGCCAGCGCGGTAATGTTGACCAACCGTCGCACGGTGGCCGATGGGGTGACGACGTGCACGGGCCTGGCCGCGCCAAGCAGGATCGGCCCCACGGTGACGCCGTCGCAATTGGCGATTTTCAGCAGGTTGAACGAGATGTTGGCCGCGTCCAGATTGGGCATCACCAACAGGTTGGCTTCGCCCTTGAGGGTCGAATCGGGATTTTGCCTGGCGCGAATCTCCGGAGACAGCGCCACGTCGGCGCGCATTTCGCCGTCGCATTCGAGCGTGGGCGCGGTGCGGCGCAGGATCTCGCTGGCATCGCGCATCTTGCTGGCCGAGGCCGAACGGGAACTGCCGAAGTTGGAATGCGACAACAGCGCCACCTTCGGTTCCATGCCGAAGCTGCGCAACTCGGAAGCGGCCATCCGCGCAATCTCCGCCACGCCCTCGGCATCCGGGTTTTCATTGACATGCGTATCGGCAATCGCCAGCACATGACGGGGCAACAGGAGCAAATCCATCGCCGCGAACTGGCGAGCGCCCGGCTTGAGACCGATCACGTCGCGCACATGCTGGAGGTGGTAGTCGTAGGAACCGAACGTGCCGCACACGAGCGCGTTGGCATATCCCTGACGTAACAGCAGCGTACCGAATAGCGTAGAGTCGCGGCGCACGCGCACCTTGGCCAGATCGGGGGTGACGCCATTGCGCGACATCAGGTTGTAATACTCGCTCCACAGTTCGCGATAACGGGGATCCTGTTCCGAGTCGATCACGTCGAAATCACGCTCCGGCATGAGGTCGACACCGATCTTCCTGATACGCGCCTCGATCACGGAGGGACGACCGATCAGCACGGGCCGGGCAATACCTTCTTCGATCACCACGCGCGCGGCGTGAATGACGCGCTCGTCTTCCCCTTCGGCGTAGAGCACATGCTTGAGTTCATTCGGCACGTTCTTGGCCGCTGCGAACACGGGCCGCATGACGATGCCGGACTGGTACACGAAATCGTTCAGGGTGGCGGTGTAGGCGCGCAGATCGCTGATCGGATGCCGGGCCACGCCCGAATCCATCGCCGCCTTGGCCACCGCTGGCGCAATTCGGGTAATCAGGCGCGGATCGAACGGCTTGGGGATGATGTATTCCGGCCCGAAGGTCAGTTCCTCGCCACCGTAGGCCATGGCCACGATGTCGTTCTGCTCGGCCTGGGCCAGTTCGGCGATAGCCTTGACGCAGGCGAGTTTCATTTCGGCGTTGATGGTGGTTGCGCCCACGTCGAGCGCCCCCCGGAAGATGAAGGGAAAGCAGAGAACGTTATTGACCTGGTTGGGGTAGTCCGAACGGCCCGTGGCAATGACGCAATCCGGACGCACGGCCTTGGCTTCAGCGGGCAGGATCTCGGGGACCGGGTTGGCCAGCGCGAAAATCAATGGCCTGTCGGCCATCTTCTTCACCATGTCGGGTTTGAGCAGAGCCGCCTTGGAGAGGCCGAGGAAGACATCCGCGCCGACGATGGCGTCCCCCAGGGTGCGCGCGTCCGTCGCCTGCGCATAGCGCGCCTTGGTCGGTTCCATGTCTGGCTCGCGCCCCTGGTAGATCAGGCCGCGTGAATCGCAGACGAATACGTTTTCGCGCTTCAGGCCAAGGCCCACCATGAGATCGAGACAGGCAATCGCCGATGCGCCCGCGCCCGAGCAGACGAGTTTGACCTTGTCGATGTCCTTGCCGACGATCTTCAGGCCGTTGATGAGTCCCGCCGCCGAAATGATCGCGGTTCCGTGCTGGTCGTCGTGGAAGACCGGGATCTTCATGCGTTCGCGCAGCTTCTCCTCGATGTAGAAGCATTCCGGCGCCTTGATATCTTCCAGGTTGATACCGCCCAGCGTCGGTTCGAGCGAGGCGATGATGTCGATCAGCTTGTCGGGGTCTTGTTCGTCCAGTTCGATGTCGAACACGTCGATGCCCGCGAACTTCTTGAAGAGACAGCCCTTGCCTTCCATCACCGGCTTGGAAGCGAGCGGGCCGATGTTGCCCAGGCCGAGCACAGCAGTACCGTTCGTGACGACCGCCACGAGATTGCCCCGGCTGGTGAATTCGCGCACCTGATCCGGATCGGCGACGATTGCATCGCACGCCGCCGCAACCCCTGGTGAGTATGCCAATGCGAGATCGCGCTGGTTGGTCAAACTCTTGGTCGGCACAACCGAAATCTTTCCGCGCGTCGGCGTGCGATGGTAGTCGAGTGCTGCGGCGATGAAATCCTGATCCATATCTACCCTCAAAATAACCTGTGACACGCCCCGACAGCTTCATCTGCAGGCGAAGTCAAAAGAAAGTATTTTAGCTTCCCAAATGAAGATGCGTACAGGGTAGTGTATTCGGGGTTTACCCTCGCTCGTGATTTGCCGCGTCCATGCGCGGCAGGCCGGTAATGCGGAAATGCAAACCTGTTTCGCCTCATCCGGCCACTCGTTTCGGACATCGAAGCGCGATCCGTGTTCATTTTTCTGCCGGGAGCGGGCACAATGGAGTATGGCGATAAAATCGACTGGAGAGAAAAAGTCATGCGGCGCGTGGTATTCAATCAAAAAGGCGGAGTCGGCAAATCCACCATTACCTGCAACCTGGCGGCAATCGGCGCCCAAAAAGGCAAGCGCACACTGGTCGTCGATCTCGACCCGCAGGGCAATTCCACCCAGTACCTGCTCGGCGGCAATGCCACGCCTCCCGAAGCCACGCTCGCGGATTTTTTCGAGCAAAGCCTGACGTTTCGGTTCGACCCCAGAAAAACGATCGATTTCGCCGTCGCCTCACCTTTCGAGCGCCTGTCGGTGATGCCCTCGCACCCGAACCTGGAGGAATTGCAGGGCAAGCTGGAATCCCGCTACAAGATCTACAAGCTGCGCGAGGCGCTCGATGAGATTGCCGACAACTTCGATCACGTCTTCATCGACACCCCGCCCGCGCTCAATTTCTTCACGCGCTCGGCCCTGATCGCCGCCGATGCCTGCCTGATTCCCTTCGATTGCGACGAGTTTTCACGCAACGCGCTTTACTCGCTGCTTGCCAACGCCGAAGAGATTCGCGCCGACCACAACCACGGCCTGAAGGTGGAAGGCATCGTGGTCAACCAGTATCAGTCCCGCGCCAACCTGCCGCAAAAGGTCGTGCAGGAATTGATCGACGAAGGCTTGCTGGTGCTGCAACCGTATCTGTCGTCCTCGGTGAAAATCAAGGAATCGCACGAACGCGCGGTTCCGATGATCCACCTCGACCCCCGTCACAAGCTGACGCAGGAGTTCGTCGCCCTGTACGAGAGTCTCGAACCGAAGAAAAAGAAAAAGGCCGCGTAAGGGCAAAAAGCCGTGTAGGGGCAGAAAATCTTTTGCCCCTACTCCAGCATATCCCCATCCACCACCTGGACGAGCCGCGCGCCGCCGTCTTCGACATACAGCCACCAGAGGGCGCTCTTGCGGAAGGTTCCGGGGTAGGACGAGCCGGAGAGCAGACGGGCGGCAAGCGTGCCGATCAGGGGTTGGTGGCCGACGATGAGCGTGGGCTTGATATCCGGCCAGGCAAGAATGGTCAGTATTTCTTCTGCCGAGGTACTCTCGTAGAGCGGCGGGCAAAACTGGATGCTGCTCTCGTCATCATGAAAATGGGCGACCGTCTGCCGTGTGCGGGCTGCCGGACTGACCAGGAGGCGCAAATCGGCGGGAGTGCGCTCCCTGAGCCAGGCCGCTACCTTGCGGGCCTGATGGTGTCCGTGTGGGGTGAGCTCGCGTGCGATGTCGGGCGCACCCGACAGCGCATCGGCGTGCCGCCATAGAAAAAGCTCCATTTATTCCTGTCCTCCGTTGCGTAGTCTTTCGCCCAGGCCGCTGAAACGCACGCTGCGCTTCAAACATCCGGCCTCGAAAACCGCCGCGTCGCTTACGATGGTCACACGACGCGCGGCGCGTGTGACCGCAGTGTAAAGAAGTTCTCGGCTCAATACACGCATTGGCCGAGCGGGCAGAAGAAGCAGGACTTCGGAAAACTCGGAACCCTGGCTTTTGTGGACGGTAAGAGCGAAGGCGGTATCGTGTTCAGGCAGGCGGCGTGGAGCGATGGTACGAATGCCGCCGTCGGGCGCAGGGAAAACGGCTGTGATGTCACCGTTGTGGTCGGGCAGACACAGGCCGACATCTCCGTTGAAAAGCCGGGTCACGGGATCGTTTTCCAGCACGATGACGGGACGCCCTGCCCAGAACGGTCCTGCGGCAGAGTCGATGCCAAGGACGGTGCGAGCGTGGCGCTCCAGCCGGGCATTGATCGCCGCCAACCCGCGTAGACCATGACGCACGGCCACGAGCACGCGGAAACGCTCGAAGGCGGTGAAGATCTTGGCCGCACGGGCCTCTAGCGGCTCGTCGGCGAAACTTTCCCGGAGCGCGGAAAGGTAAGCGGCATAGCCCTCTTCCATCGCCGTCAACGCGGCGGGAGGGGGAAGCGCATCGGTGGAGGCATTGCCGGTCTCGTCTTCGATCCAGAACACGGCGGAGTCGGCCTGGGTTTTCATCCAGGCAAGCGCCGCCGCGCCTTCGCCTGCGTTGATTTCCCGCGCGAGGCGGCCAATGCCGGAATCGGCGCGAAAGCGGTGGCTGTCGAGGAGCCAGACGACACTATCGGGCAGCGCCGCGCCGCTACCGCTTCCCTGCAACAGAACGTCCTCCGGCACGCCGGTCAGCGCCGCAAGCCGCGTGGCCTCGTCCGCGTGGAAACGCCAGCCGGAGGAGAGATCGGCGAATACCGCGCCCGCTTCGACGGCGGCGAGTTGATCCTTGTCGCCGAGCAACACCAGTCGGGCGTGCGGGGGCAAGGCGTCGAGCAGGCTGGCGGCAAGGGCGAGATCGAGCATGGAGGCTTCGTCGACGACGAGTAGGTCGAGCGCAAGCGGATTGGCGCTGTGATGCCGAAAGCGCCCAGGGGATGCGGTCGCGCCCAGTAGACGGTGGAGGGTATGGGCCTCGGCGGGTAGGCGCACACGGGTGGACTCCGGTAAATCCTGCGCGCGCAGGGTCAATGCTTCGCGCAGTCTCGCGGCGGCTTTGCCGGTGGGCGCGGCGAGCGCGATACGCAGATCCGGTTCGAGTGCAACCAGGCAGGCAATGAGGGCGGCCACGGTGGTGGTCTTGCCCGTGCCGGGGCCGCCGCTGATGATGGTCAAGCGTCTGGTGAGCGCGAGCGCGACGGCGACTTTTTGCCAATCCACGCCTTTACGCGGGGCAAAGTCGAGCGCCGTGTGGATACGCGCAAGCGTTGCCGCGTCGACGGGCAACGGCGCGGATAGGGTGTTCAACGCGCGGGATAAGCGGAATTCAAGATCGAAAAAGGCGCGCAGGTACAGGCGTCCAGCGTCGATGACGAGGGGGAAAGCCGTGGCAGCCAGAATGTGAGGCGGCGTTTCATTGGCGTCGACCGCCATGCCGCTGGCGAGCAGGACGCGCAATGCCTGATCGGCGCTTACGCCCGTCAGGGCCGAGAGCGGCAGGCAGACGTGCCCGTCGCACACGGCCAGGGTCAGTTCTCGTGCCACGCGCGTCAAATGCGCAGTATCGTCGGAGTGCGTTGTGCCTGTTCGCTCCGCCCAACGGCCGAGTTGAGCGGCAAGCCCTTCGGCGAGTCCTTCGCGGGCGGCACGCGCGGGGGGAACGGTAAAGGGCAGGCTCGACAACTCGCTCATCGGTTTTCTTCTTTTACGGTTTCGGCACACTCGCCTGCCAGCAGGGCATCGAGCGATTCGATGACCTCTTTCGGGGCACGGTGGCGAAAAACGCCGGTGGGTACGCCCCCTACTCGCCAATCGGGCCGCACGCCGCGCACGAAGAGGTAGAGCGCGCCGCCAATGTGCCGCGTGTAGTCGTAATCCGGCAGGGTATGGCGCAAATGCCGATGCAGGGCCACGGTGTAGAGCAGGTGTTGGAGATGGTAACCGTGTTGCCGCATCGCCGTTTCCAGCGCCGCCGGGGCATAGGCGGATTGCGCCTCGCCGAGGTAGTTGGTTTTCCAGTCGAGCGCCCAGTAGCGGCCCGCATGCTCAAACACGAGGTCGATGTAGCCCTTGAGATAACCAGTGAGGTCGCGGGCGGCGAGCCGTGGCCCGCCGTAGCCGTGAATGGCAAGCCAGCCGTCGAGTTTATCGACTTCCAGCCGGGGCGACGGCAGGTAAAAACCGAATTCGGACAGCCGCCTCGAGCGCGGCACGGTTTCCAGACGCAAGGTGGCGTCATCATCGCCGAGCAGAGGAGTGGCAAGAACGTCGGCAAGCATGTTTGAGAGCATCCGCGACAGTGGTGCGGCATCTGCCGCGCGCAATGGATGGGCCGCAAGCGCCCTGGCAATGGCAGCGGGGTGTGTTTCTGGCCGGATGAAGTCGATGGATTCGAACAGGGTATGCACGCAATCGCCCGCTGCCGCACCACGTGGGAAGCGCAGGATGTCGTCCTCCGGTACAGGCGCGGCAGGCGGCGTTTCCGGTGCGTCGGCAGGCTCAAAGGCGGATTGTCCGACGCGCGCATCGTGATCCCGCGCCGCGTCTTCGTGGACCGCGCCGGAAACGAGCGCACTGTAGCTGCCTATCCGCCAGCCTTCCGGCACGACGGGCGGGCGTAGAGCGGAAAACACGGGCTTTTCTTCCCCCCACGGCAACGGTTCGCCTTCGCCGGAAGGTAGATCTTCCAATGCGATCGCACCTTCGCTGTCATGGGCGAGCGCGCGCCAACGCGAGTCGATTTCATTCGGGTCGATGTCCGATTTCCGCCATTGCGCCCCGTCCTGCCCGGCTCCGGCCAGCATCCAGTTGAGCAGGCTGCGTGTGCTTTCTTTCGTGCTCACGCCCTTCCCTGCTTTTTTGCCGTAGTAACCGACCACGAGCACGCAACGATGAACGGCCCGCGTGAGCGCCACGTAGAGGAGCCGCAAGGTTTCCGCGTCGCGTTCGTCGGCAAGCCGTTCCTTGATGGCATCGGCATTTTCCGGTGCGTACCGCCAATCCGCCACCTGCCTGCCCGCTTCGTCGTGCCAGAGGCGCATCGGCCCGGTCTGACTCTTTGGCGGCAGTCCGTCGAACAGGAATGGGCAAAACACGATGCCGTATTGCAATCCCTTGGCGCGATGGATGGTGACGATCCGCACCAGATTGCGGTCGGATTCCAGCCGCAACAGGGCGTCATCGCCCCCGCTCTCCTCGGCTCGGCGGCGAGCGAGCGTTCGGAGCGTTCCGGCAGGGGAGTCCCTGCCGACTTCGCGTTGCAGGAGTTCAGCCAGGTGCAGGAGGTTGGTCAAGCGCCGTTCGCCGTCCTCCAGGGCAAGGAGGCGCGCCGCGACTTGCGCGTCGGCCATCCAGCGCCACAGCATGAAGGCGAAACCACGCCGTTGCCAGTCTTCGTGCCATTCGTTGAAACGCTCGAACTGCCGAATAAACCCGTCATCGTCTTCCGCCAGCCTCGCCAACTCGGCAGCATCCCAGCCCATCAACACGGTAGCGAGCGCAGTCTTGAGCAGGCGTTCGCGCGACGGGTCAACAATCGCGGCCAGAACCTGTTCCAGTTCTTCGGCCTCGAAGGAGGCAAAAACGCTGTTCTGCGACAGTTCGACACTGCCCACCCCCCTTTCCGCCAGCGCCGCCCGCATGAGACTGCCCTGATTGTGGCTGCGCACCAGCACCGCCAGATCGGCGGGGGCGAGATCGCGTCCGTCGATGCATATCTCTGCCCGTCTGCCTGCCGCGAGCAGGCGGGCAATCTCCGCAGCCGTTGCTGCCGCAGCGCGGTCGATGGCCGTTTTCCGCAGCAATCGTCCGCCGTCGTCTTCGCACGGAATGCGCCACAAGCGCAAGGCAGCGCCGTTGCCGGAACGGTCTTCGAGGATTTGCGAAGGCGGCTGTTGCGCCTGCACAGGCCGGAAATCCAGCCCTTCTTTCATGAATACATGAGGATTGGCGCTGAAGAGTCGATTGCAGGCTGCGACCAGTTCCGGGGTCGAGCGGCGGTTGACCCCCAGGGTGTAATGCGAATCGGCAAGTTCGCGTGCGCCGAGATAGGTATGCAGATCGGCCCCGCGAAAGCTGTAGATCGCCTGTTTGGGATCGCCCACGAGGAAGAGGCTTCCGCGACGGTTTTCTTGCGCATAGATGCTCTGGAAAATTGCCAGTTGCAACGGGTCGGTGTCCTGAAATTCGTCGATCAGCGCCACCGGGTAGCGCGTGTGCAAGGCCGCCGCGAGCCAGGGGCGAAGGGTAAGCGCCTCATAAGCGTTCCATAGAATGTCGTCGTAGCTGATGCGGCGCTCGGCCTGCTTGCGCGCCCGCAATCCGGCCCCGGCGTGTTCGATGAAGCGGCACAAGAGCCGCCGTCGCGCCATTTCCAGTTCCGCGTCGAGTTGCCCGCGCGCGTCGAGCAGGTTTTGGGCGGCCTCGAAAAAAGAATGCGCGGGCGGCGCGTGCCCCTTGTTCGTCTTGCCCGCCAGCGTGGCAGCGCCGAAAAGGTGGCGTTTGTCGTCCTTTCCGGCCTTGTAGCGCGCCTCGTTCATCGCCAGCCATCTCGACCACTGCCGGGATGCGGTTTCGATGGCCTCAGCCTTGTAGATGGCCTTGTTCAGCCCGCCCAACGCATCGACAATCGCCTGTCGGGGCGCTTCACCGCCGTCCCAGAGGCGGCAGGCTTCGCTGTAGGCTTTGTCGACCTCCTCGCACGCGAGCGAAGAAGGTTCGTTCTTACAGCCTGCTTCATCCCATCGGCTCTCCGCCAGGGGACGCGCCTGTGTCTGCTTGAGCCATTCGGCCCAACGTTCGGGGCTGTCGCCGCAATCCAGCAGGTAATCGGCCAGCGCCGTCCCGATGTCCGCAAGCTCACGCCGCCAGAAATCCCGCGTTACATCGAGACGCAGATCGCTATCGTCCTCGCCGACTTCAAATGCCTGGGACAAACCGGCGGAAAAAGACGCATCGGCAAGCGCGCGCTGGCAAAAACCGTGGATGGTGAAGATGGCGGCTTCGTCAAACGAAGCCAGCGCCTCACGCAACCGCCGTTCCATTTCCTTTTCATCGACCCCGACGGCGCGCGCGGCGGCAAGCAGGGATGGAATGAAAGGGTCATCCCCCGCCGCGCCGCCTTCGAGCGCCCACAAGGCGGCAAGGATACGCCCCCGGATGCGGGCGGAGAGTTCGGCAGTGGCGGCGCGGGTAAAGGTCACCACCAGCAGACGGTTGACCGGCAGGTCTTTTTCCAGCAATTGCCGCAGGTAAAGCCCGCAGATATTCCAGGTCTTGCCCGTGCCCGCCGAAGCCTCTATCAGCGCGATGCCGTCGAGCGGACAGGTGAAAACGTCGAGTTCGCGCATGCTATTCCGTTGGGTTTTCGCCCCTCCCTGCACTCCCGAGGCTTCCCATCGCCTCGCCCATCCTGACCGGTTTCCCCGGCATCCAGTCCGGTGCAAAACACATGTCCGGACGGGCGAAGAGCGCCACGACGGTCGAGCCGAGCTTGAAACGCCCCATCTCCGCCCCTTGTGGCAGTTCAACAATCTGCTCGCTTCCCTCGTAATTCCAGAGGCTCACCCGGCGACCGTGCGGGGGCGTCACCACGCCGTGCCAGACGGTTTCCACGCTGCCGACGATCGCCGCGCCGACGAGCACGAGCGCAAACGGCCCCTGTTCCGATTCAAATACGCACACCACCCGTTCGTTGCGGGCGAATAACCTTGGTATCTCGCGCGCCATCAATGGATTGACCGAGAAGAGGCTCCCCGGCACATGGATCATGCGCACGAGCCGTCCGGCGCAAGGCATGTGAACCCGGTGATAGTCGCGTGGACTCAGGTAGAGCGTGGCAAAACCGCCATTCACGAACTTCTCCGCCAATCCGGCATCGTCGCCGAGGAGATCGCGGATCGAGTAATGGCGCCCCTTTGCCTGGAAAATCTGCTCGCCCGCAATGGCTCCGCACTCACTGATCGCCCCATCAACCGGGCAAACGAGATCGGCCTCGGCAAGTGGCCGCGCGTCGGGGCGTAGCGCGCGGGTGAAAAAGTCGTTGAAACTCTCGTAGGCAAGCAAATCCGGTTTGGCCGCTTCGCGCATATCGACGCGATAGCGGCGCGCGAACGCGGCGATGGCCGCCGATGTGATCGCGCCTCCCTTCCTGTTCGCAAACCAGCCCGCCAGGCGGCTCAACAACCGCTTGGGCGACAGGTATTGAAGCAGGACGGCAAAAAACTCGGACATGAATTGACCTCGAAACTGGAAAGAAAGGGCGATTATGCGCCACGATATAGTTGGATGACGCGCAACAATTGGTTTCATAATGCACAGCATTTCCCCATTTAGACTACCTGACTATGACCGAAGTTCTTCTCGTCCTCACTACCTTGCCCGACAGGGCAAGCGCGGACACGCTGGCCGCACGGCTCGTCGAGGAAAATCTCGCGGCATGCGTCAATATCCTCTCGCCATGCGACTCGGTGTACCGCTGGCAGGGCGTGATCGAGACGGCCAGCGAAATCCCCCTGCTCATCAAGACCACCCGCGCCCGTTATCCGGCGATCGAAGCAGCGCTGCAAGCCCTGCACCCCTATGAAATACCGGAATTGATCGCGCTACCCGTCACATGCGGACTGCCCGCCTACCTTGACTGGGTGGTCGCTTCGGTTACGATGTCTGACCCGCTGACGCCTGACATTACCTGACTTTGCGCCCTACCCCATGCCGATTTTCCGACGCCCGCCGCTTGCCGCTTTTTTGACCACGTTTTTCTTTGCGTGCCTGCTGGCGTTTTACGCGCCACACGTGGAGGCCAACGACCCGCTCCCCGTGGAAAAGGCTTTCGCCATGCGTGCGCACGCAGTCAGCCGCGACACCGTGGAAATCGTCTTTGAAATCGCGCCCAGGTACTACCTTTACGGCGAGCGTTTCGCGTTTGAAGCGGAACCTGCCGGGATCGACCTCGGCCTCGTCGAGCGTCCGCCCGGCGAGATCAAGAACGACCCCGTTTTCGGCGAGGTCGAAACCTATCACACCCGGTTGCGCATGCGTCTGCCGGTCGGCGCGCCGCAGGGACTCGAACGCTTCACCCTGGCCGTGAAGAGCCAGGGCTGTTGGGAGGGTGGCATCTGCTATCCCCCAACCGTGCAACGCGCGGAAATCAAGCTGACCGGGCTTACGGAGAATCCCGACAACGACAGCACCGATAGCCGCGCAAACAACACAAACGACTATAATGAAAGCGGGCGGCTGGCCGGACTACTCTCTTCGACCAGCGCGCCGCTGGCGCTGGTCATTTTCTTCGGACTCGGTCTGTTGCTGGCGTTTACGCCCTGCGTCTTCCCGATGATCCCGATCCTGTCCAGCATTATCGTCGGCGCGGGCAACGCCGTAACGCGCCCGCGCGCGCTGGCGCTCTCGATCGCCTACGTGCTCGGCATGGCGACGATCTATGCCCTGGCGGGCGTCGCCGCGGGACTGACCGGCTCCCTGCTCTCGGCCATGCTGCAAAATACCTGGGTTCCACTGGTTTTCGCCCTGCTGTTCGTGCTGTTGGCGCTGTCGATGTTCGGCCTCTATGAACTGCGGCTGCCGACATCGCTGCAAAATCGTCTTGTCGGCGCAGCCAATCGAGAAAAGGGAGGGCATCTCGGCGGCGTGGCGTTGATGGGCGCAATCTCGGCACTCATCGTCAGCCCATGCGTCACGGCTCCCCTGGCGGGCGCGCTGCTCTATATCGCTCAAACCGGCGACGCGGCACTGGGGGGGCTGGCGCTCTTCACACTCGCGCTGGGCATGGGCGTGCCGCTCATCATTGTGGCGCTGGCGGCGCATTCGCTACCCAAGGCCGGGCCGTGGATGGAAAGGGTTCGGAAAACGATGGGCGTGCTGTTGCTGGCGGTGGCAGTATGGATTGCTTTGCCGGCATTTCCGGGACTCCAGTCGGTTTTCCAGGAAATCGGCGGCGCAAGCTCCACCCTTCCCGCCTTCGAGAACATCGATTCGGAAGCCGAACTCGACGCCCGATTGAAAACCACCGACCGCCCGATTCTCCTCGATTTCTATGCCGACTGGTGTTCCACCTGCAAACAAATGGAACGCGATACCTTCAGCGATCCGGCTGTCGCCGCGCGGATGGCGCGCATGCGGCTGCTGCGGGTCGACGTCACCGCCTACAACGATTCGCACAAGGCGCTGCTCGGACGCTTCGGCCTCGTCGGTCCGCCGGGTATCGTGTTTTTCGACGCAGACGGCCAGTTGCGCAACGATCTGCGCGTGGTAGGGTTCATGCCCGCCGACAAATTCTCCGCCCTGCTCGACCGCACGTTATAGCGGCTTTGTGCCTATAATGAACATTTTTCCTCGCACCGTATTCCTATGTTCTCCGGTATCGTGACCGCAGTCGGTCGTATCGAACGAATCGAACCTCTGGGCGATGGCCTGCGTCTCACCGTGGACACGGGCGAACTCGGCCTCGACGGCGTCGCGCTCGGCGACAGCATCGCCAACAGCGGCGTGTGCCTGACCGTGATCGAACGCGATGGCAACCGCGCGAAATTCGATGTCTCGCGCGAAACCCTCAACTGCTCGGTCGGGCTGGATTATGTGGGCAGCGAGGTCAACCTCGAAAAGGCGCTTGCCCTCAACGGCCTGATCGGCGGCCACCTGGTCACGGGACACGTGGACGGCATCGGTGAAATCGTGAGTTTCGCGCCCCTGGCCGAGAGTTTCGAACTGGTGGTGCGCGCGCCGGACTCCATCGCGGGCTACATCGCACGCAAGGGTTCCGTCACGGTCAACGGCGTGAGCCTCACGGTCAACGCTGTCCACGGACGCGATTTTTCGATCAACCTGATCCCGCACACGATTGCCGTTACCAATTTCAAGCATCTGAAAACAGGCGACAAGGTCAACCTCGAAATCGACCTCATCGCCCGTTATGTCGAGCGCATGATGACCTGGCGCGATGAACGGGACGCGGACGCCGCTTCCTGAAACACACACGCCCACCCACACCCTCAATCATCAAGAAACCGAAAATGCGCGCACAGATCCATAACATCCCGATGCAGGCTTCCGCGCACAAGAGCGCCCTGTCCCCGATCTCCGAGATCATCGACGAGATCAGGGCCGGGCGCATCGTCGTGCTCGTCGACGAGGAAGATCGTGAGAACGAAGGCGACCTGGTCATGGCCGCCGAATTCGTCACCCCGGAAGCCGTCAACTTCATGGTCACGCACGGGCGCGGACTCGTCTGCCTGACGCTTACCCACGAGCGTTGCCAACAACTCGGCCTCGAACAGATGGTCAAGGACAACCGCACGCAGTACGGCACGGCCTTCACCGCCTCCATCGAAGCGGCCACCGGCGTGACGACCGGCATCTCGGCCCACGACCGCGCCCGCACGATCCAGGTAGCCGTCGCCCGCCACGCCAAACCGGAAGATATCGTGATGCCCGGCCACATCTTTCCGCTCACCGCCCAGAAGGGCGGCGTGCTGATCCGCGCCGGTCATACCGAGGCCGGTTGCGATCTCGCCCAGCTTGCCGGACGGGAACCGGCGGCGGTGATCTGCGAAATACTCAGAGAAGACGGCACGATGGCGCGGCTGCCCGATCTGGTCGAATTCGCCCGCAAGCACAAACTCAAGATCGGGGCCATCCGCGATCTCATCGAATACCGCGCCGCCAACGAACGACTGATCGAACGCATCGCCGACAAGGAAATCGACACCCCTTACGGACGCTTCCGACTCGCAGCCTTCCGGGACAACACCTCGAACGACGTGCATTTCGCGGTCTATCACGGCGACATTCGTCCCGAGATCGAAACCTTCGTTCGCGTGCACGAACCTGTTTCCTTCGTCAATTTTCTCGACTCCTCCTCCGGCGGCCATTCCTTTGCGCTTCACCAGGCGTTCATCGCGCTGGCCGAAGCGGGGGCAGGCGTGATCGTGCTTCTGTATCGCCCGCAGACCGGGCAGGAACTGCTCGATCAGCTTACCGGCAAGGGCGCACCACAGGCGCGCTGGGATGCCAGGCTCTCCGGCGTCGGCGCGCAAATCCTGCGCAGCCTGAACGTCGGCAAGATGCGCGTACTCACCAGTCCACGCAAGATTCCCAACATGGCCGGGTTCGGACTCGAAATCACGGGTTTTTTCGCACATCAGGAATCCTGCGACGATACTCCACCCTGCCCCCGGCCCGCCGATTCCCGCGAAGCCGACCGAACCTGAACCCACTTTCCCATACCTCATCATGTCCCGCTACGACGGCATCACGGAATACGACATCGACCTCGATGGACAGGGGTTGCGCATCGGCATCGTCATGAGCTGCTTCAACCCGGATGTGGGTGAAGGACTGCTTTCTGCCTGTATCGAGGAGTTACGCGCCCTCGGCGTCACAAAAGATGCAATCAGCATCGTCACCGTACCCGGCGCGCTCGAAATCCCCCTGGCGCTGCAACGCCTTGCCCGTAGCGGTCGGTTCGACGCGCTGGTGGCGCTGGGCGCGGTCATCCGGGGCGAAACCTACCACTTCGAACTGGTTTCCAACGAAATGGGCGCAGGCATCTCCCGGATCATGCTCGACAGCGGCTTACCCATTGCCAACGGCGTGTTGACCACCGAGGACGACGACCAGGCGCTGGTGCGGATGCAGGACAAGGGCCGTGACTGCGCGCGTGTAGCGATCGAGATGGTCAACCTGCTCAAGGCGCTGCCGTGAGCCGGGAAGGACGACGGGAAATCGCCGCGCGCGCCCGCGCGCGCGAGCTTGCGCTGCAAGGCATCTACCAGTGGCTGCTGCACGAACCCTCCGCCGAAGAGACAGCGGAAATACATCATGCATCCGTCGGACTTTCGCCGCCCGAACAAGCGCCGCTGGCGCAGTTGAACGCCATCGAAGAACTCCTCGCCAGTGCTGCGCCGGAAGACAAGCGCCCCAAAAAGAAAACCGGCTCACGCACCCCACCGGATGCCGAATTCTTCGCCACCCTGCTGCAAGGCGCGGTGCGCGAAGCACCCGAGGCGCGCGCGATCATCGAACCGCTGCTCACGCGCACCATTCCGGAACTCTCGCCGGTCGAGCACGCGATCCTGCTGTTGAGCGTCTTCGAGTTGCGCCACGACGTTGAAACGCCCTACCGTGTCGTCATCAACGAAGCCATCGAACTGGCAAAGAAATACGGCGGCGCAGACGGACACAAGTTCATCAATGGCGTACTCGATCGCCTGGCGGACAAACTGCGTCCCGAAGAAACCGCCGTCAGGCGCACAAGCACGCAGGGGCGGGTTTGAAACCCGCTCCTGCAACGTAAAAACCGGCGAGGGCGACCACCCTTGCCGGTTTTTACTCAACAAATCAATTGGATCGCGGATCGGTTCAGCGCTTGCCTTTGCCGGCGTTGACGGCGGCCTTCAGGTTCGCGCCAGCGGAAAACTTGGGCACGTTCGATGCGGCAATACTGATTGCTGCGCCAGTTCGCGGATCACGGCCTGTACGCGCCGCACGTGCGGAAACCTCAAACGACCCGAAACCGGCAAAGGCCACCTTCTCACCTTGGACCAGTTGCTCGGAAATGATCTCCAGCACCCCGGTCAGCGCACGCTCGGCCTGAGCGCGCGAAATATCCAGACGATCAGCCAGAGCTTCGACGAATTCACCTTTGTTCATGCTTTTCCTCAATTAGACAGGGTTGTTGTTGC
>WRNU01000027.1 GCA_009776435.1 Betaproteobacteria bacterium | reverse complement strand
CGGAGGCGCGCGGTGAACCTGACGGGCTGGCGGCGCGCGGTGAACCTGACGAGCCGGTGGTGCGCTACGAACCTGACGAGCCGGTGGTGCGCTACGAACCTGACGTGCCGGAGGCGCGCTACGAACCTGGCGAGCCGGCGGTGCGCTACGAACCTGCTGCGGAGGCGCGCTGCGAGCCTGACGGGCTGGCGGCGCACTGCGCTGGGATGACGAGCGATAGCCGTGATCCCCTTGGTGGTTGCGGGGGCCAGCCAAGGCCGAGGCGCTGGAGACAAGGCCGATGATCAGCAAGGCAGCCAATGAACCGATGCGATATTTCATGATAGTGCTCCTGGTAGTATGTTCCACGCAAATCTTTCGAGAAGAGCGGGTCTCAGACATGCACCAACTATACTATTCACGTTTGGCGGTATTTTGTCACGATGTAGCCGAATTGTAAGCGTTTGTAGAGCATCGGGATGAACCCATGCTCTTCGGTGTGGTAAAGACCATGAAAAAAACGGTCGGGACAATGCCCGACCGTGCGCAAAACACCGGATAGAACGCTCAGTGAGAGATGTTGTATATGGCGCTGGCAATCAGGCCGGTTCCGATTGCGATCATCAGGATGTCATCACCCACACGCACATAGCGATGGTTGTGGGGCGGAGGCGCCAGTCTGTATTGCGAGTAGTGCGGCGCTGAAACCTCTTGATAGACGACCGTGCGCGGCAATTGCCGACCTACCTGCCAGGAACGTCCGGGACGATGAGCGGTGGTGGCGTATACGGGAGGCGGCGCGCGATGAACCTGACGAGGCGCCGGTGCACGTTGCACTTTGCGGGGCGCTGGCGCACGTTGCACCTGACGGGCAGGAGGCGCGCTGCGGGGAGGGGGCGAGCGGTAGCTGTTGCCTTTCTGGGCGGGGGCAGCCAGGGCCGAGGCGCTGGAGAGAAGGCCGATGACCAGCAGGGTGGCCAATGAACCGATGCGATATTTCATGATAGTGCTCCTGGTTGTACGTTCTACACGAATCTTCCGCGAATCGCGGATCTCAGACACGTGGTTACGATAACACTCATGTTTGGCGATATTTTGTCACGATGTAGCCGGATTGTAAGCGTTTGTAAATACATGGACGCACCCGGACGCTTCCGTGTTGCAGAAACCTCCAATCGGTGCGGCCACGGTAGCCGTAACGGTCATCGCAAAAGACCGTTTGAGCGTGCTACGGAATCATGGCTGCCGACAGCCTGCCCGCGCCGATCCGGCAGGGTTTGAGCAGGTTATACCACGTCGAGATTACGGATGTTGTCGATGATCGCGCCGGGGTCGCTGTGCTTGCTGTTGAGCTTGATTTGCAGGCGCAGGTCGTTGAGCGAGTCCGCGTTGCGCAGGGCGTCTTCGTAAGTGATCAGTTCGGCTTCATACAGATCGAACAGCGCCTGATCGAAAGTCTGCATGCCTTCTTCGCGCGAGCGTTTCATCACGTCCCGGATTTCCGGGATACTGCCCTTGAAGATCAGATCGGAGATGAGCGGAGAGTTGAGCATGATCTCGACCGCAGGAATTCGGCCCTTGCTGTTCTTGATGGGGAGCAGCCGCTGCGAGATCATGGCCCGGATATTGAGCGACAGATCCATCAACAACTGTTGACGGCGCTGCTCGGGGAAGAAGTTGACGATGCGGTCGACGGCCTGATTGGTGCTGTTGGCGTGCAGGGTCGCCAGAGCCAGATGGCCGGTTTCGGCAAAGGCAATGGCGTAGTCCATCGTTTCGCGGTCGCGGATTTCTCCCATGAGAATGACATCCGGCGCCTGGCGCAGGGTGTTTTTCAACGCCANTTCCCAGGAGTCGGTGTCGATNCCGACTTCGCGCTGCTCGATGATGCATTTCTTGTGTTCATGGATGTATTCAATCGGGTCTTCGATGGTGATGATGTGGCCGTGGGAGTTTTCGTTGCAGTAATCGACCATCGCCGCCAGCGAGGTGGTTTTGCCGGTTCCGGTTCCGCCGACGAAGATCACCAGCCCACGTTTTGAGAGGGCAATTTTTTTCAGAACCGGAGGCAGGCGCAGTTCTTCGAAGGTGGGAATCTTGTTTGAAATCGTCCGCAACACGAGCCCGACTCGCCCCTGTTGTATGAAGGCGTTGGCGCGAAAACGCCCGATGCCGGCGGGCGAAATGGCGAAATTGCATTCCTTGGTAGCTTCAAATTCGGCGGCCTGACGGTCGTTCATGACCGCCCTGGTCAATTCCATCGTGTGCGCCGGGGACAGGGACTGGTTCGATTGCGGCACGACTCGTCCGTCGATCTTGATCGCGGGAGGAAAGCCTGCGGTAATCAACAGGTCGGAGCCGTTTTTTTGCAGCATCAGGCGCAGCAGGTCGTGCATGAATTTGAGTGATTGATCTCGTTTCATATTTTTTCCCCTGTACCGCCGTTGTTTCCGCCGATGCCGTATTCCGCCTTCCGGAAAATGTCAGCAGCCCTCAAGCGGCAAAATTGTCCTTGTTCTGCGCGTGCGACCGGGCTTCAGGCGCGGAGATGATGTTGCGCCGCACGAGATCGGTGAGGCACTGATCGAGTGTCTGCATGCCGTGGTTTTGACCTGTCTGGATCGAGGAATACATCTGGGCCACCTTGTTTTCGCGGATCAGATTACGGATCGCCGGGGTTCCGATCATGATTTCGTGCGCCGCAACCCGTCCCGATTCATCCTTGGTCTTGACCAGGGCTTGCGAGATGACCGCGCGCAGGGATTCGGAGAGCATCGAACGCACCATTTCCTTTTCCGCTGCCGGAAATACGTCGACGATACGGTCGACGGTCTTGGAAGCCGAGGAGGTATGCAGCGTGCCGAACACCAAATGCCCGGTTTCCGCTGCCGTCAGCGCCAGACGGATGGTTTCCAGGTCGCGCAGCTCACCCACCAGGATCACGTCCGGGTCTTCACGCAGGGCGGAGCGCAAGGCATTGTTGAACGAAAGCGTGTCACGGAACACCTCGCGCTGGTTGATCAGGCAACGCTTGGGCACATGGACGAATTCAATCGGGTCTTCGACGGTGAGGATGTGCGCGTAGTCGTTTTCATTGATGTAGTCGATCATTGCCGCCAGGGTCGTCGATTTGCCCGAACCCGTCGGGCCGGTGACGAGGACGATGCCGCGCGATTGCTCCACGATGTCCTGGAAAATCTTCGGGCAGTTGAGCGACTCCAGCGACAGTATCTTGGACGGAATCGTCCGGAACACCGCCGCTGCGCCGCGCTCCTGGTTGAACGCATTGACCCGGAAACGCGCGAGATTGGGAATGGAGAAAGCGAAATCGCACTCCAGGACTTCCTCGAATTGCTTGCGCTGGCGATCGTTCATGATGTCATAGACCAGTGCGTGCACTTCCCTGTGTTCCAGGGGAGGGAGATTGATTTTGCGCACATCCCCGTTGACACGGATCATGGGCGGCAAACCGGCGGACAGGTGCAGGTCGGAAGCCCGGTTTTTGACGGAGAAGGCAAGCAGTTCGGTGATGTCCATGATGTGCAGGAATAGATGGCTGAATGGGGATGTCGGCACCGGCATCGGAAAGACAGCGGTTATACTACTGCCATCTCTTTTAACGAAAAGCCAAAAATTCGGCGACATGACACCGATAGCCGCCGCCTTTCATGCCGTGCGTGCACGTATTGCCGCCGCAGCCAGGGTTGCCGGACGCGATGCGGCTGCAATTCACCTGTTGGCGGTGAGTAAAACCTGCTCTGCCTCGGAGGTGCGTGCCGCGTTCGAGGCGGGGCAGCGCACTTTCGGCGAAAACTACGCGAACGAAGTGGCTGATAAAGCCGCCTCGCTGGCCGGATCGGGGCTGGAATGGCATTTCATCGGCCCCTTGCAGGGCAACAAGACTCGAATCGTGGCCGAGTGCTGCGATTGGGTGCACAGCATCGATCGCCTGAAAATCGCCGAGCGCCTGTCCATGCAGCGTGATGCCGACCGTCTTCCGTTGCAGGTTTGCCTGCAAGTCAACGTGAGCGGTGAAGCGAGCAAGAGCGGTGTGTCGCCCGGTGAAATCCTGCCGTTGGCGCATGCTGTTGCCGCCTTGCCACGCCTGTGCCTGCGTGGTTTGATGTGCATCCCGGAGCCGAGTGAAGACCAGTCATTGTTGCGCAGCCGTTTTGCGTTGTTGCGGCAATTGAGCGAACGATTGCAGGCTGAGGGACTCGCGCTCGACACCTTGTCGATGGGCATGTCGCACGACCTCGAGGTGGCCATCGCCGAAGGCGCAACCATCGTGCGGGTCGGCACGGCCATTTTCGGCGAACGGGAAGAGACGAGAGCAGCCAGAACGGGAGAAGCGGTTTTACCATGAAAATTTCATTCCTTGGTGGAGGCAACATGGCCTCCGCCCTGATCGGGGGCATGCGAAAGCGCGGTTTTGAAGCCGCCGACATCGTCGTCGTCGAGCCGGACGCTGCCGCCCGCGAGCGGCTGCAATCGCGCTACGGCGTGATTGCGTTGTCCGCGCCCGATGCCGACGTACTCGATAGCGACGTTCTGGCGCTGGCCGTCAAGCCCCAGCAGATGAAAGCTGCGCTGATTCCCATAGCTGGCGCGTTACGGGAGACGCTCGTCATCAGCGTTGCCGCCGGGCTGCGTCTGGTCGACATCGGGCGCTGGCTTGGCAAGGCCGGCATGCCCCATCCTCGGCTGGTGCGCTGCATGCCCAATACCCCGGCGCTGATTGGCGCGGGCGTCACCGGAATGTTTGCCGCGCCCGGAGTCGATGCTGCCGGGCGTGAAATTGCCGAGCGCATCCTTGCCGCCGTCGGCAGTATCGTATGGGTCGACGACGAGGCCCGGCTCGATGCGGTCACGGGTATCTCCGGCAGCGGTCCGGCCTACGTTTTCCACTTCATCGAAGCCCTGGAAGCTGCCGGAATGAAGCAGGGGTTCGACGCGGCCAGCGCCCGTCGTCTGGCTATCGACACTGTGCTTGGCGCGGCCAGACTGGCGGAAGAGTCAAAGGATTCTCCCTCCATGCTGCGCGAGAAAGTAACCTCAAAAGGAGGGACGACTGCTGCCGCGCTCGCACACCTTGACGCTGTCGGCTGGCATGATGCCCTGATCGGCGCAGTGGAAGCGGCCAGCGTGCGAAGCCGTGAACTGGGTGAACAGTTCGGGCAGAATTAGAAGATTTACCTGAAGGACGAAACAACATGCTTGAACAAATCGTGCTCCTTATCGCCGGTACTGTATTCGGCTTCATCACGCTGGTGCTGCTGGCCCGGTTTTTCATGCAATGGGGGCGGGTATCGTTCCGCAACCCGATCGGGCACTTCGTCATCACCGTCACCGACTGGGCTGTCATGCCGGCGCGCCGCATCATTCCCGGCCTGTTCGGTCTGGACATGGCGAGCCTGCTGCTGGCCTGGGTGACACAGATACTCTATGTCCTGATCCAAATCGGTCTGGGCTTGAAAGTAAGCTCATCGCTTGCCATTCCGCTCCTGGGCCTCGTCGATCTTGCGCGCATGGCGACCTACCTCGTTTTTGGCGTCGTCCTCGTGTCGGTAGTGCTGTCCTGGGTCGGATCGCGGAGTCCGGCAGCCTACGTGTTCGACGAATTGTCACGGCCTTTCCTTGCGCCGTTCCGGCGGCTGATCCCCCCTCTCGGCGGAATCGACCTGTCACCTCTGGTTCTGTTGCTGGTATTGCAGATCGTGTTGCTGGTCATTGCGCGCCTGCGGATAAGTCTGTTGGTGTTGCCTTTCGGTTTTTGAGCGTCTCACATGGATGATTGGCTGACCGAGGCCGGTGATGGCGGTCTGATTCTGAACCTGCATGTCCAGCCGGGCGCAAAACGCACCTGCTTTGCAGGTTTTCACGGCGGAGCCGTCAAAATCCGGCTGTCTGCGCCGCCCGTCGACGGCAAGGCCAATGCCGCCCTGTGCGCGTTTCTGGCTGAAGTCTGCGGTGCGCCGAAATCCGATGTTCAACTGCTGAGCGGAGAGAGTTCGCGTGCCAAGCGGGTACGCATCGCCCCCGCGCCAGACCGCCTGTCCCGTCTGCGCGCGGCCTTGGCGGAGTTCGGATGACCGGGGCTTGCCTTGACGCGCCTGGTCAGCCCACTTAGAATCGCCTCCCTTGATGTTGCGTTCCGCTCCGGGTGGTTAGCTCAGCGGTAGAGCACTGCCTTCACACGGCAGGGGCCACTGGTTCGAACCCAGTACCACCCACCAATAAAAACAAAGACTTAGCAGGCATTCGCTACTTCCTTGTCATTCTCGGCGTGACCATTTCGTGACACACCATCCAGCACCGCGACCGCAGCCCGGACATTCTCCGGGGCAAGGTGCGCGTAACGCTCAGTCATCGAAATCGCCGAATGCCCAAGCAAATCACGCACCGCCGGTAACGGTTGTCCAGCACTGACCAACCATGAGGCGCAGGTATGCCGTAGATCGTGGATACGAAAATCCGTAATCCCGGCATTCCTGAGAGCGACACGAAAAGCGACACGAATAGCGGCCTGTCGGCTTCCATCTTCATGAGCGAACACCCAAGGCGAGGCGGGGCAATGCGTTGCACGGAACCGTGCCAGATTCAGCATAGCCTCTCGTGCTTCCGCATTAAGCGGCACAGAACGCCGTCGCCCGCTCTTGGTATCTTGCTCTCCCAAAAAAAACAGGTTCGCTTTCAGATCGACCCGATTCCATTGTAGTTTCAGCAATTCACCACGGCGGCATCCTGTGTTTAACGCCAATCGTATGAAGTCCGCAAGATGGGGAGAACGATGTGATTTTTCGGCTTCTGCAATCAACCGCCTTGCTTCCTCTACCGTCAAACTCCGAACGCGGCCCTCAGACTCCCTTAGACGCATCCCTTCGGCATAGTTTGGAATATCCCAATCCCAATTATGCCGTGAGTAATTGATTGCGGCAGACAGTAAACCAACTTCCTTGTTTATTGTGGCATTCGTAACGCCGTCACCTATGCGTTTTTCAACATACGCCCGAACATCGGAACGCCTCAACGTCAGCAGATCGCGCCCTGTAAAAAAGGGCATCAGTCTCTTGAGAGAGGAAATATCCCGCTCCGCACTGCGCTTTACGCCATATGTTGCTTTCATGTATGCAAACATCAGTTCATCAAATGTACGGCTTGGAGCTGCGCCCCATTGCTTCTCTTGATGCGCTTCTAGCTTCCATTTGGATTCAAGCGCCTCAGCCTCGCGGCGGTTGGTAGTGCCAGTAGTGCGCCTAACTCTTTTGCCGCTTGCATCGGTGAAACTACCCCAATAGACCGGGGAATCATCTCGTCGGTAGACCATGAAAAATTACTCCTCAATGTCTCCGACGCCGCGCGGGACATACTATGCCCCCCTTCGGTTCTCTGTGCGACATATTCGCGCACGGCGTCGGCGATAACACGGATACGCCCGCGCCCGAACCCGACACGGCAAAACGGGAGTTCTCCCGCTTCAATCAGGCGTCGGACGGTACGGACAGACACCCCGCCAAGTTGACGGGCAACTTCTTCAAGCGACCAGAGCAGCACGATTGCCCCCCGGATCGTCCAACCCGCACATGTGTGCGGAAATCAGCCGCCCGACTTCCTCTGTTGTGAGGCAGTCAGGACGGTATGCGAAAACCCTCCCCTTGATGAATCTCACCCGCCACGGCGAAAAAAAACACTCTCCGGTTTCCCGATCAATCCAGCCGCCCCCGACCCGCCGTATGACTTGCTGATCCTTGGTGACTTTGTGCTCATCCCGGAGCCAACCCGGTAAAGCCCACCATCGGGCTTCATTGAGGGCTTCCCCTTGCAATCCGCCCACGCCGTACATACGCGCCCCCTTGGGCAAGCTCACATCCTCCTGCCCCTTGCTCACGTATTTGGCGATATAGCCGACTGCACAACGCGCCCACTCCATGCGCGTCGATCCGTGCGGCCACCATCCAGCCTCATCAAGTTTGGGAAGTTTGGAACCCCACGGCAGCCAAATGACGATGTGATAGTGCGGTTTTCCCGCCTTGGTCAATTCCATCGACCAGACGTAACGGCAGGAGAGATTCCGGCGCTTGAGCCATTGGCGAGCGTTACGGACGCACTCGGAGACGTGGCGCTTATCCCATTGCACATCGGGGTGATAAGTAAGCGTCAGCATGGCAGGACGCCATTTACTGACCTGAGAGACATGCAACCTCGCCCCGGTCAAAACCCGGCGACGCATACGCCTCAAGCGGTTTTGTTTTGGATCGACGCAGACAAAACCCTTTTGGGTTGTTGGCGTTCCACTTGTTTGAGAAGAGACAAGCCCAGGGGAGGCGCTTCGCACCTCCCGCACCCCGGCGCTTTGCGCCACCCGCGATGAGACGCGGGCGCGAAAGCGCGGGGCGCTGGAGTAGTCAGAAAGGTGTGTAGAGGTATCCATAGCAAAGGGAAATTAAATTCCCTGCTATGGTAGCCCCTCAAAAAGGAATGTCAAGTCCCTTTTACGGGATTACGTCACGACGGCGAGGGATTTTTATGTCCCCGCTTACGACCTTCCAGAAATTGGTAAAACGCTTGGCGATGGATAAGCCAACGGAACGGCCACTGCTTGGGCCTTCCTCCGGGAAATAATCTCTGATGCGGATGTCAAGAATGGATTCATAGTTGCGAATGGTCTTTTTGCTGTGCATAACGTACAGAACACGCCAGCCAAAATGATGACCAAGCCGCAGCATGCCTAAAGCGGATTCCAACTGATCCAAACTGCCCGTAAATTTGAAAATGGCACGTTCTTCTACTTCCCGCATGCTTGCTCTTTCTTCGTCTGAAAGTTGCTTGAGCCTTGGCGCACCGGGATCGAGACGCATGCCCAACAGGTCTGCAACCTTGTCAATGCCCGCGTTGGCAATTTTTTCGAGCAAGTCCGCACCGGGTACAGGGAAAAATTCCGAAGGCATGACAACCCCGCATTATCGGATGGTGGAAAAGATAAAAGATAAATCAAAAAGGGGATCCCAACAACCCTTAATGCAATGCTTTGCGATTTCGTTCGGAGAGAACACCGTGGGGCGCTGCCCCACACCCCGCACTCGCCGTGAGGCAGCCGCCGGGGATGTGTTTTTCAACCCATCCCCGGCAGCAGCCGGGAGCGTATGCGCGGATTTTGCGGCGTCAAGCTGCGATGCGCGCCCGTTCGGTGCTCGCCTTCGGCTGCGCTCCGCATGCGGCCTGTGCTTCTCACTTGACCCCTCAAAATCCGCATCTCTCCCTAATTTTGGGATTCCGTCCGCTGGATGCGCTCGTACCGCTCGACGTACTCGCCGACCGCCAATGCCCCCAAGGTAGCTGCTGTCAGCCCGCGAGGGCGGGCAATGGCATCCAACCGTTCAGCTACGACCGGGGAAAGCTTGACCCGTAAGGGAACCGTGCGCCGGATGAGTTCTTTCGTTTGCGTGACCATTTCGTGACCAACTCCTGTAAAAATATGATGTTTCGTGGCAATTTCCGTCACGTTTGCGCGGCGTCAAAGACTGTAAGTGATTGATTTTACGGAATTGCTACGTAATGTTTAGCCTTCACACGGCAGGGGCCACTGGTTCGATCCCAGTACCACCCACCAACTACCAGTTCAGGATAGTTCCCGTTAGGAAACCCATATGGAGATTGGAGTCGGCCACATGGATAAAGTCGGTTTCATTGGTTATGGGCACATGGGAAGCGTGATGCTTAAGAGCCTGCTTGCAACGAAGGCCATTGTCCCTGAGCAGGTGCTAATCACAACGCAAACGAAGAATAGACTTCATTCTCTCAAGGATAGTTTTCCCGGTATTGAAATCGCTGACTCCAATTCCACTGTGGCTAAAAATAGCTCAATGCTCTTCTTGTGCGTCGGCACTAGCCAAGTCAAGTCTGTCTTGTCGGAAATTCTCGGTGTCTTGAGCGTTGCGACCCACTTGGTCATCATCTCCGGGGGCCTGGAGATTCCAAGCGTGGAACAATTATTCGATGGACCGATCACGAAATTGATTCCGACCATCATTTCCGAAGTCCACGAAGGAGTAACGCTGATTTGCTCCAACGCCAAAGTTTCCCCGGTGGAAAGCAATCGTATTGGCGAGATGTTCACCCGCATCGGAAAGATTAAAGTCATTGCCGAGCAGCAGTTTGAGATTTGCGCTGACTTCACAAGCTGCGCCCCCGGATTGTTGGCTTGCATCTGTGAGCAATTTGTCCGAGCCGGTGTCAAACAAAGAGATATTGCATATGATGATGCTGTCGAAATGTTCCTTCAGACACTTTATGGGACTGCAAAGTTGTTGCTTCAAAACGGAGAAAATTTTGGAGAGTTGCGAAATCGTGTCGCAACAAAGGGAGGCGCAACAGAGGGCGGCGCTGCTGTCCTAGAAGCCATGCTTCCTGCCGTTTTTGACATTGTTTTCTCGACAACGCTGGAACGTCATGAAGCGCGAAAACAAATAACGCGGCAACAGTTCGGACGCGCTGCCAATGTCTAGTCCTTGCGTCGCATTCGCTCAGTGCTTGGCCTCCCAGTTGCATCCCGCTCCGGCAGGCGAAGGCGGTATACTTTGCGGATCGTGCGTTCGGTTGGCTTGTGTCTAGGTTTCGCCAAGCGTCCTAACAACATGCTCAACCCCGCGCGCTTCGCGCTTGGGTGCCGGTTAACATAAACGATAGTACCGTTCCATCCGGGCTCAAGTAGTCTTCACCGAATGACTGCTTTCTCAGTTTTATTTGTTACCCCATGATTGCCTAAGTAAGTGAGATACCCTGAGCGTGTTTGGACACTTGCTCGTGCGCATTCGTCGATACGCGCCAAAACACGGCGCAGCAAGGTAATGCTCGCGCGATTATCGAGCATGGCCGAATCCAACTCAACTCAACAACGGCCCACCTTTGAGCGGCGGAAGGCTTGGGTTAGTCAGTAGTGACTGAATTTGGGCTCGTGCCAAATTGTTAAGCATGGTCAGGCGGTTTTCCTGCGATACGCCTTGCTGGATCATGAGCGCGTTCTGACTTTCAAGGCTAGACAAGACAACGAGTTGTTCAATCGTGGCGTTGTCTCTCATGTTCCCTTTTGTGTCCGGATTGACCTTCTTCCACTCCGCAGCAGTCATCCCAAAAATTGCCTTGTTCAGCACATCAGCCTCGTTTGCGTAAACGAACCCTGCGTCTTTCGCAGACAGTTGCGGCGGGATCAGGTGTGCCTTTACTGCATCTGTGTGTACCCGGTATTGAACCTTGGCGAGCGTGCGTCGCACATCCCAGTCAAGCCCACGTACAGCCTCGGCTTGCTTGAACCGCTGAAACTCAGTAATGAGGTACAGCTTGAATTCTGGGCTGAGCCAGGAACCAAACTCAAAGGCGATGTCACGATGAGCGAAAGTTCCGCCATAGCGTCCAGCACGCGCAATGACACCTATGCCTCCTACATTTTCCGTCCACCGCTTCACGGAGAGTCGAAAGCGATTCGTGCCAGCCTCCAGCCTAATTCTGTCGAATTCGACGGAATTAAACCCTGGGTTGTGTAGTCGCTCCCAGACAGCCAGGAATTCGATTGTATCCTTGTTGCGCAACCACGCATCAATCAGTGTGGCTCCTCCATCGAACTTCGCCACCATGTCTGTGAGACTGATGTAGTCCTCCTCATTCCTGGTGGTCAGGTGGATTTCAACTCCTTGCACAATCAATGCCTTGTCGCTAGTAATCATCAGCATTCCCCTTTAGAGATGATGGCATTCTATCCCCTTCCATTGTTGTGTGTCCGCCGCCTTCCTATGTGCATCTCATGCATTGACACGGACAACAAACGGGCGTAGCAGTCGGCACTGCCTGACCAACAGGCAACGGGTTTAGCAGCAAGCATCATCTGGGGGCATTTCTGAAACAGGCGAACAAAAAACCGCATAACCATGCTGGTTTTCAGGAAAAGCTCGATAGCAGTACCTGCCCTAAAACGCGACCGACACCCCGAAATGCAGCCTGGGGCGGGTTCTTCCCTGCCCCCATGCCAGATCGACCGCCAGTGGCCCGGCAGGACTCAGCCAGCGCATGCCGATACCATAACCTGTATTGAGACTGAAGTCCTTTCTCGTATCGGCGGCATCGCCCGAATCGACGAAGGCGGCCAGACCGGTGGAGGGTTTGAGCCAGTGCACGAATTCCACGCTACCCGTGCCAAGAATGCGCCCCCCGACGACGGCGGAACCTTCTTTCACACCCAGGCTGCGATAAGCGTAACCACGCACCGATTGGGTGCCTCCGGCACGGAACAGGAAGTCCTGCGGCACGCCGTCATTGGACTCCGCAAAGGTATAGCCGGCTTCGACGCGCAGGCTCAGGACGTTGTCTTCCCCCAAAGTGAGGTAACGCTGAATTCGTCCATAGACACGCCCAAAGTCCCTGGCTTGCGGTGACAGGCCAAGGCCGCCACCAAGCTGGATTTCGAGCACATGGCCCCGACGCGGATTGAGCACGCTGTCGACCGCGCGCCATGTCCGCCCCAGATTCAGGGTAAGGGTGCTGTAACTGTTTTTTTCGGCGTCTTCAGGCTGGATTTCTTCGTGCTGTACCCGCGTGGCAATCTGGGTTTCGATATGTCCGCGCTTGGTGGTGCGCGCTACGCCCACTGCCTGGGTGAAGACCTTGAGCCCTTCCAGATCGCTACGATCCAGACCCACGCCGACGCTGTCGCGATGGCGGCTTTGCCTCGGCGGCAGGAAAAGATCAGTGAAGAACGCTTGTCGCCGCTGCTCCAGCCGCAGGCCGCTGGCGAGTTCCCAGCCGTTTCCGAACAGGTTGAGGTGACGGTATGTGCCCTCTACCCGAAAGCCGGTATTGCTCGACGCGCCGAGACCGACCCCGAAACGGCGAGGCGGCGCTTCGGTCACGGCGACCCGGACGGGCACGGCTGCCGCCTGCTGCGGGTCCGGCTCGATGCTCACGACCACAACCGCCAATTGCGGCGCGCTTTGCAGGGATTCCTGAAAGGCCAGAAGATCGCGGCGACGGTAAATGGCTCCTTCCTTGAGCGTGTTGTAACGGGCGACGAAGTCGGACGGCAGATCGCGCAGGCCGCTGACTTCGAGCGCGCCAAGGCGGAAGGTCGGACCGGTATCGGCGACGATTTTGATCCATACCTTGGCAGCGTCGGGATCGACATCGGCTCTCGATGAAACGAACTTCGCCGCCGCGTAGCGTTCGTCGCGCAGGACATCGAGCAACGCCTGTTTGGCCGATTCCCAGTCCGCTTGCCGGAACGGGGTTCCCGACGGCATGGCCCAGGTGCGTTGCAGTTGTTCGTGAAGCGTTTTCAACTCGGCGTCGGGTTCGCCGGTCCCGCCCTGGAGTTGGATGTCGACTTCCGCTACAACGGTTCGTCGTCCAGGTTCGACGACGAGACGCCAGCGCGCGGTGTCGGAACGGTCGACGCGGACTTCGGGGGAAAAATAGCCTTCGGTGGCAAGCAGGGCAGCCACTTCCCGGCGGGCGCGGCGCGTGAGCGCGGAACGGTCCGGCCCCGCTTCGGGGATGGCGCTGGCATCCATGCGCAGCAGGAAGACGTATTGCTTGAGCAACGCCTGGATTTCCTGCGGCGCATCCAACTCGACCGAGGTGACTTCGCCCGCAAGCGCCTTGAAGCAAAAAAGCAGGCCGACAGCAAGCCATGCCCCTTTCCGGTATAAGCGTGAAGACCTGGTTTTGGAGAACATGGCTTCCGCCCGCTTGGATAGTAGTCAGGATTCGAGATCGAGATGGTAGGACGTTACCCGCTCGACCTCGATCCGGGAACCCAGAATGACCGGCACGCGCTGGTGCAGGCGCTCCGGGATAATGTCGAGAATGCGCCCACGCCCGGTCGTCGCGGCTCCGCCCGCCTGTTCGATCAACATCGCCATCGGGTTGGCTTCGTACATCAGCCGCAGCTTGCCCCCCTTTGCGCGGCATTTCTCGTCGAGCGGGTACATGAAGATGCCGCCACGAGTCAGTACGCGGTGAACATCGGCCACCATCGAGGCAATCCAGCGCATGTTGAAGTCGCAGCCGCGCGGGCCGTCCCTGCCTTGTTGCAATTCGGCGATATAACGCTGCACGGGCGCTTCCCAATGGCGGACGTTGGAGGCATTGATCGCGTACTCGCACGCCTCGGTGGGGACGGTCATGAATGGGTGGGTGTGGAGGAAGCCGCCTGTTTCGCGGTCGAGCGTGAAGCCGTGTACCCCGTCTCCCAAGGTCAGCACCAGTTGGGTCGAGGGACCGTAAGTCGCATAACCGGCGGCGATCTGGTCACGCCCCGGCTGGAGAAAATCCGCTTCGGTCGGCTCTTTATCCTTTGCCTGCGGGTTGCGCAGCACCGAAAAAATGGTGCCGATAGTCACGTTGACGTCGATGTTCGAGGAGCCGTCGAGCGGATCGAACAGCAGCAGGTAGTCCCCCCTGGTGGCGCTGGAGGGGATCTGGCAGACGAATTCGAGTTCCTCCGAGGCCATTGCCCCCAGATAGCCGCCCCACTCGTTGGCCTGGATCAGGATGTCGTTGGCGATAACGTCGAGTTTTTTCTGCGCCTCTCCCTGCACGTTCTCGGTTCCCGCTTCGCCAAGCGCGCCGGCCAGCGCACCTTTCGACACCGTGGCGGCGATTGCCGCAACCGATTGGGCGAGAGCTTGAAGCAGCAGCCCCAGATCCGCAGACACACGGCCAGCGCGCTGCTCGTCAATGAGAAACTGGGTCAGACTGATATGTTGCGGCATGACGCCTCCCCCGGAAACGAGATGAAGATAATTGAAATATAGATGATGATTATCCTGTTTTTGGCACGATCATGCATTCTTGGGATGCCGCAGATGTAACAACACGGGCAGGTGGAGGCATTGGCACGATCGCCAGGCGGAGTAAGATATTTGCCCTCCGGCACGGGACTTTTGGTTTTCCGTGCGCCTATACTTCGTGCTTCCTGTACACCGTGAATTTTCGATGTCCCTGCATGTGATGGTGCTCGGCGCCGGTATCACCGGCGTCACCACGGCCTGGTTCCTGCGCCGGGCGGGGTTTCGCGTCAGCGTGATCGAGCGCGGGGATGAAGCTGCGCAAGAGGCCAGTTTCGCCAACGGAGGCCAGATTTCGGTGAGCCATCCCGAACCCTGGGCCAATCCTTCCACGCCACGCATTGTCTTGCGCTGGATAGGCCGCGCAGGCGCGCCGCTCAAGCTGCGTCCGAAGCTGGACGCGGAGCAATGGCAGTGGCTGGCCGGGTTTTTGCGCGAATGCCTGCCGTGGCGCTCCCGCCGCAACACCGCTGCCATTGCCGCGCTGGCCGTTCATAGCCTGGCCGAGTTGCGTCAGTTGAGAGAGATTGTCGGACTTGCCGATGCCTACGACGCGCGAGGGCGAGGCGTTCTGCATCTGTTTTTCGAGGCTGCGCCGTTTGAGCGCGCCAGGGTGCGTATTGGAGAACTGGCCGCTTTCGGCATCGAACTGCGGTCTTGTACGGCCTTGCAGTGCGCTGGGATCGAGCCGGCGCTGACCGCGAGCGTTCCCCGGCTGGCGGGTGGTCTTTATGCGCCTGACGATGAATCCGGCGATACGATGCGTTTCAGTCAGGCGCTGGCCCGTGTCCTCGCCGCCGACGGGGTGCGTTTTCATTACGGCGCGCACATCGAACGCCTGCGCGCTGCCGATGGACGACGCATCCCTGGGGTCGACGTCTGTCACGCCGGGGGCCGCGATTCGCTGACCGCCGATGCGGTCGTAATCTGCCTGGGAAGCTACGGGCGGCGGTTGTTGCGCCCGCTCGGCGAGCATCTGCCCATTTACCCGCTCAAGGGTTATTCGATCACCGCGCCAGTGCGCGATGCCACATGCGCGCCCGAGGTGAGCCTGACCGACGAGTCACGTCGCATCGTGTGTTCGCGCCTCGGCGAGCGGCTGCGCATCGCGGGCACGGCGGAGTTGAATGGTTTCAACCTCGAAATCGACCCTGCCCGCATTGCCGCCTTGCTGGAGTGGGCTGAAACGCGCCTGCCCGGAGCCATCGACCGCAAGATCGCCACCCCTTGGGCGGGACTGCGCCCGAGTACGCCCGGCGGCGTACCCATCATTGGGCGTAGCAGGCATTACGAGAATCTTTGGCTCAATACCGGCCACGGAACCCTGGGCTGGACGCTTGCCTGTGGCTCGGCCTCGGCGCTCGCGGCACTGATGCGCGGGGAAAAACCGCCGGTTGAATTTCCGTTTCGAGGCGGGTGAGAATCAGCCGCAAGGCGGGGGGTCTGCGGTTTCGCTTCCGCCCTCCGGCAATGTTTCGGTCTCGGTGTCGAAGCCGGTTTTTTTCAGATAATAAGCCAGCGCCGTGTCCATCGTGTCGATGTGGTTGTCGAACCACGGCGGAAGCTCTTCGAGCAGGCGACGCCCCAGAAAAAAATCGCCTTTTTCGACTCGCTGGCGTATTTCATTTGCTACACCCAGTACGCGATCGTGCTCCGCGCGGTGACAGGTGACGGGAAAGTTCACCGCCTCCATCCAGCGGTTTTCCTGATCGAAATGCGCGGCAGTGTGCTCGATAAAGGCGTCGAACCGTTCGAGAAAGCCTGCATCTTCCGGTCCGATTGCAATAAGCGCATTGCAGAATTCAATGAATTCCCTGTGCGTCTCGTCCATGCGAGGAATGCCAAATGCGTAACTCTCCTTCCATTCCATCGTCATTTTAGGTCTTTTCCTTCTTTCCCTTATTTGATGACCTTCAAGTGGGAGCCGCGCGGGGGAGAAGACGGCGGCGGGTGTTCGTCCGGCGGCTCCGCGCTTTCTTCGGCGGAGCCGGATGCTTTCCCGACGGGCATGTCTTCCTGCGCGCCTGTGGCCTCGAACGCAATACCCTGCCCATTTTCGCGCGCATAGATTGCCAGGACGTTGCCGATCGGCGCGACGATCTGGTGCGCCACGCCATTGAAGCGCGCCTGAAATGTCACCAGTTCGTTGTCGATCTTGAGCTGATGGGTCGCCTCGGGGCCGACGTTGAGCACGATCTGGCCTTCACGGACATAACCGGAGGGCACCTGCGTGAGTTGGTCGACCTGCACCGCAAGATAAGGGGTGAAACCCTGATCGACGCACCACTCGTAAATGGCGCGGATCAGGTAGGGCTTGGTGGATACCATGATGGTTTTCGCCTGCCCGCTAACGTCTCATCACCTTTTCGGAGGGGGTCAGGGCGTCGATGAATCCCTGGCGGCTGAAAATACGTTCCGCGTACTTCATCAGCGGCGAGGCCGCCTTGGGCAATTCGATGCCGTAGAGTTCGAGCCGCCATAGCAGCGGGGCGATGGCCACGTCGAGCATGGAGAATTCGTCTCCGAGCATGAACTTCTGCTTGGTAAACATCGGCGCAAGCTGGATGAGGTGGTCGCGCACGTGGGCGCGCGTTTTTTCGACGCCTTTCTGGTTTTCTTCGAGCGCCGGAATGTGCTCGAACATCTCGCGCTCGAAGGTGTGCAGCAACTGACGGGCGCGCGCGCGCATGATCGGGTCGGGCGGCATCAACTGCGGGTGCGGAAAACGCTCGTCGATGTATTCGTTGATGATGTTCGCCTCGTAGAGCACGAGCTCACGATCGACCAGTACAGGCACACGGTTGTAAGGGTTGATGACAGCGATGTCTTCGGGCTTGTTGTAAAGGTCGACATCGATGATTTCAAAATCCATGCCCTTTTCGTAGAGCACGATCCGGCAGCGGTGACTGAATGGATCGGTTGTGCCGGAATATAGATTCATCATGGTTGGGCTGCTCCGGGGGGGTCAAAACGAAAGCGCACCGCTACGCGGTGCGTGAAAGAGTGAAGAAAGTTGACCATCAAATCACACGGGGCCGGAAACCCCGCGTGATCGTGTTCGTGGTCAATGAATGTTTTTCCAGTAAGACTTTCCAAGGAAGTGGGTGAGTACGTAGAAACCGACAAGGAAAATCAGCACGTAAATGCCAATCGTCTTTCTCGTGTCTGCGTAGGGCTCGCTCATCCAGACCAGGAAGGAGACGAGATCGGCCACGGCTTCGTCGAAATCGCTCGCCGACATGGTGCCGGACGTGACCGGCGGGACGAGTTTGAGGGTTTCATTGCCGTGCCCGTCCCTGGCTGCCTCGGCGGTCTGCACGCCTTGCAGATCCCACATTGCATGCGGCATGCCGACATTGGAGAAAACCGTGTTGTTCCAGCCCGTCGGGCGGTTTTCGTCCTTGTAGAAGCCGCGCAGGTAGGTGTAGAGGTAATCGGCTCCCGAGGCGGTTTCCGAAGCCTTGGCGCGCGCGATCAGGGAGAGATCGGGCGGCGCTGTACCGAACCAGGCTTCGGCGTCGTCGCGGGTCATGGCAACGGTCATCAGATCGCCGATTTTGTCGCCGGTGAAGAGCAGGCTGTCGATGATCGTCTTTTCCTCAAAGCCGATCTTCTTCAACTCGCTGTAACGCATCGCCGAGGCGCTATGGCAGTTCAGACAATAGCGAACGAACAATGTTGCACCGTGCTGGAGCCTTTGCGGGTTGGTACTGACCGGAGCCTTGTCCAGGTGGAGGGCTCCAGCCCCCATTGCCAGGGCTGGCGCGAAAAGAACAACGGCAGCGAGGCGCTTGAAGAGGTTGATTGCGTGCGTTTTCATTTGAACGTCACCCTTTCCGGAACTGGCTTGCATTTGTCGATCTTCGACCAGAACGGCATCGTCACGAAGAAGAGAAAGTAGTAGGCGGTGAATGCCTTGGTAAGAAATGCGCCAGAGATAAAGCCGAACACGAGGTAATCCGGAGCCTTGGTTCCCAGGAAGCCGAGGATCAGGAAGCTGATCACGAAGAGGGTGAGCAGGGTCTTGAAGATCGGGCCGCGATAGCGGATGGATTTCGCCGGGCTACGATCGAGCCAGGGCAGGAAGGCCAGGATTACTACGCCGCCGCCCATGGCAACCACCCCCCAGAACTTGGCGTCGATCCAGAAGAAATTCCAGACCATCGCGCGCAGCATCGAGTAGTACGGCGTGAAGTACCACACCGGGGCAAGATGTTCCGGCGTCTTCATGGGATCTGCGGGCAGGAAGTTGTTGTACTCCAGGAAGTACCCGCCACCTTCCGGCCAGAAGAAGAGAACCGCGAAGAAGAACATCAGGAAGATCACGTTGGCTGGGAGATCGTGCCCGACCGTGTATTGCGGATGGAAGGGCACGCTGTCGAGCGGAACGCCTTTTTCGTCCTTGAACTTCTTGATTTCCACGCCGTCCGGGTTGTTCGAGCCGACTTCGTGCAGCGCCAGGATGTGCGCGACGACCAGCCCGAGCAGCGCCAGGGGCACAGCGCAGACGTGCAGCGCGAAGAAGCGGTTCAGCGTGGCGTCGGAGACCACGAAATCGCCCCGGATGAGCAACGAGAGGTCAGGGCCGACGAAAGGAATGGCCGAAAAGAGATTGATGATGACCTGTGCGCCCCAGTAGGACATCTGCCCCCAGGGCAGCAGGTAGCCCATGAAGGCTTCCGCCATCAGGCACAGAAAGATCAGAACGCCGAAAATCCAGATCAGTTCGCGCGGTTTTCGGTAGGAACCGTAGAGCATGCCCCGGAACATGTGCAGATAGACGACGATGAAGAAGGCCGACGCNCCGGTCGAATGCATGTACCGGATGAACCAGCCGCCGGGGACTTCNCGCATGATGTACTCGACGCTGGCAAANGCCACAGGGATGCCGGAAGCGTTGAGCGTGCCGTCGGGCTTGTAGTTCATGGTCAGGAAAATCCCGGTCACGANCTGGATGATGAGCACCACGANGGCCATGGAGCCGAAGAAGTACCAGAAGTTGAAGTTCTTCGGCGCGTAGTATTCGGACAGGTGCGCCTTCCACATGGAAGTCAGCGGAAAGCGGGNATCAAACCACTCCAGCAGACCNCCNAGGAGTGAGCCGTCCGACTTGTATTTTGGGAAAGTGTTCGCGCCCATGTCTCAAGCCCCCTTGGAATCGTTGGAATCTTCGCCAATGAGGATCTCGGTATCGGAAAGATACCTGTGTGGCGGAATATCGAGATTGGTCGGCGCTGGCTGACTCTTGTATACGCGCCCGGCGAGATCGAACAGCGAGCCGTGGCACGGACAGAGAAAACCGCCTGTCCAGTCCGGTGCCATGTTTTCGGCGTTACCTGGTTTGAGCTTGTCGGTTGGCGAGCAGCCAAGGTGGGTGCAGATACCGATAGCGACGAAGTATTCGTCCTTGATCGCGCGCGACGGATTCTTGGTGTAGTCGGGCTGGTCGGACTTTTCGGAATTCGGATCGCTGAGTTTTCCAGCGACGTCTTCCAGCGATTGGAGCATCTCCGGCGTGCGGCGCAAAACCCACACCGGCTTGCCGCGCCACTTCACCACGACCTTTTCGCCGGGAGCGAGTTTGCTGATATCCACGACGACCGGCGCGCCGGCGGCTTTTGCCCGCTCCGATGGCGCCAGACTGGCAACGAATGGCACTGCTGCGGCCACCACGGCCGCGCCGCCAACCGCAGAGGTTGCCAGCAGGAGATTCCTCCGTTCGCCATCGCAATCTTTCTTCTTGTAATCACTCATGACCTTTTCCTTTGTTCCAAGGGAACAAAACACGGGAATACCGTGAAATTATATCCCAAACGGCCTTGGCGGGAGTGGTGGACGATTTTTCCCCTACAACTGCGGATTCAGTCTCTCCTCACTGCCTGCGTACAGCTTGTTGAGCGCGTTCAGGTAAGCCTTGACCGAAGCGACGATAATGTCGGTATCCGCCCCCTGCCCGTGGACGATGCGCCCGCCACGCGCGAGCCGCACGGTGACTTCGCCCTGGGCGTCGGTTCCGGTGGTGATGGCGTTGACGGAATAAAGTAGCAACTGGCTGCCGCTTTCGGCAATGGTTTCGATGGCCTTGAATGCGGCATCCACGGGGCCGGAGCCGACTGCCTGGCGGCGTATTTCCCTGCCGTCGGCGGAGAGGGTGATTTCGGCTTGCGGGGTCTCTCCGGTTTCCGAGTGGAAGCGCGTCGAGATCAGGCGGAAGTGTTCCTGGTCGGGCGTGACCGTCTCATAGCTCATCAGGGCGTGGAGGTCTTCATCGAAGATTTCATGCTTCTTGTCGGCCAATTCCTTGAAACGGGCGAAGGCAGCGTTGAGTTGTTCTTCGGAATCGATCTCGATGCCGATTTCCTGCAAGCGGGCACGAAAGGCGTTGCGGCCCGAGTGCTTGCCCAGTACCAGTTTGTTCGCCCCCCAGCCGACATCTTCGGCGCGCATGATTTCATAGGTTTCGCGGCTTTTGAGCACGCCATCCTGATGGATGCCTGCTTCGTGGGCGAAGGCGTTCGCGCCGACGATGGCCTTGTTGGGCTGTACCGGGTAGCCGGTGATTTGCGAGACGAGCTTTGATGCGGGCACGATCTGGGTCGTGTCGATACGGGTTTGCACGGGAAACACGTCGGCGCGGGTGCGTACCGCCATGACGATTTCTTCGAGCGAGGCATTGCCCGCGCGCTCGCCCAGTCCGTTGATCGTGCA
>WRNU01000026.1 GCA_009776435.1 Betaproteobacteria bacterium | reverse complement strand
CAATGCACTCATCCAGCCGCAAACAAAGCATTCCATGGACGGCGAATTTGAAGGCGAAGTACGCGAAGCCGACCTTGATAAAACACGTTTTCAATTACGAACAAAGGACGGTGTCATACGTTGTGTCAAGCCTAAGATGCAAACAGATGAAGCGCGCAAAATATTTGGTAGAAGAATCCGTGCGCGTGGAAAGTACGAAACAAATCGCGAAGGCAAGCCGCGTTTGCTGCTCGTCGAAAGCATCGAGTCCATGCCGGAAACGGGTAGACTGGAACTTTGAACATACTCCCGTCTGCATTCTTGCGTTTCGTACTGTTGCGCGGCATCGGGTAGGGCGAGGTCGACATGCGCGATGTCGGTGCGGCGATTGAAACCTGTTCGGGAAAGCCGTGACTGCAACGATTCCTCCCGAAGACATAAAAACCTATTACGACCGTCTGGCGGTCGACTATGACACCAACCGTTTCGGCAACAGCTATGGCCGTTTCCTCGACCGTCAGGAACGCCGCGTGCTGAAACGCTGGCTGACCCGTGGCGAGCGGGAACGAACGCTCGATCTTGCCTGCGGCACGGGCCGCCTGCTTGCCCATGCCGGGCAAGGCTGCGACCTGAGCGCGGCGATGCTGGCCGAAGCGACGCGAAAGGCGCCGGAAACCCTGCTGTGGCAGGGTGACGGATGCGCGCTGCCGCTGAGGGATGGGGTTTTGCAGACGGTATTTTCCTTTCATCTGATCATGCACCTGCCGCCCGAGACGCTGTCACGCATCGGGCGAGAGGTCTGGCGCGTGCTCGAACCGGGTGGAACGTGGATCGTCGATTTTCCGTCGGCGCGACGGCGCAGCTTCGGGCGACGCGCCGATACGCCGGGATGGCATGGCAACAGCGCCTATTCCTGCGCGAGCCTGTTGCAGCGTCTGCCGCCGTTCGAGTTGACGAAACGCACCGGCTTGTTGTTCCTGCCTGTGCATCGCGTGCCGCAGCGCATCCGGCCTCTATTGCACCCCGTCGACACACTGTGCTGCCGACTGGCGCCGTCATGGGCTTCCTACATGGCGGTATGCCTGCGCAAACCGTCTTCCCCATGAAATCGCCATGAGAACCCGGCTACGCGCCTGCATTCCGCCGCAACTGCGCCTGCGTGTGCGTTGCCTGCGCCGCTGGCTCGTGGACTGGCGCGACGGGTCGTTGCCGCTGTTGGCGACATCGGCGGCGCGGCAGACGCACTGGCCGTCGCAACTCACCTTGCAGCAGCCGATTCTGCCGGGCGTCTCCGTTGCCGCGAAACTTCATAACCTGCGCCTTGCCGCCGCATCGCTCAACGACCGGGAAATACCCCCCGGCGGCATCCTGTCGCTCATGCGCATGCTGGGAGAACCCAGCGCAAAGCGCGGCTACCGAACCAGCCGCATGCTGGTCGGCGGCGATCTCGTCCAGGGAGAAGGCGGCGGTTTATGCCAACTCTCCGGCCTGCTGTATCTGCTGGCGCTGCACGCAGGACTGGGTATCGTCGAGCGTCATGCACATAGTTGCGACATCTATACCGAGGACACCCGTTTCTGTCCGTTGGGCAGCGATGCGACGCTGGTGTACGGCTACAAGGATCTGCGTTTGCGCAATACCCTGCCTTTTTCCGTGGCGTTCCGTGTGGAAACCGCCGACGATGCGTTGTCGGCAAGCCTGTGCGCGCCGCAGCCCGTTGCGCAGCGTCGGGTCGAATTCCTCCGCCGCGACGAAAGCCCCGATACGCGCACGGTCTGCACACGGGTAGACGGACATGAAGTGTGGTCGGATCGCTACCGCATTTTATTGCCCGCTCCATAACCCGCAGCGATGGAAGTTTTTGCATATCCCGTTTTCGGCGCGGCTGTTTTTCGTTATTGTTATTGATTACCGGGTTGATGAAACATGGAAAAATTCGCTCCTTACGCCGTTACCGAAACCGTTTCCAGAGGCCGTCGTCATGCCGAGCCGCCGCCACGCGCGCGTGGCGAATTCCAGCGCGACCGCGACCGCATCATCCATTCGACGGCTTTCCGGCGGCTCGAATACAAGACGCAGGTTTTCATCAATCACGAGGGCGATCTTTTCCGCACTCGCCTGACCCATAGTCTGGAAGTGGCGCAGTTGTCGCGCTCCATTGCCCGCGCGCTGGGACTCAACGAAGATTTGGTCGAGACCGTCGCCCTAGCGCATGATCTCGGGCACACGCCCTTCGGGCACGCCGGACAGGATGCGTTGAACGCCTGCATGAAGGCATTCGGCGGTTTCGAGCACAACCTGCAATCGTTGCGCATTGTCGACACGCTCGAAGAGCGTTACGCCGCTTTCGACGGGCTCAACCTGATGTTCGAGACGCGGGAAGGCATTCTCAAGCATTGTTCTCCGGCCAATGCCCGTGCGCTCGGGGAACTTGGACGGCGTTTCATCGAGGGGATGCGACCGTCGCTCGAAGCACAGATCGTCAATCTCGCCGACGAAATGGCCTACAGCAATCACGATGTCGACGATGGCCTGCGTTCGGAACTGCTCTCACTCGAACAACTCGACACGGTGACGGTTTTCGCGCAGTGCCGCCGCGAGGTCGTCGCGCGTTGGCCGGAACTGGCCGGTCGGCGGTTGGTGCATGAGACCATCCGCTGCATGGTGGATGCGCTGGCGTTCGATCTCATCACCCGGACACGCGCCAACATTGCGCAGGCGGGCGTGGAGACGCTCGACGATGTGCGCGCCGCCCCGACACTGGCGGAGTATTCAGGAGAGATGAGTTTGAGGTTGCGGGAACTCAAAGCCTTCCTGTTCGACAACCTCTACCACCACAAGCGGGTATTGAGCATGACCGGCAAGGCGCAACGCATCATCGCCGAGTTGTTTGCGGCCTACATGGCCGAGCCGGATCGGCTGCCGCCGCAGCACCGTGTGCGCGTGAAACGATCCGGCGCAGAATCCGGCAAGGCGCGTGCCGTGGCGGACTACATAGCCGGGATGACCGACCGTTTCGCAATGAAGGAACACCGGCGGCTTTACGGCAAAAGTGAAGTCAATGCGTTGCGCGGCAGTGAATTGTCGTGAGCGGCCCGGCGTTTCATGGAGCCGCAGGCTCCCCTGACTCTATAGCCTCCCTCTCGAGGGAGGTGGCACGCCGCAGGCGTGACGGAGGGAGTTGACGGAGGGAGTCTGGCGCGCCCGGAAGGATTCGAACCTCCTACCCCTTGGTTCGTAGCCAAGTACTCTATCCAGATGAGCTACGGGCGCTTTTCGGGTGAATCGAGAATTATATTTGGAGAGTCCGGAAAGTCAACCGCCGTGTGTTGCCGGTGTCACCGACTTTCAGACTTGTCCGGTTTTGAGTCACCCCTGCCTGAAGGCAGGGGATTCCTCGATACGGTCCTGGGGAGCCTTCGGCTCCCTGTTACGCTTTGTCTCGCTTGTCTCCGCCATTAATGGCGGAGACAAGCGCGAGACCCGCGTTCAACTTACTCGTTCTCGCGCTTCGGCACGGGGGCGTAGGCTCGCAACAAGGTGAAAAGTCCCAACAGCGCGCCGACAGCGGCATAATCGGGACTGTACAGCACCAGTCCGGCTACGCCGGCTAACCAGCCGATCCAGCCGCATGACCGCAGCCCGGCCAGAAATCCCAGAACACCGAACGCCAGGGCAAAAATCCCTAACCGCTGCGCATGGAAACTTTGCGTCAACAGCCAGGTCAACCCGCAGGACAAGACGGAATCGCTTCCGTTCGGGCCGCAATCACGCGGCAAAAGGCCGTTTTCGATCACCCCGAAACGCAACGCCATCAACACCAGACAGAGCAGGCTCGCACCCAGGAACACGCGACGCAGCATGCGTCGCCCATCCACAGTCTCCCCGGAATCATTCGTATCCACCCGGCAAACCTCCTCAAAAAACCGGCTCATGCAGCATTTATGAAACAGAATAATTTTTTGTACTCAAAAGGTATATGGGCAAGCCAATTTCGGCTAACATAAAATTAACATAGAATGTCGTTAATTTTTTACGGTCCAGCAAAACCATGAAAAAAACCGTTACTTTCGTCCTGCGCTTTGCCGTTGCCATTGCCATTGCTGTCACGGTCGCCTCTCTTCAGTACCTGCTGTGGCACACCTACGGGAACAGCAACGAAGCGCCCTTTGATACCGGTTTCAGCATCAAGGGGTTCAGCTACAGCGGCTATCGACGCGGGCAGGATCCGCGTACCGGGCCGCACCCGGACGCGACCCAACTCGCCAGGGATTTCGAACTGCTCAGGAAGAGGACCGACAGCCTGCGCACGTATGGCATCTCCGATCTGCCCGCCCTGCTGCAAGAAGCCGGCAAGCACGATTTTCAGGTGACGGCGGGTATCTGGATCGACGACGACAAAAGCCGGAACGAGACCGAAGTCCGCGCCCTGATAGATGCTGTCAACAGCATGCGCCACGTCGAACGGGGCATCGTCGGCAACGAGGTGTTGTGGCGCGCGCTCGAGAAAGGAGGCAAGGCTGGCGGCGATCAGGCTTTCGAGCAACTCACCGGCTATCTCAGACAGGTGCGCGACAGGGTGGACAAACCCATATCGACAGCCGAACAATGGCACGTCTGGGAAGAGTATCCCGAACTCGCCGATCACGTCGATTTCATTACCGTACATATCTTTCCCTATCACGAAGGCGTCGGCATCAACGGGGGCATTCAGCAGGTGTTCGAGCGTTACGACCAGATGGTCAGGCTCTTCCCCGGCAGAAAGATCGTCATCGGCGAAATCGGATGGCCCAGCAAAGGCCCGGTGCACGAGGGTGCCGTGCCCTCGGATGAAAACCAGGCCCGTTTCGTGCGCGAATTTCTTGCCCATCCGCGCACGCCGATGCTCGACTATTTCCTGCTGGAAGCCATCGACCAGCCCTGGAAAATCCATTCCGAACAGGGCGAAGGCTGGGCCGGCGCTTACTGGGGCATGTACGACGTCGACCGTCATCTCAAGTATTCGCTCACGGGTCCCATCGAGCGCGACCGTCATTGGCTGGACAAGGCGAGCAACGCCGCAATCATTGCCTTCCTGCCCATGTTCCTGATGGCTTTCTTTCTTCCGAGTTGGAGCATCAGCGGCAGATTCTTCCTCGCCACGCTGATTCAGTCATGTATTTCGATTCTCATCATCGGTCTCAATGTGCCGGTGGAGTATTACCTCGTCCCGGATCGGCAGCAGCGCGAGCTTGTCGGGCTGGCCGTCGTCATCGGTGCAACCTGTCTCACCATTGCGGTGCTGCTCTCGCATGGGTTCGAGTTCGGTGAAATCCTGTTCAAGCGGCGATGGCAACGCCGTTTCGAGCCACTGCCCCCGCATCCTCCCGACAGACAGCCTTTCGTCTCCATTCACCTGGCTTGCTACAACGAACCGCCGGAAATGGTGATTGCCACCCTCGAGAGCCTTGCGGCACTGGACTACGACAATTTCGAGGTACTGGTGCTCGACAACAACACCCGCGACGAAGCCCTGTGGCGACCGCTCGAAAAACGATGCGCCGAACTGGGACCGAAGTTCCGCTTCTTCCACCTGATGAACTGGCCCGGTTTCAAGGCGGGCGCGCTCAATTACGGCCTCATGGTCACGGACACGAGGGCCGAGGTCGTCGGCGTGGTCGATGCCGACTACGTCGTTTCCCCACAGTGGCTGGCGGGTCTCATCCCGCACTTCGATCAGACCGATGTCGCGGTGGTGCAAGCCCCGCAGGCGCACCGCGACTGGGAAAACCAATCCTTCCGTCGCATGTGCAACTGGGAATTCGACGGGTTCTTTCGCATCGGCATGCACCACCGTAACGAACGCAACGCGCTCATCCAGCACGGAACCATGACACTGGTGCGCCGCCGGGCGCTCGAAGACGTGGGCGGCTGGTCCGAATGGTGCATCTGCGAGGATACCGAACTGGGTCTGAGGCTCATCGAAAAAGGCTACGACACCCGCTACGTCGACCACGTTCTCGGACGCGGCCTCACCCCCTCGGACTTTGCCGCAATCAAGAGCCAGCGTTTTCGCTGGGCCTTTGGCGCGATGCAGATTCTCAAGGCCCATCTGCCGAAAATGCTTGGTCGCAGCACGTTGAGCCTCGCACAACGCTACCACTTCCTCACCGGCTGGTTCTCCTGGTTCGGCGATGCCCTGCAATTCGTGTTCGCCTATGGCAGCCTGCTCTGGACGGCGGGCATTCTTGCCTTTCCCAAGACCTTCAGCCTGCCGGTCGTGGCGCTGGCCATGCCCGTGCTCGGCTTCATGGCCTTCAAGGCCGCGCTGGGTCCCATCCTCTATCGCCGCACCATGAACTGTCCCTGGCGCGACATCCTCGGAGCCTCGATTCTTTCAGTTGGTCTGGCGCATACCATCGCGCGCGGCGTGTTCATCGGGCTTGTCAAGAAGAAAGGAGTCTTCGTTGTCACGCCAAAGGGATGGAAAGCCACGGGTGCACTTGCTTTTTTCGCTCCCATCCGTGAAGAACTCGGCATGCTCATTGCGCTTATTCTAGCAATCATGTCGATGGTTTTCACACGTGGAATCGTAGACACCGAGACGCGCTTGTGGATTGGCATTCTTGGCCTGCAATGTATTCCCTACATGGCCTCGGTTGCCTGTCAGATTGCGTCATGCCTGCCCGAACGGTATAGGACGGTGTCGCATCTGGAGAGGATCGAGCCGAAGCTGCACGCTGCGCCGCGATCCGTATTATGACATGTTGTTGTGGCGCAAAAAAAGATGACGAGAAAGGATCAACTACATTTTTTGCTCTATGGTTCCTTGGCCTTGCTGGCGGCCATTTTTGTCACACTGATCTTGCTTCCGAGTAATGAATCCGCTTCGTCGCCGTTCGTCCCCGAAGAAGACGGCATCCTGGACAAAGAACGCAGCATGCGGGAACGGAGCAGCATGATTCTGCCCATTCCCGTCCTCACGAAGGAAGAACTCCGATCCGGCAAGGTCCTGCTCGGCGAAAAATTGTTTCACGATCCAAGGCTTTCGGGCGATGGCACCATTTCCTGCGCGTCCTGTCACAACCTTTCGCGCAGCGGCGCAGATGGGCGCGCGATTGCGGTTGGCGCGGGTAACGCGATTGGCGAGTTCAACACGCCCACCGTGTTCAATGCGGTGTTCAATTTCCGGCAATTCTGGGATGGGCGCGCCGACACCCTTGCTACCCAGGTCTCCGGCCCGCTGACGAACATCGCTGAAATGGCAAGCAGTTGGACAATCGCCGTACGCCGGGTTTCGGAAGACAGCGAATACCGCAAGGCTTTCAAGCGTGAATACGGCGGCGAGATCAGCGAAAGAACCATCAGCGATGCCATTGCGCGTTTTGGATCCACCCTGCACACTCCCAACGCGCCATTCGACCGTTTTCTCAACGGCGACGACGCAGCCATCAGCGATGAGGCCAGGGAAGGTTACAGGCGCTTCATCGACTATGGTTGCATCAGTTGCCATCAGGGGGTCAACGTCGGCGGAAATTTCTTCCAGCGTTTCGGGGTCATGGGCGACTATTTCGCAGATCGTGGCAATCCCACCAAGGCTGACCTGGGCCGTTACAATGTGACGGGTCTGGAAGAAGATCGCTACGTCTTCAAGGTGCCGGGCCTGCGCAATGTCGCCGTCACTGCACCCTATTTTCACGATGGCAGCGCCGATACGCTCGATAAGGCCATCGAAATCATGGCTCGCTACCAGCTCGAACGCGAGTTGTCAGAAGAAGATCGTCGCCTCATCGCCGCTTTTCTTGAAAGTTTGACCGGGGAATACCGGGGAGAGCGTCTGAAGCCATGAATTCCGCTGATCGTCCTCCACGCGGTACGGCATCCCACGGCGATTTTCCCTCTCTGACACCCACAGAGTCCTCCGTGGCTGCACGCGAACGCACGCCTTTCCTGTCATCCCTCGCCGACATCAGCCGTAGCCTGTTCATCGTCTCGGTCATTGCGGCCTCGTTGCTCTGGGTGTTTACCAAGGCGGATACCATTTCGCCCTCGGAACTCCAGGTGTATGCGCGCAGGCTTCACGTCTTCAGTGAGATCGACTTCCAGGTCAACATCGATGTCATGTCCATCCGTTTCGAGTTCCACAGGAACTACGACGCCATCGCGCAGGACATCAACCGCCTCGATGCCCTGCTCAGGCAGCTTCACACTCTTCCGGAATTCCTGTCCGAAAGTGATGCAAAAGAAATTCTTCAGCATGTCGTCGAGCTTCATCGACTGACCGACCTGAAGAGTAGCCATATCGAAACCTTCATTCGGGAAAACGCAGTACTGCGCAATTCCACCCGTTATTTTCCGACTGCACTCAAATACTTCGATAACCCGGCCATCTCCTCGCGCCTGCGTGCCGATCTCAACAACATGAGCAACAACGTAATGATTTACCTGGTGACGCACGATGAAAAGCTGCTGCCGGTCATTACCAGGGAGATCGAATCCATACAGCGCGAAAGAGCCAATCTCTCGCCCCAGTCTGCGCAGAAACTGGACAATGTGCTCGACCACGCCAGGATCATGATCAAAAGCATGCAGGAAGTGGACTCGAAAATGCAGAACATCACCCTGATTTCCATGGATGCGGGAATAGAAATCAAAAAAGCCATGCAGGCATACGCCGACGGCTACGTGAACGCGCTGAACCGATCCCGCATCTACCGCGTGCTGCTTTTTGTTTCCGCGCTCCTGCTCGCCCTTTACCTGACGCTGCTCTTCTTCCGCCTTGGCCGAACCACCCAGGCATTGCGTGATTCCAACCGCAGCCTCGAACAGCGCATCGACGAGTTGCATCACTCCCAGACCGACCTCAAGCTCTACGCAACACTGTTCAACAGCGCCGCCGAAGGCATGCTCATCACCGATGCCAACTCCCGTGTCCTGGTCGCCAATCCGGCGTTTTCCACCATTACCGGCTACAGTGTCGAAGAGATCCACACACGCTCGCCCTCCATGCTCAGTTCCGGTCGACATGCCAGGTCTTTTTACAATGACATGTGGAAGGTCGTCGGGCAATCCGGTAAATGGCAGGGTGAAGTCTGGAATCGACGCAAAAATGGCGAACTGTATCCCGAATGGTTGTCGATCAGCGCGGTGTACGACAGCGACGGCAGCATCACCAATTACATCGGCGTGTTTTCAGACATCACCGAGCGCAAGAAAAACGAGGCCCACATCCAGCACCTCTCGCTGCACGACACGCTCACCAACCTGCCCAATCGCCTGTTGATGCAGGAGAGACTCAACGAGGCTCTCGCTCAATCAAAACGCATCAACAGCTATACCGCTGTGCTGTTCCTCAACCTCGACCGCTTTCGTAACATCAACGACACGCTGGGTAACGAACTGGGAGATGCCCTGCTCCAGCAGGTCGCCCACCGGAGTCATTCCCTGCTCAGGGATACCGATACCGTATCCCGGCTCGGCAGCGATGAATTCGTTTTCATCCTGCCTGACATAGATCAGCCACAGGATGCCGCTGGAATTGCACGAAAACTTCTCACACACATTGGTCGCCCCTACCTGCTTGGCGATCACAACATCACCATCACGGCCAGCATCGGCATCGCTCTTTCCACGACCGACGGTAGTACGGCAGCGGAACTTTTGCGCAACGCGGATGCCGCCATGAGTCGCGCCAAGGAAGACGGACGCGACAACTTCCGCTTCTATTCAGCCGACATGAACGTCAGCACTCTCGGCGACCTGTTGCTCGAAAACCAGTTGCGCAACGCCATCCAGCGCAACGAACTCGAACTTTTCTACCAACCCAAGATTGATTCCCGCACCAACACCCTGCAAGGCGCCGAGGCGCTCCTCCGGTGGCGGCATCCCGAACAGGGCATGATTCCGCCCGCTCGTTTCATCCCTCTGGCCGAGGAGGCCGGACTCATCGTTCCCATTGGCATGTGGGTGCTACGCACCGTCTGTCAGCAAATTCGCACATGGAGAGAATCTGGACTGCCCGTCGTGCCGGTCGCAATCAACCTGTCGGCACAGCAATTTCTGCAAAGCGATTTGCCGACGCTGATCGACGATAGCCTGAAGGCGGCAGACATCGAACCCGAGTTGATCGAACTCGAACTAACCGAATCCATGTTGATGCGCAATGCCGATCATACCATCAGCATTCTTTCCAGCCTGCGCCAAATGGGGATAAGACTCTCCATCGACGATTTCGGAACCGGCTATTCGTCGCTGTCATATCTCAAGCAGTTTGAAGTTAACCTTCTCAAGATCGACAGGAGCTTCGTCGCGGACATCCAGGACGCCGACACCGGCGGCACGATTGCCATTGCGGTCATCGGGCTGGCCCACGCCCTCGGCCTCAAGGTCGTCGCGGAAGGCGTGGAAACCGAGGAACAACGTCGTTTCCTGTCGGATCACGGCTGCGACATCTTTCAGGGGTTTCTCTTCAGCCGCCCGGTTCCTGCCTCCGATTTCGCCCAAAAGCTTGCAGGTCTGAAAAAAGTCACGCCGGAAGGGTAGTCATTGACCTCCTTCCGGCCCTTTCGGTCGGGAGGTCACGCACTCGAGTGCAGGGTTGTGGCGCCCCATGTGTGCGTCGCGCCTATTTCTCCATGAACACAGGCTCGGGGACGCACGCGCTTCGAAGATGTCGCCTTCCGTGAATACTGCACTTCACAGATACCATATTTCGTAAGAGTATCGCGCCTCATGGAATGAACAGGTGTCGAACGCAATTCTTTCCATTGACGGCGCGGTCGGTGAGACCCGGCGTTTTATGAAGCAGAGGGTTCCCCTGAATCGTACCGATGAATCACTGCCATCGATATGGCGGGGCGACTCAAAGTGTTCCGTATCGTGCAAACCAGGAACTCTCCCGTACCCGTGGACGAAATCGTGTTTCCCCAGGAGCCTATTCCGATTTGCCCTGAACCGAAGGCCGGAGAGAAACGGGCGCGGTTCGGGTGATCGGCAATACATGGATGGAGATCGCGCATCAGGCTACATGGCTACGCTAACCCAAAGTCTACTCCGAGGCATGGAAGAAAAATCCTGCGCAAACAAGATGTTGCTGGATTTTATTCCTGATCCGGCCTGGATGATCGACACGGAAGACGACATCGTGGGGGTCAATAGGGCGTTTTTTGACTTCTTCAATCAGGAAGAAGCGAACGTTCTTGGCCGTCCATTTTCGGAAATCGTCATGCCCGAAGATTGCAATGTCATGGCGAAGAGCCGTCTGGCCATTCTTGAGACCAAAGCGACAGAACGGCAAACCGTGTGGCTCACGAGGACGGGCAGGCAGCCGCATTCTTTCGAGATTTCGGTGATTCCCCTGTTCGACGAAGCGGGTCGGCTGTTCCGCATCGTTTGCGTCGTGCGCGACCTGACCGCGCGTAACGAGGCCGAGTCTCGCAAGCAGCTCATTACGCAAATATTCGACCACAACAGTGAAGGTCTCGTGATCCTCGGCAAGGATCTGCGGATCAGGATCGTCAACCAGGCGATACTCCGTCTTTCCGGCTACAGTGAAGAGGAACTGATAGGTCACTTTCCGGATGAGTTTCTCGCTTCAACGCTCGATCGACGCTTCATCCGTCCCCTGATACTGCAGATGAAAAGCATCGGTGCGTGGAACAGTGAAGTCCGCTTCCGCGACAAGAAGGGAGTCGAAAAAACCTTCCTGTGTCGCATTGCCCAGATGGAAGACGAGCCGTATCAGACGAAAAACTGGGTCGTTTTTCTGAGCGCCCTCTCCAGGCACCATGAAACCGATGAGCGCATCAAACGCCTCACCACCATTGATTCCCTCACCGGGCTGCCCAACCGCAAAGGATTCCTCGACAGTCTGGACGAACGCCTGGTCAACTACAGCGTGGATGCCCTGGTGGTGCTCAACCTCAATCACATGAGCCGGGTCAACGATGCCTACGGACACCAGGCGGGCGATTTCCTGCTCCAGCGCATCGCCAGCCGCATTCGGAGAGCATTGCGCGACCAGGACATCGTTGGCCGCCTGGGTGACGACAATTTCGGCATCCAACTGGTTTCCAGCAACCTGAAAAACATCGAGCACATCGTCAAGAAGATCCTGGCGATCATCTCGCGCCCGATTCTCTTCAGGGAGCAGCCGATCATCTGTACTGCCTGTGCCGGCATATGTCTGGTCTCCGGCAGCCATCAGGATACCGAAGACCTGCTGCGCAAGGCCGACAGCGCCATGCGTCAGGCACGGGAGGTCGGCGTCAACACCTTCCGTTTCTTCTCGGAAAACCTTGGCAAAACCCTGTTGCAGCGCGTAAAGCGCGAAGCCGACCTGCGTGGAGCACTGGGGCGACGGGAATTGATACTTTATTACCAACCCCAGATAGACATCCTGAGCGGACGCATCTGTGGCTGCGAAGCCCTGTTGCGCTGGGAACATCCCCAACAGGGACTGATTCCGCCACTGGAATTCATCCCGCTTGCCGAAGAGACGGGACTCATCCTGCCTATCGGCAGATGGGTATTGGAAGAAGCCTGCCGTCAAAACAAGGCATGGCAAGACCTGGGCTTTCCACCCATCGTCGTGGCGGTCAACCTGTCGTCCGTGCAACTCCAGCACGAACGACTGATCGACGATGTTTCCTCGGCGCTCGCCAAATCCGGACTCGACCCGCGTTGGCTGGAACTCGAAATCACCGAGAGCGTCCTGTTGGAAGAACACATGAACTCGGTGCTCCAGGCGCTGAAAGCATTGGGTGTAGGGCTTTCCATCGACGATTTCGGCACCGGCTATTCCAGCCTCGCCTATCTGCGGCATTTCCCGTTCAACAAGCTCAAGATCGACCAATCCTTCATCCGCGACCTGAACACCGACAGCGGAGCCGCCATCGTGCGCATGGTGCTGGACATGGCCCGCGAACTGCGCCTGAAAACGCTGGCCGAAGGCGTCGAGACGGAAGAGCAGATCAACATCCTGACGGACTACCAGTGCATGGAATACCAGGGCTACCTGTGCAGCAAGCCGGTTCCGCCCGCCTCCTTCATGCAACTGATGCAAAACATCGAGTCGACGGCGCGGGCATAAACCCGTTTAATATTCGCCTTCCGCTGCCTGCAACAGAGACTTCTCCAATGGCTCAATACGTCATGTCCATGCTCCGCGTGAGCAAAATCGTTCCGCCCAAACGCCAGATCATCAAAGACATCTCCCTGTCCTTTTTCCCCGGCGCGAAAATCGGCCTTCTCGGCCTGAACGGCGCGGGAAAATCCACCGTGCTCAGAATCATGGCCGGAGTGGAAACCGAATTCGACGGCCAGGTGCAATGGCTGCCGAATCTTTCCATCGGCTACCTGCCGCAGGAACCGCAACTCGACCCCACGAAAACCGTCAAGCAGGAAGTGGAAGCCGCCTTCAGTGAAATCACCGAGGCGCAGGCGCGGCTTGAAGCCGTCTACGCCGCCTACGCGGAGCCTGACGCCGATTTCGACAAGCTCGCCGAAGAACAGGCGAAGCTCGAAGCCGTCATCGCCACCGGCGGCGCCGACCTCGAAAACCAGATGGAAATCGCCGCCGACGCCTTGCGGCTGCCGCCGTGGGACGCCCGGATCAGCCACCTTTCCGGCGGAGAGAAACGCCGTGTCGCGCTTGCCAGGCTGCTCCTCTCCAAACCCGACATGCTCCTGCTGGACGAACCCACCAACCATCTCGACGCCGAATCCGTCGAATGGCTCGAACAATTTCTTCAACGCTTTCCCGGCACGGTCGTCGCCGTCACCCACGACCGCTACTTTCTCGACAACGCCGCCGAATGGATTCTCGAACTCGACCGGGGCTGCGGCATTCCGTGGAAAGGCAACTACTCCTCCTGGCTCGAACAGAAGGAAGCGCGGTTGGAACAGGAGCAAAAGCAGGTCGACGCCCACATGCGCGCGATGAAACAGGAACTCGAATGGGTACGCTCCAACCCCAAGGCGAGGCAGGCCAAATCCAGGGCGCGGCTTGCCCGCTTCGAAGAAATGTCGAGCTTCGAGTACCAGAAGCGCAACGAAACCCAGGAAATCTTCATCCCCGTCGCCGAGCGGCTGGGTGACAAGGTGATCGAATTCAACGGAGTCACCAAGGCTTTCGGCGACAAACTGTTGATGGATCGACTCTCCTTCGCCGTGCCGCCGGGCGCGATCGTCGGCATTATCGGCCCCAACGGCGCGGGCAAGACGACCCTCTTCAAGATGCTCACCGGGCAGGAAACGCCCGATTCCGGCGAAATCGTCATCGGCCCGACCGTCAAACTCGCCTGTGTCGACCAGACGCGCGACTGCCTCGACGGCAACAAGACCGTATTCGAGGAACTTGCGGACGGCGCGGACATACTCACCATCGGCAAGTTCGAGATGCCGAGCCGCGCCTATATCGGTCGCTTCAACTTCAAGGGCGCGGATCAGGGCAAGCAGGTCGGCAAGCTCTCCGGCGGCGAACGCGGGCGACTCCACCTCGCCAAGACCCTGATGGCGGGCGGCAACGTGCTGCTGCTCGACGAGCCTTCCAACGACCTGGACGTGGAAACGCTCCGCGCGCTGGAAGACGCCTTGCTGGAATTTGCGGGTGTGGCGCTCATCATTTCGCATGACCGCTGGTTTCTCGACCGCATCGCCACCCACATCCTCGCTGCCGAAGGCGACTCCCAATGGACGCTCTTCGCCGGCAACTACCAGGAGTACGAGGCGGACAAGAAAAAACGTCTGGGCGAAGAAGGCGCAAAACCCAGGCGGATACGTTACAAGCCCATCGTGCGCTGACGGGAAGGCTTCATGAGTATCGGCATCATTCTGAGAGCGGCGCGTTTTGCCGCCGAAAAACACAAAGATCAGCAACGCAAGGGTGAGGACGGTTCGCCCTATATCCACCATCCCCTCGATGTGGCTTGCCTGCTGGCGACCGAGGGCGGCATCGAAAACCCGGATGTGCTCGTCGCCGCCCTGTTGCACGATACCCTCGAGGATACCGCGACGACGCCCGCAGAATTGATTGCGCTGTTCGGAGAAAAAATAGTTGGAATCGTAAAAGAGGTTTCGGACGACAAGAGTCTCCCCAAAGAGGTGCGCAAGGAGGAACAGGTGCGCAATGCGCCGGGGCTGTCATTCGAGGCAAAGCTGGTCAAGCTGGCGGACAAGATTTGCAACACGCGGGACATTCTCGCCTTTCCGCCCGCCGATTGGTCGTTGGCGCGAAAACAGAAATATTTCGACTGGGCGACAAGGGTGGTTTCCGGGTTGCGGGGCGTGCATCCCGTCCTGGAAGCCGTTTTCGACGCAACAATGGCGCGTCGCAAGGAACTGGGTTGAACACGGGTCGAACACAATTCTCGCCATTTACGGCAAGGCGACTCAAATGAAAGTGTTCTTAATGCTATTTTTTATTGCAATAGTTGTTATATTGACTGTGGGGTGTTGCGTTACGCAGCCGTATTACCAGATTCGTTCTGCTGACGCTATTCCAGCAGCCGACCCGTTGCGGCTCGAGACTCACGTCCGTGTGTTGTCGACGCAGTTTCATCCACGCAGTGATCCGGTATTGATGCAGCAGACTGCCGAATATATCAAAAAATCATTGCAAGAAACTCGTGCCCGGATTAGCGAACAGGAATTCGAGGTTGACGGCGAAAAATTCAGTAATGTGATTGCCACATTTGGCCCGGAAGATGGCGAGCGTATCATTGTCGGCGCGCATTACGACACCGTCCAGGGAACGCCGGGTGCAGACGATAACGCCAGTGGTGTTGCTGGAATACTTGAATTGGCGCGCATGCTCGACCAGTATCAGCCAGTGTTGCCCTTCAGGGTCGATCTTGTTGCTTTCGCGCTCGAGGAGCCGCCTTACTTTAGAACCGACAAGATGGGCAGCGCGATTTATGCGGCGCAGTTGGCAAAGGATAAAGTCAAAGTCCGCGCAATGATTGCACTGGAAATGATCGGTTATTTCAGCGATCAGCCGAATAGCCAGGATTTTCCGGCAGCGATTCTGTTGCGCTGGTTTTATCCGACGCAAGGTAATTTTATTGCTGTGATCGGTTCATTATCCGATACGGCACTGGTTCGGACAATTAAAGGATCAATGAAGGGAGCCTCTTCATTACCGGTGTATTCCATTAACGCACCGAAAAGAATGAAAGGAATTGATTTTTCGGATCATCTCAATTTTTGGAATTTTGGTTATCCTGCTGTGATGATTACGGATACTGCATTTTTCCGAAATAAACACTACCATAAGGCCAGCGATACGGCGGAAAAACTGGATTACCAGAAAATGGCGCAAGTGGTTGAAGGCGTTTATAGTGCGCTTTGGGCGGTGGCGGGCGATTATAAACCCATCAATCAATAATATGATAGAGGATGTAAGTGGGGGAATTATCAGGTCGTGGTCAAGTACCGTTTCGCGTCCTTCAAAAGCAGTAGAAGTTGTCCCTCACGTATTGGGGAAGGTTCAAAGCCAAATTTCATATAGAAACGGGCGGCATTCTGGTCGATGGGGTGCGTGAGCAGCGCACGAACACCGGCATGTCCGGCGATCAACAGGGCGCGCTGGATAGAGTCCCGGAGCAGACCTGTGCCGAGGCCGCGTTTCTGGTCTTGCAGGTGCACCGCCAGCCGGGCGAGGATGATGACGGGGATCGGATACCGTCCCATGCCTTTGCGGATGCGCTCGCTTGCCTCCAGCGTGTCGATCTGCCCAACGGTCAGGCTGGAATATCCTGCCACGCGCTCGCCGTTGCTGACGATGAATGTTTTTGCCGAGCCGCTTTGCTGCGCTTGACGGGCATGTTGCATCAGCCAGTCATCGAGAACGGGCTTGCCGCTGTCGAAGTTCTCCAGGCGATGATGCTGCGCAAGGGGTTCCGGTGAAGTATATGTGCCGCACATGCCGTCGAGGAGATGTTGAAGTATTGCCAGAGGTATAGGTCAAACGCATTATTTCACATTCCACGGCGCGCTACGCGAAAATAGCTCGTGTAGTCCTTCGTTGGGCTGTTCGGGGCGGTCGAGCAAATCCAGCAACGTTTTGGCCTGATCGTCGGAAACCATGAACAGGCGTTGGTCGAGCAAGGTCTGTTCCGCAGCACTGCATGCGCTGTCGAGGATGAAATCGGTCAACGACTTGTGTGCCGCCTCGGATGCGCGGCGCAACATGGTTTCCTGCTCAGGCGTGGCACGAAGGCCGAGTCGGGCAGTGCGAGAAGCGGAAGAGGTGGCAACAGGCATGGCGGCATCTCGATGTAAACCAGGTAGGCGTGATGTTAGTACAACAGGCATACATTACGCAAGACAAGCTGTCAAAGCGGGAGTTATTTTTTGAGCAACCTGTTGAGTCACTTCGCCATTCATTACGAGGATTGCGTTCGACCCGTGTTCATTCACCGTGGCATCCACTGCTCCGGATCAATCTTCCACTGTTTGAAATCTTCGCAACCCACGATGCGATCCTGTGAATGCCGCAGGTCGACGAGTTCGGGTTTCAGGTAGTAGCCGCGCGTGTGAAAGATGATCCTGACTCTTGGTTCCGTGAGTTTGTCCGGGAATTGTTCTTCGACGACGGCAAGCCGTCCGCTGTGCAGCCGCACCAGCGAGCCGGTGGGGTAGATGCCGAGTGAGCGGATGAAAACCTGAACCAGTTCCGAGTCGAATTGGGACTTGCTCCATTCGAGTATCTTGCGCAGCGCCTCGGTGGGCGGCATGCCCTGGTGATAGCAACGGTCGGACGTGATGGCGTCATAGACGTCGACGATGGCGCTCATCTGTCCGTAACGGTTGATGGCATCGCCCTTGAGCTTGTTCGGATAGCCGCTGCCGTCGAAACGCTCGTGGTGCTGGGCCGCGACGGAGAGCGCGATGGGGCTGATTCCCGGTGTGACTTCGAGAATGACCTTGCTTTGCACGACATGCGTCTTCATCAGCGCGAATTCGGCATCGGTGAGTTTGCCCGGCTTGTTGAGAATGGGGTCGGGAATCCTGGCCTTGCCAACGTCGTGGAGCAGACCGCCGATGGCGATTTCCCGGATGATTTCGCGCGGCAGATCCAGCGAGCGGGCAAACGAGGTCAAGAGCGCGCACACGGAAACCGAGTGCTGGAATGTGTAATTGTCATGTTTTTTCAATTGCGCCAGTGGCAGGAGGGCGTCCTGCTGGCGGAAGATGGAATCGACGACACGTTCGACCAGAGGTTCGACCTGTTCGAGGGAAATCTGCTTGCCCATGCGAACATCGTTCATCATGCCTTGCACGATCCGGGTGGCTTCTACGTGCAGTTTTTTTGCGCGCAGGCGTTCTTCGCCGAGCTTGACCGGCCCCGGCTTGGGGGGAGCAGGAGGTTCGGCCGGTGGGGGCGATTCCGGAATTTTTTCGACATCCGCACCCCGCGAAGTGTCGATGCTGATTTTGCCGTCGCCCAGAGCGAGGAGTTTTTGCAGCGTTTTTTCGCTGTCGATGAGGAATTGATTGCGCAGGAAATCGTGCTCGATCCAGTCGCGGTTGAGATCGTGCACGTACATGCCGATGCGGAGTTTGGAAGTGGGGATAAGTTTGATCATGACATCAGGGAGGGTGCTTTTTCATATGGTAGCCACTGCGGGAATTTTTGACTGCAACGGGCGTCACGCTCATGTGCAAAATGCGTATTTACCGATATCGGCAGTGAGGGAAACAAGGAGGAAAAAATTTTCGTCCCTGCTGCTAGAATCACATCCTTTCGCCATGTCGGCTCAGGAGATCCACAGTGCGCATCGTTTGTCTCGACCTCGAAGGGGTGCTCGTTCCCGAAATCTGGATCGAATTTGCCGCACACACGGGCATTCCGGAGTTGCGTCGCACGACGCGCGACGAGCCTGATTATGATGTTTTGATGAAATATCGGCTGGACATTCTGGCGAGGCATCGTCTTGGCCTGCCGGATGTTCAGAAGGTGATTGCGGACATGGGGCCTTTGCCTGGCGCTCGCGCGTTTCTCGACGGCTTGCGCGAGGCGTATCAGGTAGTGATTCTTTCCGACACGTTCTACGAATTCGCTCATCCGTTGATGCGGCAACTCGCGTGGCCCACGCTTTTCTGTCACGGGTTGGAGACTGACGCCGAGGGCGTGATTGTGAACTATCGCCTGCGTATGGCCGATCAGAAACGCGAGGCGGTGAAGCGTTTCCGTGAGCTTAATTTTTTCGTCGTTGCTGCGGGCGATTCCTACAACGACACCGCGATGTTGGAGGCAGCGCACGGCGGCATTCTTTTCTGTCCGCCGGAAAACGTGGCGCGCGAATTTCCGCAATTTCCCGTCACGCGCGATTACACGGCGCTTCGCGCCGAAATTGATTCCGCTTTTGCGCGCGGGGCTTGGATCATCGGACCTTGTGTGCAGTATGGTGATTGACGTTTGTTTCGGAGGGTGCTACCCTCCACAACTTTCCGTCTGATGGCCGACTTCCGGGAAGATTCGGCCTGAAATGTACGCTTCGAGGTTTTTTTCATGAAAACGTTTTCTGCCAAGCCGCACGAAGTCCAGCGCGACTGGTTTGTCGTCGACGGCGCTGACAAGGTGCTCGGGCGGCTGGCCGCCGAAGTGGCCCGTCGTCTGCGCGGCAAGCACAAGGCCATCTATACGCCGCACGTCGATACGGGCGACTACATCATCGTGGTCAACGTCGACAAGCTGCGCGTCACCGGCAACAAGGCGACCGACAAGAAGTATTACCGTCATTCCGGCTATCCGGGGGGCATTTACGAAACCAATTTCACCAAGCTGCAACAGCGTTTCCCTGCGCGTGTGCTGGAGAAGGCCGTCAAGGGCATGTTACCGAAGGGTCCGCTCGGTTACGCGATGCTCAAAAAATTGAAATGCTACGCGGGCGCGGAGCATCCGCACACCGCCCAGCAGCCGAAAGTTCTTGAAATCTGAGGAGCCGCAGATGGCCGTCACATACAACTACGGCACGGGTCGGCGCAAGACCGCTGTTGCCCGTGTATTCATCAAGCTGGGTTCCGGCAAGATCGTCGTCAATGGCAAGCCGGTCGATGAATTCTTCTCCCGCGAGACCGGGCGGATGATCGTCCGCCAGCCGCTGGTGCTCACCGGCAGCGAAGAGCGTTTCGACATCATGGTCAACGTGACCGGCGGCGGCGAATCCGGTCAGGCTGGCGCGGTGCGTCACGGCATCACCCGCGCCCTGATCGACTACGACTCCGAATTGAAAGCGAGTCTGCGCGCTGCCGGGTTCGTCACCCGCGATGCTCGCGGAGTCGAACGCAAGAAGGTGGGTCTGCACAAGGCGCGCCGCGCCAAGCAGTTCTCGAAGCGTTAAGCGAAGCCCTGCCGGTTGGCGGGGATGCTCTCGTACCGGAAAAAAGCCGAATCCCGTATCAGTCGGGGTTCGGCTTTTTTTCTGTGATTCATGCCCGGATTCTATCCACAGTATCTACACGCTGCTTGAGTGTCGTATATTGCGCTGCTTGAGTGTCGTATATTGAGTCACCCCTGCCTGAAGGCAGGGGATTCCTCGATATGGTCTTGGGGAGCCTTCGGCTCCCTGTTACGCTTTGTCTCGCTTGACTCCGCCATAAATGGCGGAGATTGCGCGAGACTCGTGTTCATCGTTGTATTATCCGAAACTGTATCACTTGTATCACACGAACTTTTCTCAACCATGTTTTTCGGGGGTTCACCCAATGTCTATATTCAGTACATGCTGCCCTTCCTGCAAACAAAAATTTAAGCCGAAAGAACTGAAGATGCCCAAGACGTTCAAAAGCATTGAGCCTGCATGTCAGTGTAATAATTGCAAAGTCGATCTCCAGTGGGTTCGTTCCTGGAAAAATACCGCGCTGACAGCCGTCTTCATGGCGGTTCTCTTCACTTTCTTCATGTTTATGATAAACATGTTGAAGGATGGCGGCAGCGGGTTGCCGGTAGCTACTTTTGTGGGCATGGTTTTGGGCGGTTCCATTGTCTCGGGCCTTATCTACGGCAAAGAATTGACCAAGGGCGGGAAAGGATAGCGCGGACGCCGTAGGCGTCCTTTGTGCATTTAATGTAGCCTCTGTTACACGCAGTGTCTTCCGTGCCTAAAGTCGTTGTCATTGTTCATAGGCCAAAGTGCGTGTAGTTTTGGAGGCAAATAACCGTATGAAATGCAAGCGTTCATGCCCAGATACTATCCACAGAATCGCGGAACAGGCAAGCGAAACGGGACGGACTGGAACGTAAACGAACGGTACGGGACTGCTTGATACGGTAATGTGAGCCGGTCGTCTCTGTCCGGGTACGCGCATGTCGTCACCATGAAATCACCACAAACCCCAACGCTTGGGAGGCGAATAACAGTATGAATTCAGGCGTGTGCATGGCAGGTGAGAGACGGCCTTCACGTCTGGAAACGCTTTCATGTTGGGGTTCGCGTAGCTCACCCCAACCTACACGCGCTACAAAAAGCATACACATTTTGATTATTAAAATAGTCGAACAGCAAAAAAACGGTTACAATGATTGCAACTGTCATTTAGCGAGCCGTGACTGCCATGCAACGAAACCTCTCTTACGACACCAGCTACAAGGCGTTATTTTCCTGTCCTGAACTCGTCCGCGACCTGTTGTGTGGGTACGTTCCCGGCAAGTGGCTCGAAAAGGCCCACTATGAAACCCTGACGCGGATCAATGCCAGCTACGTATCGAGAAGCGACAAGCAACGTCACGACGATATGGTGTGGCG
>WRNU01000025.1 GCA_009776435.1 Betaproteobacteria bacterium | reverse complement strand
GTCAGATCACTCAATATCATGGGCTCGACCTGTCCAGTGAGGCCATTTCTACCGCACTCGCCTACAATCAAGACGCGAGATTCAGTTTTCATGCCAGCGACATCGCAGAATTCACAGCGGAGTCTTACCAAAACGTAATTTCACTTGAAACGATAGAACACACGCCCAACCCTTATCGATTCATCGAACTCCTGATCGACAGGATGGCTCCAGACGGCCAGTTATTGCTATCTTTACCCGCCGAAACATGGGGAGGCTCCCATCTCAATCCCTATCATTTTTCAAACTGGAATCGAAAAAGATTGATGACGTTCTTTGAACAATATTTCGAAGACATTTCCGTTTTCACTCAGAGACTTTCCCTGCTTGGCCCGACCACGTTCGAGGCATCCAATATTGACGACAGTCCCCCAGATGAAGATAGCGATGAAGTCTTCATTTCCATCTTGCGCCGTCCACGGAAAAAGAAACGCCCCAATATCATTCTCAAGCGATACTGGGCAATGGGCGATGTCATTTGGACAACGCCTGTTCTACGCGAATTACGTCGCCATTATCCATGCCATAATTTGCTGGTTTTTACTGGAAAAACAGAAGTTTTCGTACACAACCCGGATGCCGATCTCGTCGTCAACACGCAATATGAACCTTTGCCCGACGATTTATTGGTCGATCTGGATTGGGCATACGAAACGCGCCGGGAACTGCATCTCCTGCATGCCTACGCCGTCGCCAGCGGGCTTCCTCTCGCTTCGGTTCAACCCGTCCTGTGCCCCACGCACGGCGAAATCCGCTTTTGCGTCACCCTCATACTTCATCACTTTCAGCACCACCAGGGCATCGAACGGTTGATCGCCGTGCACATGGCGGCCTCTTCAAGGGATCGCGTCTGGCCCAAAGCGCATTGGCAACGATTCATCACGGATTTGTTGCAACAGGATAAAAAACTCGGCATCGTCGTATTGGGGCATGCACAGGATTTTTCTGCCGCCGACATTGGTTTTTCCTCCGATCCGCGCGTTCTCTGCCTCGTGCGTCAATTATCGCTGATGCACACTGCGGCGACCCTCTCCCTGTGCGATCTTCTGGTCGGGCCGGACTCCGGGATTCTGCATATTGCCGCCGCCGTCGGCGTTCCATACCTGGGGCTTTTCGGTATGGCCGATCCGGCCACCCGCCTGCCGCTCACGACGGGAAGCCGCGCCATGTGGGCAGACATCGAATGCAGGGGATGCATAAAGGATATTCCGTTCAGCGATCCTATATTGTGCCGTCGAAAAAATACCGAGTGTATGAATCGTATTCTTCCTGAAGAGGTTCTGAGCACGACGGTGCAGATGCTGGAAGCCGTCTCGGCGGGGCGCTGGAAAACCCGTTGCCAAATGGCTTTCCCTGGTAAGGATACCACCGGGTTGGGGCAACCCTCCCCCATCGACTCGCTGGAGTCGGGTATTGAGGCTTTCAAGAGGGAAGATTTCAAGTCCGCCATCGAACACCTTTCCACGGCAATGGCCGAGAAACCGGAAAACCCGCTGCCCTGCGCGTATCTGGCCTTCATTTGTGCGCATCAGGGGTTGCCGACGGAGGCACGCGATTTCATCGCGCAATCGGTTCGACTTGCGCCGGAACGTGCCGATCTCATCGCGGCGCTGGGTGAAGTTTTCCTGAAAAACGACAAACCTTTCGAGGCAGTGGAATATTTGCGGGAAGCCCTCCATATACAGCCGGATTTGTTTGCGGCTTACCCGGCGTTTGCGCAAAGCCTGCATTTGACCGGACAAAGCGAAGAGGCGATTTCAGCCCTGCAAACCGTTATCGGCCTGTCATCCAATGCCCAGACTTCCCTCCAGGGCATTTTGCTGCAAATACTCGCCGAATGCGGCGATCTGTCCTCATTCACCCAATATACGCTTCGTTTTTCACATGGATTGCCCGACGACCTGCTGGCAGCGCGTTGTCTGGCACGTTTCGACGAAAACGGTGAGGATTTTCTCGAAGTTCTTTCCCGCGTTCAGGCTCGGTTGGAAGAGGTGATCCATTCCAGTCGGGAAAATAACAATGACATAAAAAGCGAAGCCCCTCTGACGAGAATCGCGTTCATGGCGGGCGAGTTCACATCAACTCATCAACTCGAACAACTCTACCATCTCTTCCGCTATCTGCCGCCGGAGCGTTTTTTCACTCTTTTCATTTCCTGCTACACGGTTTCACCCAGGGATGACACGGCTCGAATGTGCGCCCTGCTCGCCGACACGGCCTTGAGCATTTACGGAGACGAAGACGACAGCGCGGTTGAAAAGCTCGTCGCGCTTGCTCCGGACATCCTGATAGATATGGAAGTTTATGCCCCGTCGGAGCGTCTGGCGGTTTTTCTGGCTGCGCCCATCCCTCACAAGTTCCTGTGGGGCGATGCGCCCATGCCGCCCATTGCNCCCGATGTGCGAACCCTGGCAGGCGCGCGCTTGTCCGTGGAGCACATGCTGCCCACCGTGAATCTCCCCGAAATGGGAGAGGTGTTCGATCTTCCGGAACTGCCGATGACCGATGATGCCGCGAGAAAAATAGGCGAAGCGCCGGTTCTCGGATGCCTCGCGCCCGCTCAGGGGATTGGCCGCAATGGTTGGCAACTTTTTGCCGAAACGCTGCGTCTGCACCCTGACGCGACGCTCGTCATCAACCTGGAAGAATTGGGACAGGCCGCGCAAACCTTCATCAGCGGACAATTCTCCAACGCGGGCGTCAATTGCGCGCGGCTCGTTTTCACCAGCGTCCGCACACCGGAAGAATTCTGCCTGACCTGGCAGTCCATCGACCTGGGGCTGTTGCCGCCGACGAACCCCGGCGGCCTTGCCTTGCCCACCTGCCTGTGGATGGGCAGGCCATGCCTGGTCCCCGGTTCCATCCTGCCCTGGTCGCGGCGTCCCGCCGCCTTGCTGAAGGCGCTTGGCAAGGAAGAATGGATGGCCATTGGCGCGCCACATTACGCAGACCTCGCCCGACAACTCGCTCCACCCAACCAGCGGGTCATTCCCGACCCGGCCCTGCGCGAGCGCATGAAGGCGCTGGGGCTGACCGACGCGAAAGGTTTTGCGCTGGGTTTCGCGCAAGCCATGACGGATTTGCTCCGGAACGGCCAAACCCAACCTTCTGCCGATTCCGGTGAGCAATGGCAGTCATGAACACCTCTTTCTTTTCCGTCATCGTTTGCAGCATCGATCCGTGGAATTTCGCCCAGGTCGGCACCCACTTCGAGCGCCTGCTCGCGGGAGTCCCACACGAAATCATCGGCATTCACGACGCGCGTTCGCTGGCCGAGGGTTACAACCGGGGGCTACGGCGCGCACATGGAGACATCGTGATTTTCTCCCACGACGACGTGACATTTCTCGACGGGCAGTTTGCGCAAAAAATCGGCATGCGGATGCAATCGTGGGATGTGCTCGGCTTTGCCGGAGCCTCGCGCCTGATCAGTCCCGTCTGGTTTGCTGCGTACAAACACCTGAACGGCGCGGTCTGCCACTGGTCTCGCCGTCATCCCAGTCGCCTTTCTCTCATGATTTATGGCGCGCAGGATTGGCCCGTCGTGGGCAGCATCGAAGTACTGGACGGTCTGTGCATGATTGCCCGTCACGAGGCGGCGGCGGCCATCGGATTCGATTCCGTCACCTTCGACGGCTGGCATCTGTACGATTGCGATTTCAGTTTTGCGGCCCATCTTGCCGGTTACAGAATCGGGGTTTGCTGTGACATTCCCTACATCCACGCTTCCGCAAGCGTCCATGGCAACAAGAGCATTTTCATCTCCGACACATACGAAAAATATTCTGAAAGATTTTTCAGAAAATACGAACATCAACGCGAAATGTTGCCCTTCGGCCGCCAGTCGGCACTTGGCACACAGTGTTTCGTCAATGACCATGAAACCCTGATCGGGCTATGGACGGAGGATGTTTTTCGCCGCGCCACATTGTCCATTGCCCGTCGTTATAAAGGGGAAATTTTATGAGTCCCCCCGGTAAACCCTTTTTCTCCGTCGTCATTTGCAGCATCGACGCCCTGAAATTCGCCCATGTCAGCGGATGTTATGAACGGCTTCTTGCCGACTTTCCGCGCGAGATCATTGGCATTCACGATGCTCGCTCCCTTGCCGAGGGCTACAATCGCGCCTTGCGGCGTGCGCGCGGCGACATCGTGATTTTCTCCCACGACGACATCCTGATTCTCGACCCGGATTTCGGCCAGAAAATCGCACATCGACTACAGGATTTCGACATTTTGGGCTTCGCGGGCGCGCGCCGCGTCATTGCGAAAAACTGGTGGCATGCGGGTTTTCCCTGGTTATCCGGCGTGATCGCGCATATCCACAAGGGGGTTCTCTACCTGAACGCCTGGAACCCCGAACCCTGGCCCGTGGTAGACAGCATCCAGGGCATCGACGGTCTGTGCATCATGGCCCGTCGGGAGGTGGCGGAAGAAATCGGTTTCGACGAAGCCACTTTCGACGGGTTTCATCTCTACGATCTCGATTTCAGCTTTTCCGCGTGGCGCGCCAACAAGAAACTCGGAGTCTGTTGCGATATTCCGGTCATCCACGCCTCGATGGGCAGTTACGATGAAAAACACGCGCGCTACGGTCGCCTTTTTATCGAAAAACATAGGGATGCCCTGCCTGCCGACGCGGCAAAAGTCGACAAAATCACAGGAATATCCATGAATTTTTCCTGCTACCGCGCCCTGTGCATGGCATGGCAGGAAGATATTATTCGCCGTAGCTGGATTGCCTTTCAACGACAGAGATGCAGCCTCGTGGATGCGGCTTGAGCAACGCTTTATCGGGTTTTTACCGATTCACCGCCATACTTGAACACGGGTCGAACGCAACTCTGGTACATTCGCTGAAAAGCCCGTCCCCCACTGGAAGCAGGGAACGGGGTACTACGTGAAGGCGGTCAATGAGCCTTGCTAGACCAGAGTAACAGTCCTATAATGAGTACTGCCCTAATCAGGCATCGCCAGAAACCACCATCAGACGGTAGTTTCACCTGCAATCACCTCCTTTGAGGCGGCTGGTTGGCGAAAACGCCCCGTCCTAGCGGGGCGTTTTCGTTTCCGCCCCGCGTGGATTCTCTCACAGTTTTGCATTCCTGCATACGCCATTGTCTTGTACGCACTTAAGACAATGGCACTTCGCCTTACGACCCCCTGGGCCACAAGACCCACATCTTTCCCTGCTGGCGCATCTTTCCAGCCTGCTCGCCCGCCTCGTCACCGAAGCCCCAGAAAAAATCGGCCCGCACCGCGCCCTTGATCGCGCCGCCGGTGTCCTGCGCCATGACCAGACGATTGAGCGGTCTGTCCGACAGCGGCCAGGTGGTGGAGAGAAACACCGGCGCGCCAAGCGGAACATGGGCGGGATCGACGGCGATGCTGCGCTCGGCATGGAGCGGCACGCCCAGCGCCCCGATCGGGCCTCCCTCCCCTGCGGGCAGTTCACGGAAAAAGACGTAACGCGGGTTGCTGTTGAGCAACTCGTCGAGGCGATGCGGGTTGCGCTGCGCCCATTGACGGATGCCTTCCATCGAGGCTTGATGGGCGTCGAGTTCTCCACGGTCGATGAGCCAGCGCCCGATGGAGCGGTAAGTGTGACCGTTGTGCTCGGCAAAACCGACGCGCACCCGGCTGCCGTCGGGCAGTTCGACCTGCCCGGAACCCTGCACCTGGAGGAAGAACAGATCTATCCGGTCGGCAGCCCACAACAGGACTCGGGCCGGGAGCGCCCCCTCGGCGCTGCGTTTTTCCAGTTCCGCGCGCGTCCAGTAGGGTACGACCTTTCTGCCGACCAACCGCCCACGCAGGTTCATTGACCTAAGCTCCGGGTAAGTCTTCGCCGAGTCGGCGGTGAGCATGTCATCGGGCTTTGCCAGGATCGGCCACGGCGTATCGGGCTGCCGCGTCCGGCTGCCGTAAATCAGCGGCTCGTAATAGCCGGTGACAAGCCCCTGCACACTCCTGTCGCTCGCTGCAACCTGCCGGGGGATGAAGTGCCGTTCAAAAAACTGACGCGCTTCCCCGTCCGACAACGTGTAGGGCAGAGCATCGGCGGCGGCGCATACCGCTGCCCAGGCGGGCTTGCGACCGATGACGCGGCAGGATTCGCGGAACGCCGGCCAGGCCGCGCCCAGATCATCACTGGCCCAACCAGGCAACTCGTCCCAGTGCGCTTCGCGTCCGGTAGAAAGAATATGGGGACTCGGGGGCGCAGGCTTTGCGCAATCCGCGCAGATGCTCGGGTGTGGGGAAACGGGGGCTGGCATGCTGCGATCGGTTTTCGGAAAATCCTTTTTCGGTGGCAATTGCCCGCATCCGGCTGAAACAGCGGCGGCAACAACAGATGCGAGGAAGACAAGTCGATGACGGGAAAGCAGATTCATGGCGCAAAGAGGTAAACCAAACGGATGGATTCGTTGCCCATTATACCGGCATACCGACAGATGCCCAAAATCCGGACATTGCCTTTTTCTCCGCCTCTCTCCCGTTTCGCGGGAGAGAGGAGTATTGTTCCACCGCTCACAGACTTCTTCTGCCGTTTCATGGGAAAGAAAGTGGTTTGGAGAGCGGGTTGAGCGGGAAAAAACGATGAAACTGCGGATCGAGGAGACGGGCAATGAGCGAGAAAGAATTTGAAACCCTGCTCGTGCGCGCCGAACAGGTATTGGCTCGGCTGGAAGCGATATTGCCCGGCCCGGCCTCTCCTCCCGACTGGAATGCGGCCCACGCCTTCCTGTGGCGTCGCCGTCACGGTCGCGCGTTCCTGCAGCCGGTCGTCATGCCTTCCATCATCCGCCTGCGGGATTTGCGAAACATTGACGAGCAAAAAGAACGTATCGAACGCAACACGAGACAGTTTCTCGCCAGTCGTCACGCCAATAACGTTTTGCTGACCGGCGCGCGCGGTTCGGGCAAATCCTCGCTCATCAAGGCGCTACTCGACGAATACGCCGACAAGGGGCTGCGGATGATCGAAGTCGACAAGGCCGATCTTGCCGACCTGCCGGAAATCATGGAACTGGTGGCCGCTCGGCCCGAACGGTTCATCGTCTTTTGCGACGATCTTTCCTTCGAGGAAGGCGAGATTGCCTATAAGGCGCTCAAGAGCGCGCTGGATGGCTCGGTTTCCGGACTGGCCGACAATGTGCTGATCTACGCCACGTCCAACCGTCGCCACCTAATGCCGGAATACCACGACGAAAACAGGCCGACGCGCCATGCCGACGGCGAAATCCACCCCGGCGAGGCCATGGAGGAAAAAATTTCGCTCTCGGAGCGTTTCGGGCTGTGGCTGTCTTTCTACCCGTTCGGGCAGGACGAATACCTTGAGATCGCCGCCCACTGGCTGAAGGTCTTCGGCGTGCCGGAGGCGCATATTCAGGAAGCGCATCAGGAGGCATTGCAATGGGCGCTCGCGCGCGGGTCACGCACTGGGCGGGTGGCCTGGCAATTTGCGCGCGATTTCGCGGGCCGTGTGGGTTGAACACTCGCTTGAACCCGGAAACCGTCGACGTCGCTGCCGGGGTCATTGTCCGTGACGACGGTTGTTTTCTTCTCGGACGCCGCCCGCAAGGGAGTTTTTATCCGGGTTACTGGGAGTTTCCCGGCGGCAAGGTCGAGCCGGGGGAATCGCCTGCCGGGGCGCTATGCCGCGAACTCGGCGAAGAATTGGGCCTGCGGGTCGAGCGACTTTATCCGTGGCTCGTGCGCACGCATGATTACGAACACGCCCGCGTCAGGCTGCACTTTTTTGAAGTCGCGCAATGGCAGGGCGAAGTCCATGCCCNCATNCATGATGCCCTGGCCTGGGTCATGCCCGNCGGCCTGGATGCCCCCGCCCCGATGTTGCCCGCCAACGGCCCCATTCTCAAGGCGCTTGCCTTGCCGCGCCGGATAGGGATCACTCATGCCGCCGAGATCGGTGTCGCCCCTCAACTCACTGCCCTCGACCATGCCTTGCAAGCAGGACTGCGTTTCATCCTGATTCGGGAAAACGCTTTGCCTCTGCCCGCGCAACGGGCATTTGTGAAAGAAGCCGTTCGCCGCGCACGCATGGCAGGCGCGCTGACCGTCGTCAATGGCGAACCGGAACTGGCGGGAGAAGCCGGGGCCGATGGCATTCACCTGACGACGGCGCGATTGCTGGCAAGCCATTCGCGCCCGGATTTTGCGTGGACAGGGGCTTCCTGCCACACCCGCGCCGAACTCGAACACGCTGCCGCGCTGGGACTCGACTACGCGCTTCTGGGCGCAGTGAAGCCTACGGCAACCCACCCCGGCAACAAAACCCTGGGGTGGGAAGGCTTCGCGGCGCTGGCCTCGGGATTGCCGCTGCCGGTGTTCGCATTGGGCGGGCTGGCGGTGGAGGATATGGAAACCGCCCGCCTGTCCGGCGCGCACGGTATCGCGGCGATTCGGGGCGCGTGGGGCGGCGCGGGGAATCAAAACTAACCGGATAAAACCCCGTTCGATGCCTCGGACTCTCCATCCTGCGGCGAGCAGGGTACCCGGTACTCTTCGGATGCCCAAGCCCCCAAGTCGATCTGCTTGCAGCGCGCCGAGCAGAAGGGACGATGCGGATTCTCTCCGCTCCATTCGGACTCCTTGCCGCACCGGGGGCAGCGCACGAGGCGTTTTTCGGAACCGGACTCGCTCACAGGCCGCAGAACGTAAGCTCAAACGGCAGATCGCGTTCGAGCGGACGAGGCCGAACCTGGGTTTCGGGCAGCATGAAACGGATGTTGAGCGCGTACTTGTTCGCGCTGATTTCGGGTACGGCCGCTTCGGTGGGCGCGATGCCGATGCGAATCATCTGCGCAGTGCTGCCCCCCATCGGCATCTGAAACGTTCCTCCGCGCGCAACCTGCGATTCCATCCGCCCGCTCGAACGCAGCAGCCGAAGCACGATGGCCAGCGCCTCTTCGATGGGCTTCATCGGCTTGATCCAGGCATCGAGGTCGCGGTGACGACTCTGGGCGTCGCGGTTGAGCCAATAATGGTAGGAAGGCAGATCGAATTCGCATGCGCCGCCTGGGATGGAAGCACGGTTACGAATGCTCGTCAGCCATTCGTTTTCGCGCAGATGTTGGCCGAAGCGGCCCGTCATCGCCAGCAGGTTCGATGAGGTCTGTTCGATTTCCTTGAGGGCGTCGCGGAGTGCCTCCTCGGAAATGTCCGGGTTATCGCGGAACGACAGCAATATCTGACGCTGTCGTTCAAGCTCCTGGACGAGGTCGATCTTGAGGTCGGCGCGTCCGGCAACCTCGATGGTTTCAAACATGGCGAGAATGGCGATGTGGTGGTGCATCGGTTCGTCGCTGCTGCGGAAATGGACGCTTCTCTGGAGGAGATCTTCCAGGCGCAGGAAGGTGCGTATGCGCTCGCTGAAGGGATATTCGTAGGTAATCACGCGCGTTCCGGAGAAAGAATCGAATATTGGAGACAATGCTGACCAAAGGCCATAAACAGGTTGAACAGCTTAACATGTGGATGATAACACGCCATTCGCAAGGGCGAATTAAGTCACCAACGCCACTCGATTACGAGAACCGCGTTCGACCTCCGTTCAGGTTGCCCGGCTTGCGCTCGGTATGACGGCGGCGAGGGCGAGGTAACGGGCGTGCAAGGCATCGACCCGCGTCAGGAGATCATCCAGTGTGCCGCTGTTGTCGATCACGTCGTCGGCAACGGCCAGTCTCGCTTCCCGGCTGGCCTGAGCAGCGAGTATGGCTTCGATCTCGTTGCGCGAATGCCCGTCACGTCCGACAACTCTGGAAATTTGCAGTTCAAGCGGGCAATCGACCACGCATACGCGGTCACAACGTTTGCGCCAGTGGCCCGTTTCGACCAGCAACGGAACATCAATGATGACGTAAGGGCTGCGGGCCGCAGAGGAACGACGCAGGCTCTCGGCCCCAATCAGCGGATGCAGGATGCCTTCGAGGCGCGCGCGCGCATCCCGGTCGGCGAAAGCCAGCGCACGCATGCGGGCGCGATCCAACCCGCCGTCGGCAGCAATCGCCGACTCGCCGAAAACGGCGCGTAGCGCAGGAATCGCCGCGCCGCCGGGCGCTGCCAGTTCGCGGGCGATGGCGTCGGTATCGACAATGTCGATGCCATGACTGGCGAAGCGCGCCGCCACCGTGCTTTTGCCGCTCCCCAGACCGCCGGTCAGACCGATTTTGAGTCCCCCCTGCCTGAAGGCAGGGGATTCCTCGATACGGTCTTGGGGAGCCTTCGGCTCCCTGTTACGCTCTGTCTCGCTTGACTCCGCCATAAATGGCGGAGATTGCGCGAGACCCGTGTTCAGGATGGGACCGCTCATGGCGAGCACGGCTTGTAACGTCTGGCAAAAGGTTGCCCGCTCAACAATTCTTCGGCCTTTTTCTTGTCGACAGTGGCCTCCACCCGTCGCTCGGCGGTATTGCGGGTCTCGATGCTGGCATTGACGCCCTTGGATTTTATCGTTTCAAAATAACGCTCGGCGCTTTGCCGACTCCTGAACGAATCGCCGATCACGATCACAAACTTGTCATTTCCAGCATCCTCGATCTGGATGCTGCTCCTGTCCACGCCCGACTCGACAATGTTATCCGTCAGAATTTCGGCGGCTTCCCGAGTCGGCAGGGGCGGAACGCGCACTCTCCATGATGACGGAACCTGGACTTCCCGCGTGGCCGCCTGGATGCCCGCAGCGGAAAACAGCGAGATCAGCCGGTTGTTCTGGGCAGTGCTCAGGCCGCCCCATGCCAGACAAACGGGCTTTTCCGGCTCTTGATCCGGTGAAGCCGGGGTATTGGCCTGCGCGTTCTCGGGCGTAGATACCGGGCCGAGGATCTTGACTCGCTCAGGGTTCAACTCGATGGAGACTCCGCTTTGCTCCTCCAGCGAACCAAGACCGAAGCAGCCGCGCAAGACGGCAAAAAACAGGACGTTGAGCAGTAAAAAAAGAATGAACAGGAAACGTGTCGTGGTCATGGCATGTCAGGCCGCACGCGCAATCCGGTGCAGGCCGTCAAGAACGAGGTTGTCGATTCTCTGGAAAGGAATTTCAAGTAATGGCTCGATTTCATCTGCCGCGCCGCCACTCAGCAGACAAACGGGGCCGGGAGCATCCATGCGGCGGAAAATGCGTTCGATTGCGCCCGCCTGCGCGTCGAGGCAGCCTGAAACGATGGCGTCGGCCGTATCGCGCGGCTGGCTGCGGTAGCGCCCTCCCGTCGGCGATAACTGCGCGGTGCTGTGACTGAGCGCCTGTCGCATCAGTTCGACTCCGGGCAGGATATGACCGCCCGTGAAACGGCCATCGGCATTCAGGATGTCCAGCGTGGTCGCCGTTCCGGCCATCACGACCAGAACGTTCTGCGAACGATGATAGCCGCGCGCGCCGATCAGGGCCGCCCAGCGATCCGCGCCGAGCCGCGCGGGATGTGTGTACATGTTGAGAACGTCGCAACGTTGCGCGCCGGAAGTGACCCACTCCAGGGTGAGCCCTCGTCTGCCGACGATTGCCGCCAGGGCTTCACCCTTGATGGGACCCGCCACGTTGCATCCCAGAACCCGCGAGATACCCGGCGTCTCGATGCAGACTGCCAGATCATGGGGCGCATCGTGCGTGCATGCGCCTGAAGTGTGGACGTTCTCGCCCACCAGACGCCATTTGACACGGCTGTTGCCGGCATCAATGAGTAGTATCATGGCATGGACCGCAGTGAAACGTCGCCCGCGTACACGCGACACAACCCTTCGTCGCCGCGCACGAGCAGGACGCCTTCTTCGTCCACGCCCTGGCAAAACCCGACCACGTCCAGCCCTTCGCCGCTCACCCGTACCGGCAAACCGGCGAAGGCGTTGCGTTGCTGCCAGGCATTTCTCAGCAGTCCGAAGCCGGTACTGGCGTAGGTCGTGAGCATCGGATGAAGCTCGGACAGGATGGCGGCGAGCAGCGTCTCGCGCGTGGGCGGCTCCCCCAGTTCACGAAACAGATCGGTCACGCCGTCGCTTTCGGGAATCATGGCATCTGCGGGCAGACGCAGGTTCAGGCCGATACCGATGACCACCGTGATTGCGCGTTCGCGTTCCGGCAATACTTCCACCAGTACCCCGGCGAGTTTCCTGCCGTGCACGAGAACATCGTTTGGCCACTTGAGCCTCACGGCGGAAATCCCAAGTTTTTCGAGCGCGCGCGCCAGAACCAGTCCCACTGCCAGAGATAATCCGGCAGGCGCAGGCGCGTCCGGGGCGAAGTGCCACAACACTGAAAACGTCAGACTCGCCCCCGGCCAGGACAGCCATTGCCGCCCGCGCCGCCCGCGTCCGGCACTCTGGTGCGCAGCCACGAGCACATGCGAGCGCCCATCGTTTCCAAGAGGCGCGTCCAGCAAGGCGGAATTGGTCGATGCGCACTCCTCCACCCAGCGGATATCGAAAGCCGTCGAGAGCGCCCCCAGCTTTGCTGTAAGCGCAGCGAGATCGAGGGCAAGGTCGGAAGAGGCGTTCATGCAGGGTGATGCCTGTCATGATCCACGGGCCGGAAACGCTCGACCACATGGTTACTCATGCTCTTGGCAAGCTCTTCCACTTCATGAAAGACGACGCCGATACCCTCGTTGCGCAGCATATGGGGTTCTTTGTCGCTGCTGGTGCGTACCACGATTTCGATGTTCGGGTTCAGCGTGCGCGCGGTTTCAGCCATCATGTATATATCCTGCGGCAAAGGCGTGGCCACCACCAGGATGGCGGCGTTGGCGATGTGGGCCTGGATCAGCACGGCGGGATCGGTCGCGTCGCCATACACGGCGGCTTTTCCCTGCTCACGCAGGTCTTCCACGCACTCGCGGTTTTGTTCCGCCACCACGTAGGGAATGTTGCGTTCCGAGAGCGCCTGGGCAATGCGCTGCCCCACCCGGCCATAGCCCACCAGCACCACCTGACCTTCCAGGTACTTGCGGTCGGTCGTCATCGGCAACTGCGCGTATGGCTCCTCGCGCCGTTCGAGTTGGCGTACATATTCAAACCGGGACAGCATCCAGCGTTTCACCGGATTGATCGCCATGAACATCAACGGATTGAGGGCGATGGAAATCAGTGCCCCGGCCAGAACCAGACTCTGGTATTCCTCGTGCATCAGCCCCAGTTTGACAGCCAACCACGCAAGGAGGAAAGAGAACTCGCCTATCTGCGCCAGGCTGGCGGAGACCGTCAGGGCCGTGTTCAGCGGGTAGCGGAATGCCAGCACCAAAGCGGCGGCAATCAGCGTCTTGCCCAGCATGATGATCGCGACCACCGCAAGCGTCTTGAGCGGCGCATTCACCAGGATCGACGGCTCGAACAGCATTCCGACCGAAACGAAAAACAACACGGAGAACGCGTCCCGGAAAGGCAGGGACTCCTCTGCCGCGCGGTGACTGAGATCCGATTCCCGCATCACCATGCCCGCGAAGAACGCGCCGAGGGCAAAGGATTTGAACAGCATCTCCGCGCAGAAGGCGATGCCCACGGCAATGGCGATGACCGCCAGGGTGAAGAGTTCACGCGAGTTGGTGCGCGCCACCTGCTTCAGGAACCAGGGAAGAACCCGCCGGCCTGCCGCCAGCATCAGGAAGATGAAAGCCGCCACGAACATCAGGGTCTTCCCGACCTCCATCAAGACCGAGATCTGCACTTCGTCAACCCCGTCTCCCTTGCTGAGATAGATGGCTGCGAAGGGCGGCAGCAACACCAGCGCCAGCACCGTGGCCAGGTCTTCCACGATCAGCCAGCCCACCGCGATGCGCCCGTTCATGGTTTCCAGTTCGCCCCGCGTCTCCAGCGCCTTGAGCAGCACCACCGTGCTGGCGCAGGACAGGGACAATCCGAACACGAAGGCGTGTCCACGATCCAATCCCCAGATTTCCGCGAACAGCATACCCAGAATGGTTGCCAATCCCATCTGGGCCACTGCGCCCGGCACGGCGATGCGCCTGACCGACATCAGATCGCCGAGCGAAAAATGCAGCCCCACCCCGAACATCAAAAAAATCACGCCGAGTTCCGCGAGTTGGTTGGCAATGCCACCATCGGCCACGAAGCCCGGCGTTGCCGGCCCGATGAGCATGCCGGCAAACAAATAACCCACCAGCGCGGGAATGCGCAAACGTTCCGCAATAAAACCCAGTACCAGAGCAATACCGAAGCCGGCGGTAATCGTCGTAATCAGATTGAGATTGTGTTCCATGCGCCGAATTTTCACATGTTTGGCGTCGGGCTTTCCACTTTTATTTCATTAAAAACGGCATCAGGTATTAAACTTTCCCTTTTTGCAGAGGCATAAAGCCTCTTCCGTGTCCTATTTACCCAACCATTCCGGGCGTAAACTACTGCGCTGCAACACACATGACCACACAACGCATACTCACCGGCATCACGCCCTCGGGCACGCCACACCTCGGCAACTACGCGGGAGCGATCCGCCCGGCGGTGGAAGCCAGCCAGCGCCCCGGTGTCGAGAGCTTTTATTTCCTCTCCGACTACCATGCGCTCGTCAAGACCGACAACCCGGAGCGGGTGCAACACTCCACACTGGAAATCGCCGCCACCTGGCTGGCTGCCGGGTTGCGCCCCGAGCGCGTGTGGTTCTACCGCCAATCCGACATCCCAGAGATCACCGAACTCGCCTGGCTGCTTGCCTGCGTGACCGGCAAGGGTCTGCTCAACCGCGCGCACGCCTACAAGGCTACCGTCGACAAGAACATCGCCGAGTCGGAAGACCCCGATGCCGGGGTGACGATGGGACTGTTCATGTACCCGGTGCTGATGGCCGCCGACATTCTCATGTTCAACGCGCACAAGGTTCCCGTGGGGCGCGATCAGGTGCAACACCTGGAAATGGCGCGCAACATCGCCGCGAGTTTCAACCATCGCTACGGCGGCGAGCATTTCGTGCTGCCCGAAGCGGCGGTCGACGAGACCGTCGCCACCCTGCCGGGGCTGGACGGGCGGAAGATGAGCAAGAGTTACGACAACATCATTCCGCTGTTCGCAACCCCGGATGCGTTGAAGAAACTGGTGTTCGGTATCATCACCGACTCGAAAACGCCTGGCGAGCCGAAAGAGACCGAAGGCTCCGCGCTGTTCCAACTCTTCCAGGCGTTTGCCACGCCCACTGAGACCGAGGCGATGCGCGGGCGCTTTGCCGAGGGCATCGCCTGGGGAGAAGCCAAGGAAGCCCTCTACGGTAAGCTGGAATCGGTCATCGCGCCGATGCGCGCGCGTTACGAAGAATTGATCAATGAGCCAGCCCGTATCGAACAGGTTCTGAAGAGCGGCGCGGCGGCGCTACGCGCCAAATACGCAACCCCCTTCATCGCCCGTCTACGCGAGGCCGCCGGGTTGCGTTCGCTCGACCGCCTCCCCGCGATTCCCACGGACTCACGGACCAGGACCAAGGCGCAAGCCAAACCCCAATTCAAGCAATACCGTGAAGCGGACGGACTCTTCTACTTCAAACTCGCTGGCGGCGATGGTCTCGTACTCCTGCAAAGCCGGGGCTTTGCGTCCGCCCGTGATGCCGGACAGGCCGTGGCGGGCATCAAGAACGGCGAAGATTACGCACAATGGAGCGAGCTTGCCCCCGGCGCGAGCGAGGCCGACATCCGGCAAGCCGTCGATGCCCTGCGTGCAGACTGACGCCGACCTGACGGCGCTGAACACCTTCGGTCTCCCCGCGCGGGCGAGGCGTCTGCTGCGCGTGCGTTCGAGTGAAGAAGCGCGACGCGCGCGCGCTTTCCTCGATCCCAAAGGCGATCCCGGTCTGATCCTGGGCGGCGGCAGCAACATCGTCCTGCGTGGCGAGCCGATCGACACCGTCCTCAAGGTCGACATCCCCGGCCGACGCAGGCTCGACGAGACTGAAACGTCCATTCTCATCGAAGCGGGCGCGGGCGAGGTCTGGCACGATTTCGTTCGCTGGACGCTCGATTGCGGCTGGCCGGGACTCGAAAACCTCTCCCTCATCCCCGGAACCGTGGGCGCGGCGCCCGTCCAGAACATCGGCGCTTACGGCCTGGAAGTAGCCGAACGGATCGACTCGCTCGACGCGCTCGATCTCACGAAGGGCGAACTCGAACGGTTCGAGCGCGACGCCTGCCAATTCGATTACCGCGACAGCGTTTTCAAACGCCAACCGGGGCGCTGGCTCATCACAGCAGTGCGCTTTCGCCTGCCGCGCCGTTGGCAGCCCCTCACCCGCTACGATGAACTGGCGCGTGAGCTTGCGGAGCGCGGCCTCGGCGACTCATCTCCTCTTACCCCTCTTCAGGTATCGGACGCCGTCATCGCGCTACGGCGACGCAAGCTGCCCGACCCTGCCGAACTCGGCAACGCGGGCAGCTTCTTCAAGAATCCCGTTATCGAAGCCGAACGATGCGCGGCCCTGCTTGCCGCTCACCCCTCCCTGCCCCATCACCCACAACCCGACGGGCGGGAGAAACTCGCCGCCGGATGGCTGATCGAACAATGCGGCTGGAAAGACCGTCGTCTCGGCCCCGCAGGTTGCTACGCCCGACACGCGCTCATCCTCGTCAACCACGGCGGCGCAACGGGGGCGGACATACTGCGCCTGGCCGCGAACATCCAGAACGACGTGCTCGAACGCTTCGGCGTACAACTGGAGCCGGAGCCGATATTTATATAGAATATCGTATGCTATCGACGGCCTGAATTCGAGCCACGTCGGAGTGAATTCGGCGTAATTACAGGCGGACTACGCGGAACCGAAACGCCACCCAACCCGGATATCCAGAGACTTGAAACGGCCTGAGGGCAGATGCCTCCAGGCCGTTTGATGCGCTTCAAGTTCGGCGCGGGCGCGGATGAAACCGTCGCGCCCCGTGCCTGAGCGTTACTTCTTCTTGCTTGGCGCGCCTGCCGGCTTGCTTGGGGCCAGACGCATGACGGCGTTATCGAGCGCCGCTTTGGCGCTCTTGCGGTCGGCCCACACTTCGGCAAGTTCTTCCTCGATGATGCGGCGCGCAGATTCGCGTTCGATCGCGGGTTGAATCGAGGAAAGGGATGTGACCGGTCTGTTGGTCAGTTGCCCGATGGCGACCTTGATATTTTCCAGGCTGTCACCGAGAAGCGTGGTTTCCGAGGCAAAAATTCCAGCCCTGCTCAGAGGCAGGTAGCCGGTATCACGCTGCCAGATGATCTGGTTTTCGGGTTGCAGCCAGAAATTGATGAAGCTTGCCACGACCTTGTTTTCGGCGGACTTGCCGCCAGCCGCAACCCAGAGCGATGCGCCGCTGGCCAGAGTGTTTTGCGGCGCGCCGGGGGCATCCTCCACGTAGGGCAGGCGGGTAACGCCAACATCGAGCCCGTCTTGCCGACGGAAATCGGCCCAACTGTCGGACGGGCCGATGAGCACCGAACATTCGCCCTTGGCGAAACGCTCTTCGCTTTCGGCGCGATCCTTGAAGAATTTCAGCAGACCGGCACGATGCCAGCTTGCCATGAGAGATACATACTTGACATGGAACAGCTCATTGAAGCTGGGCCGCCCGCCCTTGGTCACGGGAACATTATCCCAGGCCGAGACGTTTTCGATCAGCACCTGTGCGGGTTCGACAATCGTGAGCGAACATCTGGAACCGCTTTCGGCCAGTTTTTTAAGGGTAACTTGCAGTTCAGTCCAGGTCGCAACGGGCGGGGTTGACGTGTTGAGTCCGGCGCGCTTGAAGGCGGCGCGGTTGAAATAGAGCACCGGCGTACTCAAGCCGACCGGCAGAGCCAGCAATTGCCCGTTCGCGTTGACAGGCTTGCGCGTCATCATCGCCGCAGGCTTGACGGCCGGCATCGAGACACCCGCTTCTTTCATGAGCGCGAACAGCGGCTTATATCGCGGTTTGCCCGAGGTGAACGCTTCTTCTTCCGCGCCACCGAGAATCATCATGCGCGGCGGCTTGGCTGCCCGCCAGTCGCTTTCGACGAGCGTCACCTGGGAAGCCCCGCTTTGGGCGTTGAAACGTTCGACCAACTCTTGCAGAGCCTTGGCCCGTGACGGCGGGAGTTGCTGGAAAAGTTCGATTTGCAGGGGGCCGGCAGGCTGCTCGACCTTGGCCGCCGGAGCAGGAGCCTTCCTGGCAGCCTTTTTTGCTGGCGCGGCAGCGAGCGGCAACGCCAGCGTGACCAGCATGACGGCACCGATGGCGCAGACAAGGCTACGACGGCCAATACTACGAATGCGTGTGTTCATGAATGTCCCCTGGATAGTCATAACAAAAATACGGGAAACAATTATAGGCGCTGAAACTGAAAACATCCAAAGAAAACTCACTATGAATGTTACTTTTGTTGCGTTAGACGCTCTACGCAGTTGTTTTATCAATAAAATCAAAGATATAATTATGTTGTAAATACAGTATTTTTTGTCTTGCCAAAAATGAAAGGGGCTTACTCCCTCCGTCACGCCTTCGGCGCGCCACCTCCCTCAAGAGGGAGGCTTGTTGTTGTGGGAAGCCTTCGGCTCCATGTAACGCTTGTCTCACTGACCATGCCAAAAATGACAGGGATTGCGCTCGGTCCGGATTCAAGTTCTGGCTTGTGGATGCCGTAAATGGAGAAGGGTTTTCTTTTGGGCCGAATATGCGTAAGAGTATCTGTTTCGTTCTCGTTGCCGTGTTGCCGCTCCTGTCTGCCTGCGACAGGTTCGCCGACATGCTTGAAATGCCCAATCCGGCCAGGGAAACTGCCGATGCGGAGGCGATCGGCAGCGGATGCCGACAGACGGGGCGATCCATCGAGGACTGCTACGCACTCAATCCCAGTGCGCGGAAATCAGAAATTTTTTCGGGCTGGAGGTCGATGAACGAGTACATGATGGAGCGCAACCTCAAGGAAGTGCCATCGGTGGTGCCGCAACCCGAAACGCAAGCTGAACGCACTGAAACGCAGGCTGAACACCCTGAAACGCAAACCAACCTCGATACCCCGCAATCGCAGGTAGCCGCGCATTGAGTGACGCCTGTCAGAGGGCTTCCGGCGATCCGTGCGCGCAGGAGGCTCGAGGCTTGCGTGGATGTGTATAATTTCTCTTTTTCATCCGAACCCCATCATTGATGCCTGATATTCAGTACGGGTTCCTGACCTGAACAACGATACCCATGAACTTTGCCGAACTCGGCCTTATTCCAGAACTCCTCCAGGCCGTAGCCGACGCGGGTTACACCGAACCCACCCCAATCCAGCAGCAAGCCATTCCCGTCATCCTCGGCGGGCTGGATGTCATGGGAGGCGCGCAGACGGGCACGGGTAAGACGGCGGGATTCACCCTGCCGCTGTTACAACGCCTCGCGCGTCACGCCAATACCAGCGCCTCGCCTGCGCGGCATCCTGTGCGCGCGCTGATCCTCGCCCCGACCCGCGAACTGGCGATGCAGGTATTCGAGTCGGTCACGGGCTATGGGCGTCATATAAGTCTGCGCGCCACCTGCATTTACGGCGGTGTCGACATGAACGCGCAAATGCAGGAATTGCGTCGTGGCGTGGAGATCGTGATCGCCACGCCGGGGCGGCTGCTCGATCATGTGCAGCAAAAGACGATCCATTTCTCCCAGGTTGAAGTGCTGGTGCTGGATGAAGCCGATCGCATGCTCGACATGGGTTTCATTCCGGACATTCGCCGCATCCTGGAAATGCTGCCGACAAACCGACAAAGCCTGCTTTTTTCCGCCACTTTTTCGGAAGAAATCCGCAAACTCGCCGACCGGATGCTGAAAAACCCGAAAATGATCGAGGTTGCCCGCCGCAACACGGTCTCGGAGACCATCACCCATGTGGTGCATCCGGTGAGCGCGGGCATGAAACGCAATCTGCTGGCCCACTTGCTGCGTCACCAGCCGGACATGCAGGTATTGGTGTTCGTCGACACCAAGATCGGTTGCGGACGGCTCGCCCACTTTTTGATCCGCAACGGGATTTCGGCGGATGCCATCCACGGGGACAAGAGTCAGCAACAACGCACGGAAACCCTGGATGCGTTCAAGGCAGGCCGCCTGCGCGTACTGGTTGCCACCGACGTTGCCGCAAGGGGGCTGGACATCGACGAGTTGCCCTGCGTCATCAATTTCGAGTTGCCGCACACCGCCGAAGATTACGTCCACCGCATCGGGCGCACGGGCCGCGCTGGCCACAAGGGTCGCGCGGTCTCGCTGGTCAGCCCGGAAGAAAGGCATTGGCTCGCAGAAATCCAGAAGCTCATCAAGTTTGAAATTCCGCGTGAATCCGTGCCCGGCTTCGATCCGGAAGCCGAACCCTCCGGGTTGGGCGCAGGCGCCCGCGATCGCGTGCGTCGTGGTGCAAATGCTCGCGTCGAGCGCGAAGGCGGCGGCAGCGGAAGCGCAAAACGAGAACGCCCCTCGCAGGTCGTGCCTTCCTCTCCGATGATCGCCACCGACGGGTTCGATTTCTCCAAGCCCTACGAACCCTCGGCCAGCCTTGTTCCCCAGGAAGAAAAACAGCCTGTGCGCGCCGCATCGTCTCCGCCCGTCAGGCCGCAACGCCCGCTGGCGGCATTGCTTGGCGGACTGGGCAGGAAATGAGAGCGGAAACAAAACACGAATAGCCGCCGTCTTGCCCTGCTATTCGGTCGATCCAGTCCCTTTCCGGCGGGTATGCTGGCGCACGGTGTTTGAACATGTGCTCCAAAAACTTCTCAGTGACGTTCCTTGCGCGCCGAAACGACGATACGACTGGACACCCTGGCATGCAGCCCCCGATGAAATCCGCCCCTCCATCGCGGAACAACCACGGCGAAGAGTTGTTCATTCCGGACTTGTCGGAAGGCGCGGAAGTCGGGGTTTACCTCGCGCTGCTCGAACTCATCGATGAGGGGCTGCTCATTACCGGCGACGAGTGCGTCATCGACGCCAACAGCGCCGCCTGCCGTCTGCTTGGCCGCAGTTACCGACAGCTTGCCGGACAGCCGCTGGCCGATCTGTTCGCCGATGGGCATGCGTTTCTCGAAGCGCGCGAGAGAGTGTTGATCCGGGGCGAAGCGCGGGGCATGCTCGGCCTCGTTTTGCCCGATGGCCGCGTGCATGACTTTCCCTATATCGCCGCGCCCCGGCTGCGTCCCGGCATACACGCCATCGTCCTTGGACACGAGCGACTGGCTGCCGAGGCCGCGCCCGTCGGCTGGCCGTTGGCGCTTCATTTTCAGCCCCAGGTCGATGTCCGTAGCGGCAGGCTTCATGCGGGCGAAGCCTTGCTGCGCTGGCAACCGCCCGGACAGGACTCAAGGATATTCGATCATTTCTCTGCCGCGACGGCTGCCGTTGTCACGGCACATACCGCCGGAACGCGGGAAGGGGAAACCCCGGTCGATGCCGCCGGAACGGAACTCGATGCCTGGGCGCTGTCGGTCGTCTGCCGCGCTGCCACGACCTGGCCACACGTTCTGGGGCACGCCCCGGTCGTCAGCATCAACATCTGTGCGGCGCAGCTTCCCGGCGGCGGCCTGCCCAAACTGATCCGCACGGCGCTGGCCGTGAGTCGGCTCGATCCGCGCAGTCTGGAACTCTCCATCGACGCCCGCGCGCTCTTGCTGCCCGAGGCCGACATTGCGCCTACGCTACGCGCGTTGTCCGACATGCGCGTCCGGCTGGCGCTCGACAATCTTGGCCGCGACCCGACCCCGATCACACAACTGAATCGTTACCGCTTCGGTGTGCTCAAGCTCGATGCCTCGCTCACTGCACAGGTTGGACGCGACGACGAGGACACCGCGTTCATCGAAGCCATCATCCAGATATCTGCACCGCTCGGCATCCGGGTCATGGCGCGTGGCGTACAGAACAGGGCGCAACAGGCTTTCCTGCTCGCCCTGGGGTGCGACCTGCAACAAGGCCCGTTCATTGGCGTGGC
>WRNU01000024.1 GCA_009776435.1 Betaproteobacteria bacterium | reverse complement strand
AGTATTTCCAACGATTTTGTGATTTGATCCAGAGCTTTTTTTGCCGCCAGCGGAGATTTGTCGGACAACCATTTGTGCAGACGCAACATATCGCCCTGAGCNCGTGGCGATGAACGAACGCTCACGGATGGCATTGGGGCGGCTCAAGTTCGTTATCTGNGCCCAGGCTGTCAACCCATTGCCGGACTTCTTCGATGGTGACNTGCAGGCCGGTTTGCTGGTATTCCTGCCACGATTCCAATGCTTCCCGACGCAGGGCTTCACGCTTTTCNTCNCGCTCCAGATATTCGTTTACGGCCTGTCGCATCATCCAGTGCGTGCTGCGCTGTCGGGCTTCTCCCAGCCTTTTGAGGCGGCCCTGTGTCGTGTCGTCCAGTTTGATGGCCAGTGCGCGCATGATGCTCTCCGGAGTTGGGGTCTTGCTTGTTTATACCTGCTGATACCCTAGCACACATTCGATAAAATTCAAGCCACATCCGGACGCATGGAACGTGCCGTTCTGGCTATCTGTTGAGGCAAGGATCAACGGCGCGCAAGGGTGCTCCAACTGGCGGAAGAGAGCGTGTTTTTGACCAGCACGCCGAGGGTGGTGTCGCCTTCCATCAGCAATTTCCGGGCGAAGAACAGGGTGTCGGCGTCTTCCTCTCCCAGCGCGAGGGCGATGAAATCGCGCAATGTGGCGGAGATGGTCATTTCCGGCGGCGTGTTTGCGCGATAGGGACGAAAGCGGCCATTGGCTCCGAGCGTGAAATCGAGCCGTAACCCGGCATCGAGCACGCACAGGCGCAGGTGCCGGTCGGTGAGCGGCGCGAGGGGCACGCGGGGAATCATGCTCTCCGGCGCAAGGTTGAGCGCCGAGGTGAGCGCCAGCGTGGGCGGAAGCCTGGGCAGGCGGGCATTGATCCTGGCAAGCGGTTCCGGCACGGTGAAGGGAGGAAGGCGGGGATGCGGGCTTTTTACGAGGTTTCTGAAACGTTCCTCGCAAAGCGCGCGCAAGTCGGCGGGCAGGAGGCGGGCAATAAAAGACGACAGCGACGATGCAGTAGGGGCCGTTTCAGTGTCGGACGGCTCTGATGTCCCGGCGGAGGCGGTGTCCGCTGCCGGGGCGTCCGAAGGTTGCCTAACACTCTCGGAGGAAACCTGATCGTGTCCCGCGCGTCCGTGCCAGAAGCCGTTGCAGGGGGCTTCCGGCATCAGGGCCAGGCTGGTCTCGAAGGCGACGGACGGTGTGACGCGCCCCTTGAGCGCCTCACGGAACAGGGCGGCAATTTCTGGCGTGTGCGCGCTTTGTGGGCTGATGCGCAGGACTTCGGCGTGGCCCGCGACGAGCGGGAGATCGCCGAGCAGGTTGTAGACCCGCGCGGATTGTGTCTGGATGCCGTTGAGGGTCAGGAAAGCCTCGCCTTCGCGCGTGCGAAGGAGCATGCCGTCGCTATCCTCGATGCAGCGGAATTCGCAGGCATCCTTTTGCAGGTTGTAATGGCGGGCGGTAAAGCAGCGCGCGGAATAGGCGAGCGGCATACGGCCATAGGCGAAAATTTCGGTCTCGATGGGCGCGGGCAGGCTGGCGCGCAGATCGGCGATGTCGGCCCCGGACATCTCGGGGGGGGTGGCCCATCGGTTTGCGCCTTCAGCCGTAAACAGAGTCAGCGTGGCGGGGTTGAACACATTGAGCGTGGCCCCGGCGATCCAGTCACGGCGCGCAATGGCGGCAAGCAGCCGCACCGCACCCATGTCGTTGGCTTCGATACGAAAATCCCGGTTTTCGACGATGCGGCGCAAGGTTTTGAGATCGGACTCGGACTCGATCAGCGTCTGGGTGGAAAGGATCGCTTCCTTGCCGGTGGCAGCGATCCGGGCGGCAATCTCGAACCAGTCTTCACAGCGCAGTTCGTGGCGACGCGAACAGACGGTCTCGCCCAGGTAGACGATGTCGAACACGTCGCTGGCGGCGATGGTTTCGTAGAAGTCGAGTACCTGCTGGCGGGGCCAGTGGTAGAGCAGGGGGCCGAGGGAGAGTTTCATGGTTATTTCCAGGGGCGGTAGTATGCGCCCAGGGTGTGGCTCTGGCCTTCGGAGACCTTGTTGAGCTCGGCCATCCAACTGTCCTGTGCCGTGAAGTGATCTGCGTCGCGGGCAAGCGCGTCGAGTGCGGCGCGCCAGACTTTCGTGACTTGCGCGACATAGGCCGGGTTGCGCTGCCGGCCTTCGATCTTGATGGCCGAAATGCCCGTGGCGGCCAGCGTGGGAAGCATCTCCAGGGTGTTGAGGCTGGCGGGCTCTTCGATGGCGTAATAGGTTTCATCCTTGACGGTGAAACGGCCCTTGCACAGGGTGGGGTAGCTCGCGCGCTCGCCCTCGTCGTAACGGTTGATGAGGATGCCGTTCAGACGGGTTTCCATGCCGCGCGGAGTCTGTTCCCAGCGGACGAAGGGATCGGGCGAACAGGCGCCATGGCAGTTGGGGGATTTGCCCGTGGCGTAGGCGGACAACGCGCAACGGCCTTCCACCATCACGCACAGGCCGCCGAAGCCGAATACTTCGATCTCCACCGCAGTGTTGGCGGCGAGTTGCTCGATCTGCGCAAGCGACAGCACCCGAGGCAGTACCGCGCGCTGGATGCCGAAGCGTTCATGGTAGAAGTTGATGGCCTCATGGCTCGTTGCAGAGCCTTGCACGGACAGATGCAGGCGCAATTCGGGGTGGACACGGGCGGCATAAGCCATGAGACCGGGGTCGGCCATGATGACGGCGTCGACCCCCAGTTCGGCAGCGCGGTCGACCGCCGTGGTCCAGTCTGCCTGATTGGACACGAGCGGGTAGGTATTGAGGGCGAGGAGAACCTTGCGCCCGTGCTGACGGGCATAGCCGATGCCCTCGCGGATCTGGGCGAGGTCGAAGTTGAGGCCCGTGAAGTTGCGGGCGTTGGTGGCATCCTTGAAGCCGAAGTAAACGCAATCTGCGCCGTTGTCGACGGCTGCCTTGAGGGACGGCAGGCCGCCAGCGGGAGAAACGAGCTCGATTTTTCGGGGGGCTGCGGTCGTCATGTCTGTTCCGGGTTGTTCGCCGTTCATGGTTCAGCTTGTTGTTCGTTGGACATCCGGGCCGCGTCAGGATTCATTTTTTCAGGCGCAGGCGCGCCCAGAATGACGCCTGCGACCATGCCCGCGAGACTTGCGAAGAGCCCGTAGATTTGAGGCTCGATCATATCGGAAAGGATGCCACGGTAAATCAGTATCTCGCCGATGAGCCAGACCGTCAGCCCCAGGCCGATGGATAGAGCACCCCCCAGGTTGTTGGCACGCTTCCAGAATATCCCGGCAACGAGGGGGACGAGGGCGGCGGCCAGGGTGATGCGGTAAGCGTTGACGACCATCTCGTGGATGCTGGCATTGGTATTGAGCGCGTACAGGGTGACGATCAGGGTGAAAACCGCCACGGTGATGCGCGTGGCCCACAGAAATTGCCCGTCGGTCATCTTCGGAAAAAAGCCCCGCAGCACGTTTTCGGAGAATGTCACCGAAGGGGCGAGCAGCGTACCCGAGGCTGTGCTCATGATGACCGAGAGCAGCGCGCCGAAAAAGATGACCTGAGATGCGAACGACATATGTTCCATGACCAGTGTCGGCATGATCTTCTGTGTATCGTCCACCGAGGCCACGATTGACGGGTCGATGAGCAGGGTCGTGTAGGCAAGATAAATCGGCACAAACGCGAAAATGGCGTAAAAGAAGCCCCCCAGGGTCGTTCCCCATACGGCGATGCGCTCATTCTTCGAGGAGTTGACCCGCTGGAAAACGTCCTGCTGGGGAATGGAACCGAGCGCCATCGTGCAAAAGGCCGCGATCCACGCGAAGGTGTCGCGCGACAGGGAAAAGGGAATCTCGAATTTGCCCGCGTCCCTGGCGTGAGTCAGCACCGGAGCAAAGCCGCCTGCCATGTCGTTGGCAACCCAGGTGATGTAGAGCAGCCCCAGTACGATGACGATCATTTGAACGAAGGTCGTCACCGCTACGGACCACATCCCGCCAAGCAGGGTGTAAAGCAGCACGACCGAAGCGCCGATGATCATGCCATCGCTCTGGCTGATGGCGCCTCCCGATAGCAGATTGAACACGAGTCCCAGGGCGGTGACCTGCGCGCCCACCCAGCCGAGGTACGAGATGATGATACAGACGGAAAGCGCCAGTTCTGTGCCCCGGTTGTAGCGGCGGCGGAAGAAGTCCCCCAGGGTGAGGAGGCCCATGCGGTAAAGGGGGCGCGCAAAAATCAACCCGAACAGCATCAGGCATATTCCGGCTCCGACCGGATCGGAGATCAGCCCGGTTGCGCCTTCCTTGAGAAAGGTTCCTGAGTTGCCGAGCACGGTTTCGGAGCCGAACCACGTAGCGAACACCATTGCGAACACCACGGGCATGGGTAGATGTCGTCCGGCGGTGATGTAGTCGCGCGCGTTGTGCACCTTCGCGGAAGCGAAAAGCCCGATACCGATGGAGACGACCAGGTAAGCGATGACGAGCTGGAGCAACGTGACGGACATGACGGTGATCCCGGTATGGCATCAAACGAAAGGCGGGGGAGTTTATCAATTACCTGCGCTCGCAGAAGGACAAAAAAGCATTTTTGTTGCAGATGCGCACGAATGGCGAATCTGGCTACCTGAGAAACCGCCACAACTCGAATATCAGGAACGCGGCAATCAGGACGCAGAGCGTCACGATGAAGCGGGTGTTGAGGCGCTGGCGGCGTTCGATGTCGTCGATTCGTCCTTCGAGCGCGGAGTGCTGTGTTTGCCCGTCGGTCAGCGCCTTGTGCGCGAGCCGTGGCAGACGCGGCAGAATGGATGCCCAGCCGGGCGCTTCGCTTTTCACTTCCCGNANGAGCGCCCGCCAGCCCACCTGTTCCTGCATCCAGCGTTCGAGGAAAGGTTTGGCGGTCGTCCAGAGATCGAGATCGGGATTGAGTTGGCGACCCAGCCCTTCGATATTGAGCAGGGTTTTTTGCAGCAGTACGAGTTGCGGCTGGACTTCCATCTCGAACCGGCGTGCGGTCTGAAACAGGCGCAACAAGGTCTTGCCGAAGGAAATATCCTTGAGCGGGCGGTCGAAAATCGGTTCGCACACGCTGCGGATGGCCGACTCGAACTCTTCGACCCGCGTATGCGCGGGAACCCACCCCGCATCGATGTGCGCCTGCGCCACCCTGCGGTAATCGCGCTTGAAAAAGCCGAGAAAATTGCGCGCGAGATAATCCTTGTCGAGATCGCTCAAGGTGCCCATGATGCCGAAATCGAGCGCGACATAACGGCCCTTGCGATCCACGAAGATGTTGCCGGGGTGCATGTCGGCGTGGAAGAAACCGTCGCGGAACACCTGGGTGAAAAAGATTTCGACCCCGGCCCGTGACAACGCCTTGATGTCGATTTTCTGTTCGATCAACTTCGGAATGTGCGAAATCGGCGTGCCCTGCATGTGCTCCATCACCATGACATTGGGGCCGCACCAGTCCCAGTACACTTCGGGCACGACCAGCAGGGAAGAATTCTTGAAATTGCGTCGCAGTTGCGCGCAGTTGGCCGCTTCGCGCATCAGGTCGAGTTCGTCGCGCAGGTGTTTTCTGAACTCGGACACGACTTCGCGCGGTTTCAGGCGACGGCTCTCCGACCAGACTTTCTCCAGCAACATGGCTGCGGCTTCCAGCAGGTCGATGTCGTGCTCGATGATCCTTTCGATCCCCGGGCGCAGTATCTTGACCGCAACCTCCGTGCCGTCGGGCAGTTCGGCGAAATGCACCTGCGCCACCGAGGCTGAGGCGACCGGCACGCGGTCGAAACGCCGGAAAACCTCGTCGACCGGGCGCTTGTAGAACGACTCCAGCAGGGCAATGGCCTGCTCGGTCGGGAAGGGCGGCACGCGATCCTGCAACAGGGCAAGCTCATCGGCCAGATCGGGCGGCAGCAGGTCGCGCCGCGTCGAGAGCACTTGCCCGAACTTGATGAAAATCGGCCCGAGCGACTCCAGCGCCTGACGCAGGCGTACCCCTCTCGGTTCCTTGAACCTGCGCCAGAAAAACAGCTTGCCCCACCAGCGCACGAGGCGACCGCTCGGATCGGCATCGAGAATCACGCGATCAAGGCCGAACCTCAGGCTGAGGGAAACGATTTTGGCAAGGCGCAGGAGACGCACGGCGGAAAGAAAGTAACAGGTAGCAAACGCAGGACTTTAGCTGGAAAGAGGTGCGGAGAAAAGCGGTAGGGGCGGGTTTCAAACCCGTCCTGACAACAGGTTTGCCTCCGACTGCGCCCCTTGCGCGAACCCGTTCGCCATTGCCCGGAAAACTCCGCTACACTTATTCGTTTGCTACGTCGCGCTTTCGATGTGTCTTCCCCCCGGTCTTTTCTCCGCAACCTCGTCATTGTCTATGTTGCGCTCCTGATTTACGCCAGCCTGTATCCCATGAGCGGTTGGCGGGAGACGGGGCTGCCGATATTCGATTACCTGATCGCGCCCTGGCCAAAATATTTCGAGATCGGGGAAATCGTCGTCAATCTCATCGGATATATTCCGTTGGGATTTATCGTCGTTCCGGTGTTGCCGCATCACTGGACAGGAAAAAAGAAAGTGGCCGTCGCGGTGTTGTCTGGCATATTGCTCACTTTCTGCATGGAAACCATACAGAATTTTCTGCCCATGCGCGTTTCCAGCAACGTCGATCTGGCTGCCAACAGCCTGGGCGTGCTTCTGGGTGCGCTGGTCGGGGTGAAATGGGAGCAGGCATTGTTCGCGTCGGGGCGTGGTCTGGCGCGCTGGCGCGAACGCACCATTGCCGACAAAGGGCTGGCTGGCGATGCCGCCCTGATTCTCATCGTTCTCTGGGTGTTCGTGCAACTGACCCCGGATCAACTACTGTTTGCCGGCGGCGAATTGCGCAGACTGCTCGATATTGCTCCACCGCTGCCTTTCGAGCCTGGTCGGCTCATCGTTTTCGAGGCCGCGCAAACCGCCAGCATGATGCTTGCCATCGGCCTGTTCGCGCGCTGTACGCTGCGTGCGTCGGGTCCGACGCTGATTGTGGCGTTGCTTGTGTTGGGCATGGGCGCGCGTCTGGTGGGCTCTGCCAGCTTTTTCGTTCCCTCCAGTCCGCTGGCCTGGCTGACGCCGGGCGTTCAGTACGGGTTTTTCATCGGCGTGGTTTTACTCTTCGTTGCCCTGCGCCTGCCCAGGGTCGCGCAGCACGCGCTGGCTGGAGCCAGTCTCCTGATGGCTTCCGTGCTCATCAACATGATGCCGGAAAGCCCTTATTTCCTGCGCAATGTCAGTGGCGGGCCGGTCATCACCCGGCGCGCCAACTACCAGAATTTCTACGCTCTGTGCCGGTTTATTGCGGCCATCTGGCCCTTTGCCGCGCTGGCCTACCTTTCCGCCCTCGGCCTGTGGCGGGGTGAGCGTCTGGCCGATGAGCGTTCCGTTGCCTGAGTCCCCTTCATTTTCACTTTGGTAAGGAGCCGTTTCATGCATCGCACATCTTCCACAGAATCCTCCTTCGCACACGGCGCGGCGGGGCAGATCGAAATCCAGGTCGACCTCCCTGCCGTGGTGCGGGGCATCGCGCTCGTCTGCCATCCCCATCCGCTTTTCGGCGGCACGAACCACAACAAGGTGGTCACGACCCTGACCCGCTCGTTCCGGGAATTGGGCTTTGTGGCCTTGAGGCCGAATTTTCGGGGAGTCGGCAAGAGCGAGGGCCAGCATGACCACGGCGTCGGCGAAACCGACGACATGCTGGCGGTGCTCGATTGGGCGCGGGCGCGATGGGGCGAAAGTTTGCCCCTGGTGCTGGGCGGTTTTTCGTTCGGTGCTTACGTGCAGACGCGGCTTACTGGCCGTCTGGCTGCCGCAGGCGCACAGCCGCCGCGCCATCTCGTGCTGGTCGGCATGGCCGCAGGCATGACGGAGGGCGTGGGCGGAGGCAGTTCGAGGCGATATGAGACGCCCGCCATCCCTGGGCACATCCCGACTCTCATCATCCACGGCGAGACGGACGATACCGTTTCTCTCTCCAATGTGCTCGACTGGGCGCGTCCGCAGAGACTTCCGGTGATCGTAGTGCCGGGGGCCGACCACTTTTTCCACGGCAGGCTCGGTCTGATCCGCGAACTGGTCGGGCGCAATGTCGCCCCCGTTTGAGCGGATGCCGCAGGATGAGTCGTGTGTGAGGCGTAGGCAAGGGTGTCGGAATTTTTTACACAGGCTAAATGACGAATGAGTTCCGTCAAGTAAACTTCATTTGAAATCAGTCACATAACCTATCCGGCATCAAACTTGCTAGCTCTGTAGCAGAACCTATTTACACAGGGGGTTATAATGAAAATGAAGCTTCTTCCCGCAGCGATTCTGGCTGTCGGACTTTTTTCCGCCACGGCTGCCGTCCAGGCCGCTACCGTCGAATATACCGGCACGCTGTCCAATGGGACGGATTATGCGCAAGTGTGGTTCGAGGTCAATAATGCCTTCGATAACAGCGGCGTGACGTTGTTTACGGATTACTTCAACACGGGCGTCGTTACTCCCACCAGCAACTTCGATCCTTACCTGGCCGTCTGGAATGCGCAGGGCGATCTCATCGCATTCAACGACAATATCAGCAACCTGGACTGGAATGCCTCCATCGACCTGGGGGTCATGGCTGACGGCAGCTATTTCTTCACCATCAGCAATTCCCCGTACGCGCCTGCGTGCGTGGCCAATGCCGCCTGTAATATCAGCGAGGGGTTTGATATGTATCGGCCCGTTGGCGGAAATTGGGACGATTTTCGTCCGGGCAACCCCAATGCGGGTTATGGTGGAAACTGGAGTGTGACCGTTACGGGCGTCGTCCCCGAGCCTGAAACCTGGGCGATGCTGTTGGCAGGTCTTGGCATGGTGGGGGCGGTTGCCCGTCGTCGCAGGCAGAAATAACCTGCAAGAGTCAGGCAAACCAGCAACCGGAAAAGCGCGCCATCGGCGCGCTTTTTCTATGTGTCTGTCGTCCCATTGCCTGGGGTTTCGTCTTTTACCCGAAGGACAGCCTCCAGGTAGAGACCTCGATCATCGGGTTCCTGAGTGATGAAATGTGCCATTGGCGTTTGAGCCTCGGCTTTCAGCGTATCGATGAAATGCGCGGCAGCCGGGGACAGGCTGCGATTGCGCTTGCGGATGATGCTGATCGTGCGGACGAGTCCGGGCGTGTGGATAGGCATCATGCGGATGCCCTCGTGGATCGAACTTACCACTGAGGCAGGCAGGATGGAAACGCCCAGTCCCGCGCGCACCATGCCGATGGCCGTAGACATGTAACTCGCCTCGCAGGACAGACTGATGTCGAGTTCTTCCTTTTCGATGGCGCGGTCGACGATCGCGCGGGCGCTGGTCCCGCGCGCCGTCAGAATCAGCGGCCAGACTGCGACATCCCGGAGCGTCGGTTCCGGATTTCCGGCCAGGTAATGCTCCTCCGGGAAAAACACGCAAAGCCGGTCTTTCAGCAAGTCCTCGAACTCCAGTTCCTTGTCGGTTCCGAGGTGACTGCTGATGCCGAAATCGACGTTTTCCTGTTTGACGAGTTGGATGATCCGATCGGCGATAACGTCACTGACGCGCACGTTGATGCCGGAATACTCTTCACGGAAGCGAAGGATTGCATTCGGCAGGAGATCCGCTGCCACGGAGGGCAGGGTGGCGATGGTGACCGTTCCACGCTTTATCCCGGCCAGTTCCCGGCCCGCGTTCATCACCGCTTCCAGATCGGTGAGCACCCGCTCGAGCAGAGGCAATAAATCCCGCCCAACAGGTGTGAGCGCCACCTGCCGTTTGTTGCGGTCGAACAACCGCACGCCGAGCCATTCCTCCAGTTGCCGGATCTGAACCGTCAGAGCCGGTTGCGAGATGTGCAGTTCCAATGCAGATTTGGTGAAACTGCATAGACGCGCAACGCTGAGAAATGCACGGATATGTCTGATGCCTTGATACATAAGCCTGCCTGAATACGGTCGACCAAAACCCTCACCATATTGGTGAAACAATTCAATACATAAATGAATTTAATTACTGTTAATAGATAAATTAAATTCGTAAATAAATGCGGTTTTGTAGAATATAAATCGTAACACTATTGTCACATAAACGAGCTGTTTGTTCCTGATACATGAGAAATTAAATGTGTCGTTGCGAAAAGATACAAGGAAGAAAACCATGCCTACTCTGCCTGGATTGGAGATGGTTCTGGTATTGCTGATGCTTAATATGTTATTTGCACTGCCATAAATGACGGGAATTGCGTTCGGCTCGTGTTCAACAAAATGTCGCCACGGTAGGGGCGTTGATAGCAAGGAGACCTCTTCATGAATACCCTGAGAATAGGATCCGGGGCAGGTTACTCTGGCGATCGCATCGAGCCCGCAGTCGAGCTGGCGTTAAAGGGCGGCATCCGGTACCTCGTCTTCGAATGTCTGGCCGAACGTACCATTGCCCTGGCCCAACAGGTCAGGCTCGGGGACGCCAACAAGGGGTACGACCCGTTGCTGGTCGAGCGCATGGAAGCTGTCCTGCGCATCTGCCACGAAAAAGGCATCCGCATCATCACCAACATGGGGGCGGCCAATCCGGAATCGGGCGCAGCAAGAGTTGCCGAGGTCGCCTGCGCGCAAGGCATCACAAACCTGAAAATTGCCGTCGTCACGGGTGACGACATCCTCGCCAGCCTGGACGGAGACACCCCCACGATGGAGACCGGCGTTCCCGTATCTTCACTTGGAACGCTCGTTTCGGCCAATGCCTACCTGGGCGCTCGACCCATCGTCGAGGCGTTGCGCGGCGGGGCCGATGTCGTCATCACGGGGCGCGTCGCCGATCCCTCGCTGTTTCTCGCGCCGCTCATCCACGAATTCGACTGGTCGATGGAGGACTGGAACCTGCTCGGCAAGGGCACCGTGGTGGGTCATCTGCTGGAATGCGCGGGGCAGGTCACGGGCGGCTATTTTGCCGATCCGGGGATCAAGGACGTACCCAATCTTGCCCGGTTGGGATTTCCCATTGCCGAAGTCTCCCCCGATGGCAGCGCGATCATCACCAAGGTTGCAGGCTCTGGCGGCGCGGTCACGGCCCGTACCTGCAAGGAACAGTTGCTCTATGAAGTCCACGATCCCGCCTGCTATCTGACTCCGGACGTGGTGGCCGACTTTTCATCGGTGACGATCGAGGAAGTCGGTCCGAACCGTGTTCTGGTCGATGGTGGAAAAGGACGCCCCTGCACGGATACGCTCAAGGTTTCCGTCGGATACCTCGACGGCTACATCGGAGAAGGCCAGATTTCCTACGCGGGCATCGGCGCGGTGAAACGTGGACGACTCGCGCTCGAAATCGTGCGCGAACGTTTGCACCTGTGTGACGTGCGTGCGAGTGAGCTGCGTTTTGAGCTTATCGGCCTGGATGCCATTCATGGGGTGAACATTTCCACCCGGGTCAACTACTTTCGCAGCGATCCTTACGAAGTGCGCGTGCGGGTCGTGGGGCGCGCCGATAACGCCATGGATGCCGCTCGCATTGGAAACGAAGTCGAAACCCTCTATACAAACGGCCCTGCTGGTGGCGGAGGCGTCGTCAAGTCCGTCCGAGGGGGCATTGCCGTCGCTTCCGTGCTGCTTCCCCGACGCATGGTGGCTCCCCGTATCTACATCCTTGGAGCAATGTAATGAGACTGCGCGAACTGGCCCACTCCCGCGCTGGCGACAAGGGCGACATCTCCAACATTTCCCTCATCGCCCTCGAACCCTGGTATTACCCGATACTGGAACAGATCGTCACAGCCCGGCGCGTGAAAGAACACTTCGTGGGCATCGTGCATGGAGAAGTCACCCGTTACGAGTTGCCGGGACTCAGGGCGTTGAACTTCGTTCTGGAACGGACGCTTGGCGGCGGCACGACCCGCACATTGGCAATGGATGTGCGCGGCAGATGCCTGAGTCAGGCGCTCCTGACGCTCGACTTTCCCGAACTCGATAAATATTTCGGGGAGAGTGATACGAATTTTTCATGAATCTCCTCTTTGAGTCGCCTCGCCATGGATGGTGGATGTACTCCTTTCGTCACGCCTTCGGCGTGCCACCTCCCTCAAGAGGGAGGCTTGTTTAGGGAAGCCTGCTGCGCCATATCCTGCTCGCGGGCATCCAGTCTGCGCATGACGTACTTTTCGCCCTCGACCACGAGGAAGACGATGACGCCGAGCAGAATGGGCATCAGCCAACCCGTTGCCCCCAGCGGCACGGTGCCGAAGACGGTGTTCATGAACGGCAGGTATACGACGGCGAGTTGGAGCAATACCATCAGGCCGCATACCGCAAAAACCGCCTTGTTGCCCCAGAAATCAAGCGCGTGCGCCGGTTGGCGGATACTCCGACTGTTGAAGAGGTGGAACGCCTGACACAACACGATGGTTTGCAGGGTGATGGTGCGAACCTCTTCCACTGTGTACTTCAAACCGAGCAGCCAGTTGCTCAAAGCCAGAGTCAGGCCGCCGATCATCACGGAAACGAACAGGATGCGCCAGACGAAATATCCGCTCAGAAGGGGTTCGGCGGCATCGCGCGGAGGCCGGGCCATTACGCCGGGTTCCGCCGGCTCGAAAGCCAGGGCCAGGGAGATCGTGACGGAGGTGACCATGTTCACCCACAGAATCTGTACCGGCGTGAGCGGAATCATCGTGCCGAACAGGATGCTGGCGATGATCAGAAAACTCTCCGCCCCGTTGGTCGGCAGGATGAAGAGAATGGTTTTTTTCAGGTTGTCGTACACCCTGCGGCCTTCTTCCACCGCTGCCGCGATGGTGCTGAAGTTGTCGTCCGCCAGCACGACTTCCGCCGCATCCTTGGTCACTTCCGTTCCCTTGATGCCCATGGCCACGCCTACGTCGGCCCTGCGCAGGGCCGGCGCGTCGTTCACCCCATCGCCGGTCATGGCGCAGATGGCCCCGTGAGCCTGTAGCGCCTTGACCAGTTTCAGCTTGTGCTCCGGGCTGGTGCGGGCGAAAACGTCGTACTGGCAGGCGGCGGCGTAGAACTGCTCGTCGGTCATGTCGTCCAGTTCATTGCCGGTCAGGGCTTCCTTCCCGTTGCCGATGCCCAGCTCCCTGCCGATGGCCCTGGCCGTGTCCGCATGATCGCCCGTGATCATCTTGACCCGGATGCCCGCCGCGCGGCACACGGCAACGGCCTCCACCACCTCTTCACGGGGCGGGTCCACAATGCCGGCGAGTCCGAGGAAGATGACGCCTTCCCGCAGATCCTCATGCTCGACGGTCGTCTTGTCGGAAGGGACGAACTTTATCGCGGCGCCGAGCACACGCTTGCCCTCGGCTGCCAACTCGGCGACCGTCTCTTCCCAGATCTCCCGCTCCAGGGGCGCGGGGCCGCTCGATGCCATTTCCTGATGGGCCAGGCCCAGAAGCCTGTCCGGAGCGCCCTTGATGTACAGAACGTTTATGTCATTATCGCTGGCCAGGGTGGCCATGTACTTGTATTCCGAGTCGAACGGCAATGTTGCGACGCGGGGAGGCAGTTTCGCATCGAGTCCTGCCTTCTCGAAGACGGTCAGCAGCGCGCCTTCGGTCGGGTCGCCCTGCACGACCCAGGTGTTCCATGTTTCCTGTGACAAGGAAGCGTCGTTGCAGTGCTTGAAGCAGGTCAGGAGCAGGCGCAGCAATGGGCCTTCGCCAGGGGAGTCCGGATCGTCTTCGTAGCGGATTTCCCCCGTCGGCGCGTAGCCGGAGCCGGTGACGACAAAACCCGCGTCATGCACGACGAGATTCTTGACGGTCATTTCGTTCCGGGTCAGGGTTCCGGTCTTGTCCGAGCAGATCACGGACACGGAGCCGAGCGTCTCGACCGAGGGAAGGTTGCGCACGATGGCGTTGCGCTTTGCCATGTTCTGCACGCCGATGGCGAGGATGATGGAAAGGATGGCGGGCAGCCCCTCGGGGATGGCTGCGATGGCAAGGCCGATGGTGGAGAGCAGCAACTCCGCGCCTCCATACATGTCTTTGCGAAAGAAATGTCCGAACAGGTAGACCAGGGCGGCGATGCCGATGACCACCACCGAAACGTTCTTCCCGAAAGTTGCCATCTGCCGGATAAGCGGCGTGGTCACATCGCCCACTTCGTTGATGAGTTGGCTGATGCGTCCCAGTTCCGTATCCGTGCCGATGTCCACCACCACGCCGTAGCCCGTGCCTGCGCTGACCGTCGTGCCGCAATAGGCCATGTTCGAGCGGTCGCCAAGCACGGTATCGGGAGCCAGCGGCAGGGTTCCTTTTTCAGAGGGCACGGTCTCGCCGGTGAGGGCCGATTCTTCCACGCGCAGATTTTCCGCCCGGAAGAGGCGCAGGTCGGCGGGAATCTTGTCGCCGGGGGAAAGGTACACGATGTCGCCGAGGGTCAGCCCTGCGGCGTCCACGTCGATGCGCGCGCCGTCCCGAACCACCGAGGCCCGCAGCGAGAGCAGGTTACGGATGTCGTTGAGCGCCTTTTCCGCCTTGTTTTCCTGGAAATACCCGATGACGGCGTTGATCACGGCCACGAGGATAATGACCGCTGTATCGACGTAATGCCCGAGAACCAGGGTGATGAAGGCGCAGACGAAAAGGATATAGATCAGAACGTCGTGAAAGTGCCTGAGAAACCGGACAACGGCATGATCGGCCTTGGCGGTCGGAAGCTCATTGAGGCCGAATTCTCCCAGCCGTTCGGCGGCCTGCGCGGCTGACAACCCTTTGTCCGGGGAAGTTTTCAGCTTTTCCAGTACGGTCGCCGCGTCCTTGGCGAACCATCGGGCGTGGGTATGGACGTAGTTGTCTTCCATGTGGGGGTCCTTTCTGATTTTGTTATCGAGGCTCCTGGCGGGCCTCTTTCACAGCGATGTCAATTCATCCGGCATCCACTGTCTGCGCCGGGCAGAAGCGGGAATGCCGAGTGCTTTTGACGACGGGAAATGAAGGGTTTATACGGGAGAGTTGCAGCGGGTAACACGAGGGGAAACCCACGATAATTATGATAGACCCGAGTTTATGCCGGTAAGTTTCTCTGCGCTCGTTAAAAATTGACTATTCCCGCTTATTGGATTATTCTTTGAATGTTTAGTTATACGGCATAATATCTGATGGCCATACACGGATGGCTGGAAACGATTTCTCTTGTCGGCTAAACTAAAATTACACAAAAAAGAAAGGCCTGCCGGTTTCGATACCGTGCAAGCCTTTGATTTTCCTGGTAGGGGCACAAGGATTCGAACCTTGGACCTACGGATTAAGAGTCCGCTGCTCTACCAACTGAGCTATACCCCCAAGGTGAAAGGCGAACTATAAACGATGTTATCTTGCCCTTCAAGCCGGACGAGCGAGCATAATCCGGACTCGCAGCAAACCCCGGAGCGTATTTCTCATGCCAGTTGCCGTCATCGAGTCCCTCGACTTTGAGAGCCGTGGCGTTGCGCGTGCAGGCGGCAAGACGGTGTTTGTCGAGGGTGCGTTGCCGGGGGAGACGGTCGAGTACGAAGTCCTGCGCGTTCGTCCAACCTACGAACGGGCCAGTGCCACGCGCATCCTCCACGAGAGCGCGCAGCGCGTCGCGCCGCGTTGTCCACACTTCTGGGTGTGCGGCGGCTGTTCATCCCAGCATCTCGACCCGCTGGCGCAGGCGGCGGTGAAGCAGCGGGTGATGGAAGATGCCTTCTGGCACATCGCCAGGCTTCGGCCCGAAGTCATTTATCCGGCGATGACCGGGCAGGCGTGGGGTTATCGCCAGCGCGCCCGACTCGGCGTCCGGCAGGTTTCGACCCGTGGCGGGGTGCTGATCGGGTTTCACGAGAAGCGTTCGAGCTATATCGCCGATCTTGCCTGTTGTTTCGTGCTGCCGCCGCATGTGTCGGCGATGCTGCCCCGATTGCACGCGCTGGTGGAAGGGCTTTCGATTGCCGACCGGATTCCGCAGATCGAGGTGGTGATGGGCGAGCGCAGGTCGGGCGAATCCGTCACCGTGCTGGTATTTCGCCACCTGTTGCCGTTTTCCGACGCGGATCTGGAGCAGTTGAGATCGTTCGGCGAAATGGAAGGGGTGGATGTCTGGCAGCAGCCCGGTCAGCCGGATACCGCACGCCCACTGGCGGACGGCGAGTGTGATCTGTTTTATTTCCTGCCCGAATTCGATGTACGTCTGGCGTATCGACCCGGCGATTTCACGCAGGTCAATGTCCATACCAACCGTCTGCTGGTGCGTCGCGCCATGCAGTTGCTCGACCCACGCGCGGGGGAACGAATTGGCGATCTGTTCTGTGGCATGGGCAATTTCTCCCTGCCCATTGCGCGCCGGGGCGCAACAGTGGTGGGAGTGGAAGGCAGCGCGGCGATGGTGGCGCGCGCCACGGCAAACGCCCGCGCCAACGGGCTGGAAGCGGTGTTCCATGCAGCCGATCTGTTCGAGACGACCGGGGACAGCTTCGCCGCGCTCGGCCCCTTCGACAAGTTGTTGCTCGACCCCCCGCGCGAGGGCGCAATTGCCGTGGCGAAGGCCATCGAATCGCGCCACGGCCCGCAACGTATCGTCTATGTGTCGTGCAATCCCGCCACGCTCGCCCGCGACGCCGCCGTGCTGGTGCGGGAAAAGGGCTATGTTTTGCGCGGCGCGGGCATTGCCAACATGTTCCCGCATACCTCACACGTGGAGTCGGTGGCGCTGTTCGAGCGGCCCTGAGTGCAAAGGCTCAGTTCAATCGTCGAATGAACGATTTCTGCATGCGCCGTCAGCCGCGCCCGGATGACGGCAGGCGTGACGGCTGCGTCGTGGGTGATGGCGGTGATGGCGCAGGAGTAGGCATTTTTGCCGACGCGCCAGACGTGCAGGTCATTGATGCGTGTGCCGTCCGCCTCGACCGAGTCCACGATGCCATGAACGACAGGGTGATCCATTTCCCTGTCCAGCAGCACTTTGCCGGTTTCGATGATGAGTCCTTTCGCCCAGATTGCAATCAGTATTGCCCCGGCAATGCCCACGGCCGGATCGAGCCAGTCCCATCCGCGCAGCCAGCCGCCCGCCAGCGCAATGATGGCCAGCACCGAGGTGAGCGCGTCCGTGAGAACGTGAACGGTGGCCGCCTTCATGTTGAGATCCTGGTGCTTGCCGTGCGCATGGTGATGTGCGTGAGTGTGCGCATGCTCGGCATGATGGCGACCGCGATCGAGGATCAACGCGCAGACGAGGTTGACGACCAATCCGAGCACGGCTACCAGCATGGCTTCCCGATAATGAATGGGCTGCGGCGAGATGATCCGCTCCACCGATCCAACTACCATCATCGCCGCGATGCCGAGCAGGAAAATGGCGCTGGCGAAACCGCTCAGGACTTCGATTTTCCAGGTGCCGAAGGCGAACCGCGAATCCCCCGCATAACGCCTTGCCGCCGCGTAGGCGACGGCAGCCAGCCCAATGGCCAGGGTGTGTGAGCTCATGTGCAAGCCGTCGGCCAGCAGCGCCATCGAGTTGAACCACCATCCGGCGACGATCTCGATTGCCATCGTCGCGGCAGTGAGCCAGGCCACGATCCAGGTACTGCGCTCGGCAGCGGCGCTTCCGGCGTCGAAAATGCGGTTGTGCGTGCAGGGGAAACGAGTTTCGGCGTGCATCGGCGTCTGGCGGAACATTCGGGCAGTGAGTCTGCCATATCTGGGCGAAGACGGCGCGGCAGTTTGCGCGCATCGAAGCAAGACTCATGGAAACAGCGATGGTGCTATTAGTAATTATACTAATAGTAGTTCTACGAATAGTACTATCAGCAATTGGCGAAAACACTGAGTTAGTAATAACTTATTCAAATTGAACACGGGTCGAACATAGTCCCTGCCATTTGTGCCGGGATGAATTACAGATGCTCATGGTTGTCGTTTCGCTAACAGGGGGTATCATGTCGGTACATTTTAATCAGCCTGATCTTGAAAGTTTGTGGTTAATGTGTAAATGTATAGGTCCAGAATAACTATTATTGTTTGTGATAACAATGGCTAACGACAATAAAAATTCATGAGATTCTGTATGCGCTCAAACAGGAAACTTTATACACGTATCAATGCCATTCTGATTGGTATCATAATAGTGCTGTGCACGGGGCTTGTTTTTTGGTCTTCTTACATTTTGATGCAAACGGCGGAAAATGATGGTAGCGTTTTTGGTATCAAGGTCGTCGCTATAATTTTGTTATTACTGGTATTGGGACTGATTGTTTTTTCGATCAAATCTGTATTCAGAAAACCGACTGAAGAAATTCATGCCCCGTTGAAACGTTTCAGGGATGAAGCCGGTTTCATGCACCATTCCGGTGACGAAGCCGTCGTGATTTCGTCGGCGCTCGATGAGATGATGGGCGAGTTGCACGGCCTGCTTCAGTCCGTCCAGGCCAAGACTCAAGCCATTGACCGTGACGTGGAGACATTGACCAAGGGAATACACCAGGTGACGGCGGATCAGACCAATCTGTTTTCCCTCACTGCGGCAATCGAGTCGGTGCGCTCGCAGCAGGACGGTTTTTCCGTCATCACAGGCGAAGTATTGTCGCTCGTCGAGCGTACCGGGAATTTGGCAGGCGAAATTCGTAATATGGCCAACCGGCTCCGGGTAGAGGTCAACGAAGTCATTACCGAATTGGAGCAGGCGCTGCGGCGAGTCGACCCCTGTCGGGCCGATGCGCCGATGGACGCCTGCGCGAGCGCCGCCCAGGAAGAGACGGACAGGCCCGAGCCTTGATTCTTACTGCCCCCGCATGAAGAAGCGGTCGAGGTCGGCCAGGGTGAACTGTGTCCAGGTAGGACGCCCGTGGTTGCATTGGTCGGCCCGTTCGGTTTTTTCCATGTCGCGCAGCAGGGCGTTCATTTCCGGTACGCTCAGTTGCCGGTTGGCGCGCACGGCTCCGTGACAGGCCATCGTGGCGAGCAGGTCGTTGCGCCGGCGGGTGATGGCCTCCGATGCCGGGTATTCGCGCAACTCTTCCAGCAGTTCGCGCAGCAGATCCACGATCGGCGCGTTGGCAAGGAGTGCCGGAACGGTGCGCACGGCAAGTTCCCGAGGGCCGGCGACCGAGATTTCAAAACCCATTCTGAGCAGGATTTCCCCGTGGGATTCCGCAGTCGCCATTTCCGCCGGACTCACGCTGAAGATTGCCGGAACCAGTAAACGCTGCACGGAAGGCGTGCCGTCGAGCACGGTCTTGAGTTTTTCGTAAAGAATGCGCTCGTGGGCGGCGTGCATGTCGATGAGCGTGAATCCTTGGGCGTTCTGCGCCAGGATGTAGGTGCCGTGCAGTTGTGCAAGCGCGTAGCCGAGCGGGTTTTCGTCGTTTGCCCCATTGGCGGTTTCGCTCTGCGCGAGGTTTATTCCGATCGTGGGCGCAGCGGTTGGGGGGGGGCTGGCCCCATCGGTGAAGCTGAAATACGCCTGGCTTGCCGAGTCCATTGCGACGCGCCCCGGCGTGGCGACGAGACGCTCCGAGGGCAGGGGATAACGCCCGTTGATGTCGACCGGGATGGGGGCGGGATCGGTTTCCCGTTCGGGCATTTGCGCCTCGACGTGTCCAGCGCCCGTCCCTCCCAACGCATGCGCCAGCGCGTGAAAGACGAATTGGTGTATGCCACGTGAGTCGCGGAAACGGACTTCGGTCTTGGCCGGATGCACGTTGACGTCGACTCCCGCCGGGTCGAGTTCGAGAAAAAGCACGTAGGCCGGATAGCGGCTACCGTGCAGGATGTCGGCGTAGGCCTCGGTGATGGCGTGGTTGAGCAGTTTGTCGCGCACATGCCGCCCGTTGACGAAAAAGTACTGCGCATCGCGCCGGTTACGCGCATAGGCCGGGAGGCTGGCGAAGCCGGTAAGCCTGAGCGCGCCTTCCGCGCGGATTTCGCGCGCCTGTTCCAGGAAATCGTCTCCCATCAACGTGGCGATGCGCGCGCGCATATTGCCTGCGGTCAGGCGATGAAGCACGCGCCTGTTGTGGGCAAGCTGCATGGCGATGTCGGGTCGGGCAAGCGCGATGCGGCAGAAGACTTCTTCGCAGTGGGCGAACTCGGTGGCGTCGGTTCTGAGGAATTTGCGCCGCGCCGGGGTGTTGTAATAAAGCTCGGAGACGTCGACAACCGTGCCGCGATTGAGCGCGGCAGGCGTCGGCTCGCGGTGGGCGGAGTCGATTTTCCAGGCGTGATCCGCGCCTTCGGCGCGGCTGGTAAGGGTGGTGCGGGCGACGGCGGCGATGGCGGCCAGCGCCTCGCCGCGAAAGCCCATCGTACCGACTCGTTCGAGATCGTCGAGGCTGTCGATTTTGCTGGTGGCGTGGCGTTCCAGCGCGAGGGCCAGTTCATCGCGGGCAATGCCGCAACCGTCGTCGGAGACGAGGATGCGACGCACGCCGCCCGTTTCCAGTTGCACGTCGATGACCTGCGCCCCGGCGTCGAGCGCGTTTTCCAGCACTTCCTTGAGCACCGCAGCCGGGCGTTCGACCACTTCGCCTGCGGCGATCTGGTTGATGAGCAGTTCGGGCAGGCGATGGATCGAGGGCATGGACGAAGGTTCCGGCGAGGAGTCAAAGGATTTCGGCGGCGTGATCGGCCAGGCGCGAGCGTTCGCCGCGTTGCAGGGTGATGTGTCCGGAGTGCGCCCAACCCTTGAAGCGGTCGACGACGAACGACAGGCCCGATGAGCCTTCGGTGAGGTAGGGGGTGTCGATCTGCGCGATGTTGCCGAGGCAAACCACTTTGGTTCCAGGGCCTGCGCGGGTGATGAGAGTCTTCATCTGCTTCGGGGTGAGGTTTTGCGCTTCGTCAATGATAAGGAATTTCTGGATGAAGGTGCGTCCGCGCATGAAATTCAGGCTCTTGATCCTGATGCGGCTGCGCACGAGATCGACGGCCGCCGCGCGTCCCCATTGACCGCTTTCGCCGACGGTTCCGTTCAATACTTCCAGATTGTCTTCGAGCGCGCCCATCCAGGGGGTCATTTTTTCTTCTTCCGTGCCGGGCAGAAAACCGATGTCTTCGCCGACCGGCACGGTGACGCGGGTCATGATGATCTCGGAGTAACGGCGGGTTTCCAGCACTTGTGTGAGTCCGGCGGCCAGCGTCAGGAGCGTTTTGCCGGTTCCGGCCTGACCGAGCAGGGTAACGAAGTCGATTTCCGGGTTCATCAGGAGGTTGAGGGCGAAATTCTGCTCGCGGTTGCGCGCAGTGATGCCCCATACGCTGTTCTTGGCGTGGCGGAAGTCGACCAGGGTTTCGAGCACGGCGGAGCCCCCGGCCAGCTCACGCACCCAGGCTTCAAAGGGCGGGGAGGCGTCCTGGTGGACGAATTCGTTGAGCAGGAAGCGATTCGTCATCGGTCCGGTGACGCGGTAGGCGGTGTGGCCTTCCGTTTTCCACGACTCCATGCCGGCAGCGTGCGCTTCCCAGAAATCGGGCGGCAATTCGCAGGCGCCGGTGTAGAGCAGTTCGCTGTCTTCCAGCACCTTGTCGTTGAAATAATCCTGCGCCGCCAGTCCCATGGCGCGCGCCTTGATCCGCATGTTGATGTCTTTGGTGACAAGAATGACCGCGCGTTCGGGTTCGCGTCGCGCCAGGAACATCAGCACCGAGAGAATCTGGTTATCGCTTCTGGCGGTGGGAAGCCCTACCGGCAATTCGACGCTGATTGCCTCGGCTTGCAGGAACAGCCGACCGCTGGCAAGTCCATGCGAAGGCGTCTGCAAGGCGATGCCCGAGGCGATGCCGTCGGGCGCGGCAGAGACGATTTCGTCGAGCATGCGGCTGGCCTGACGGGCGTTGCGGGCGATCTCGGACAAGCCTTTCTTGTTGTTGTCGAGTTCTTCCAGGGTCATGATCGGAACGTAAATATCATTCTCTTCAAAACGGAAGATACTCGTGGGGTCGTGCATCAGGACGTTGGTGTCGAGCACGAAGAGTTTGGCGGGGTGGGAGGCGGTCGTGGATTTTTTTACTTTGTGGGAAGTAGTCATGGAAAAGAGTCTCGAGCATATGGGCTGGGTAACACTGCTCACGAGGGTAACGGAGACGGCCTGTCAGGGCAATCGTCCTGTTCAGAAATGTCATTGGTTTTCAGCCCTGTCTGAAAAGCAGTGGCATTTTTCGCTGTACTGAATTGTTCGCATGCAGGCTCTTGCAACCTGTAGCCCCGTAGCAAGTCGGCCCTGAACAATAGCAGGTGTAGCCCGAGCGTACCCGTGGCGGAGAGTTGGTCACGAGGGGCTTGATGGACACTCGTAGGGGCGCGATTTATCGCGCCCAAATTGCGGCGCTCGTGCTCATTGGGCGCGATAAATCGCGCCCCTACGTCATTCTCACCC
>WRNU01000023.1 GCA_009776435.1 Betaproteobacteria bacterium | reverse complement strand
ATCTGGGTTCCACCGACATCCAGATGATTGCCGAAAAGATGACCCAGTCCATGCTGCAACATCCGTTGGTGCAAGACATCATCCGACAGGGTGATCCGATCATGGCTTCGCAGGTGAAAAACAAGACCGGCGAATACTTTGACACCAAGCTCATCACCGACTCCCTCCTCACTCAACTGCAGAAGAACGGGGTGCGTTATACGATCGCAAGCGATGAGATGCAAAATCAAATCGAAGAGTTGATCCGCCAGAGGCAGAGCGGCCTGTACGATCCGAAACTGGCCGCGAAAGTGGGTAACATGGAGGGGGCGAAATACTATATCAGCGGCAGTGTTTCTTCCATCGTCAAGCGCAACGCCAGAGTGAAGGACGTGTATTACAAGATCAATATGCGCCTGATCGGGATCGAGAGCGGCATCGTGGAATGGTCGGATGAAAAGGAGATCCGCAAGACGCTCAGACGTTGATTTTTCCCTCCCCGGATTCTCCGAACACCTCCCGCCACAATGCCCGCACCGGCTCGCGCAGGGCGGCGGCATCGGACTGAAGGATACGGGAGGGTTGGTCGTTGAGTCGCTGGCGGTGTTGATGCTGGCGAAATTCACGATAGCTGTCGGCGCAGGCGGCGGCGAGATCGGCGGGAATCAGGCCGAGTTTTGCGGCCATGCCGAGAAGCGCGATGTTGCCAAGGTTGCGCGTGAGATCCGCATGTTCGTGTGCATGCCCGAGTACCAGGTACTGGATCAGGAATTCGACGTCGACGAGGCCGCCGGGATCGTGTTTGAGGTCGAAGAGCGGGCTTTTTCCCGCGTGGGTGGATCTCATCTTGTCGCGCATGGCGATGACCTCGAGGCGCAGGGTTTGCCTGTCACGCGGCAGACGCAGGATGTCTTCGCGGATACGCTCGAATTTTTCGCCCAGCATCGGATCGCCCGCAACGAAGCGGGCGCGGGTCAATGCCTGGTGTTCCCAGGTCCAGGCCGCCTCGAACTGGTATTTCCGGAAGGTGGCGAGCGAACAGGCGACGAGGCCGGATTCGCCGTTCGGGCGTAGCCGCAAGTCCGTTTCAAACAGGATGCCGGCAGAGGTGCGGCTCGACAGCCATGACCTGACCCGCTGCGCCAGCCGGGCGTAGGATTCGCCCGCTTCAATGAAATCGTCGTCGTAGAGAAAGATGATGTCGAGATCGGAGGCATAGCCCAGTTCCTTGCCGCCGAGTTTGCCGTAGCCGATGACGGCAAATTGGGGATCGTCGCGGTGACGTGTCCTGATTTTGCGCCAACACAGGGGAATGGCGAGGTCGACCATGATGTCGGCAAGCATGGAGAGGTGGTCGGCAAGTTTTTCGACCGTAAGCGTTCCGGCAATGTCCTGGACGAGCAGGCGGAACACCTGCGTGTGGTGTTGCTCGCGCATCAGGTCCATCTGCCGCTCCGTGTCCGGCTCGACGGCGTTCAGTTCGGCAACGAATTCGTGTCTGAACTGCTGCCAGTCGGGCGGGGTCGTCAGGTCGTGCGCGCCGAGCAGGTCGTCGAGCAGGATCGGGTGACGACCGAGATATTGCGCGGCCCAAAGCGATGCGCCGATGAGATCGACCAGGCGGCGCAGGGCTTGGGGATACTCTTGCAGCAGGGCGAGGTAAGCGCCGCGCCGGGTGATGGTGTCGAGCAGGTCGAGCCCGCGCGCCAGTGCGTCGTCGGGCGCGGGGGTGGAGATGGCGGCAATGATCATGCGGGGGACGAGAGCATCGAACCGGCTGCGGATATTGTCCGGCAACTGGTTGTAGCGCGCTCCTGAGCGCGTGGCGGCCAGCCGCGCGGCAGCGCTCTGTGGGTCGCGGTAGCCAAGTCCGGCCAGGGTGGCGGCGGTCTCGGTGGTATCGGCGGTGTTTTGCCAGACGGCGGCAATTTGCCGGGGATCGTTGTCCGTGGCGTCCGGTTCGCCGAAAATGACTTCAAAGTGACGGCTGACGGCAGCGCGATGGCGATCGAGTCCTTCAAGGAACGCGGCGTAGTCGGCAAAGCCCATTGCTTCGGCGATCAGAGTTCGGTCGGCTTCGTTCTCCGGCAGATCGTGGGTCTGGGCGTCATCGAGATATTGCAACCGATGTTCGAGTCGGCGCAGGAAGATGTAGGCGGTGTTGAGCTCTTCGACCGCGTCGGGCTGGAGAATGCCGCGTGCGGCAAGGCGCTCGAACACCTGAAGGGTAGGGCGTATTTGCAGGGTTTGATCGCGCCCCCCCCGGATGAGTTGGAATGCCTGCGCGATGAATTCGATTTCGCGGATGCCGCCGGGGCCGAGCTTGATGTTGTTGGCGCGGTCGCGGCGCGTGACTTCGCGCCGGATCTGGGCGTGGAGGGCTCGCATGGCGCCGATGGCGCCGAAATCGAGGTATTTTCGGAAGACGAACGGACGCGAAATGATTTGCAGTTCTTCCATGCGTTCGCCGACGATGGCCCGCGCCTTGATCCAGGCGTAGCGTTCCCACTCCCGGCCCTGGGTGAGGAAGTAGTTTTCCAGCATGTCGAAGTTCGCTACCAGTGGCCCGGAATCGCCGTTGGGGCGCAGGCGCATGTCGACGCGAAACACCTGTCCGTGTTCGGTGATTTCATTCAGCGCGGCAATGATCTGCTTGCCGAGGCGCTCGAAGAACGCGAAGTTGTCTATGACGGTGGGGCCAGTGGTGTTGCCGTCTTCGGGGTAGAGAAAGATGAGGTCGATGTCGGAACTGACGTTGAGTTCCCGGCCTCCGAGTTTGCCCATGCCGATGATGAGCAATTCCTGTTCTTCGCCGGAGGATGAGCGAGGCGTGCCGTATCGCGTAAGAAGCGAGGCGCGCAGCGCATCATGGGCGTGGCGGACGGCGACTTCGGCCAGATCGGTCATGGTTCCGGTGACCTCGGCCAGGTCGGCCATGCCTTCGAGGTCACGCACGGCCAGGTGACACAGCACCCAGGTACGCAACTGGCGCAGCACCGGGCGTAGCTCGACATTACCCTGGTCAGCGATGAATGCGTGCATGGCCTCGCTGTCGAGCGTCTGGCCGAGTCCGTCGGTCAGACGCTCGGCCAGCCAGGGACGGCTGTCAAGCATGCGCTTCAGAAACCGCGACTGACGTGTTGCGCGGCGGATAATTTCCGGCGCTGGAAGATTGAGCGGCATCGAAAGTCCTTGCGTTATTGTTAGAATGCTTCTTCTGGATAAGGGTAGTAGTGAGTAGCAAGCAAGCGGTTTGTCCGGTGACAGGACAATTATCCATTGTGTAGTCGATGTGTCCGTGCAATCGCATGGAACGTCCGGTGTGGGGCAGCGCCTGGCGTTCGCGGTATTGCGTCGTGCCTGGGTGCTGATTTTTAACGCTGAAGTATGAACGCCAAGAGCACTGAATTCTCATTTCTTTCCGAACCGCCTGCCCAAAAACGCTCCCCCTGGCCTTCCATTTTGCAGCGTTTTGTCCAGCAGAGAGCCGTTTTTCGTCGTCTGGCGCGCATTCTGGGTTGGCTGTCCCTGGCTGGCGGTCTCCTGTGCGGACTCCTGTATGTCGTGATGCGCGTCTGGTTGTTTCCCTGGCTTGGCGAAAACCGCGAGTGGGTTGCCGCAAAGCTGACCAGTGCTGCTGGCGCGCCGGTGAGCATCGAGCGCCTGGACGCGGATTGGTTGGGGTTGCGACCTCACTTGCGTCTGGGCGGATTGACGATTCATGCCGGGGAACGTGAAACGCTACGTCTGGAACGGGTCGAGGCCACGCTGTCGTGGACGTCCCTGCCGCGCTGGATGCCCTATTTTCACATGCTGGAAATCACCGGCCCGGAAATCGAACTGGGACGCGCCACGGATGGCGTTCTCACCGTGGCGGGCATTCGCATGGAACCGGATGCGCGTAAGCGCAACAACCCCATCGCCTGGTTGTTCGATCAGTCCCGGATCGTGGTGCGCGATGCTGCCCTGGTCTGGAATGACGCCTTGCGTGACGCACCGCCGTTGCGCCTGACCGACGTGCAATTTACTTTTGTGCGAGGCGTTTTCAGCCATTCCCTGGAACTCCAGGCGCGCCCTCCCGTAGAACTGGCGAAAGAATTCAAGGTGACTGGCGATGTGCGCCGGTACGATTCCGCGACGCTGGACGGAATCGACGGGCGTCTTTCCATCGGGCTTGAGCAGGCCGATCTCGGTGGCTGGTCGGCGTGGGTGGATTATCCGGTTCCCTGCAAGGGGAATGGCAATGTGCACCTGTGGCTGGATAGCAACGGCAAGGGCGCAGCCGGTCTGAGCGCGAGCCTGGATCTGAAAGGCGTGGAAGCCACGCTGGCCTCCGGTTTGACTCCATTGCGGTTCGATCGGTTCAATGGCCGGATTCTGGCGCGTCAGGCGCCCGGAAGAGTCGAGTTCGAAGCGCGCGACTTGTGGCTGAAATCCAGTGAAATCAATCGGAGCACTCCCGTCAATTTCAGATTTGAATTGCGCAAGACCGCTGACGGCACGTTGAATGGAGGCGCGCTTTCGGCGCCATCGCTCGATCTGACGATGCTCATGCAGTTGTCGGAGAGTCTGCCGCTTGGCGAGAACGAGAAAGCGTTGCTGGCCGAGTTCAATCCCAGCGGGCGTTTGCAGCAATTCTCGTTCGAATGGGAGGGGGAATCCGGCGCTTTGCAGGGTTGGAAGATCGACGCGGTATTTGAAGGCATCGGCCTGACTGCGCGTGGCCTCATACCGGGCATGGGCAACATGTCGGGATGGATCAAGGGTAATAGTCAGCAGGGAGAATATGTGTTCTCCAGTCAGGACGGATACGTCGATCTGCCCAGGGTGTTCGAGGAGGCGCGCATCCCGGTTGCCAGCCTCAACGCAAAGGGCGATTGGAACCACCCCAAGGGCGAGCAGTTGGTCGTGACGCTCGGTCGCATCGACGTTTCCAATGGCGACGTGCAGAAGGCTTGGGCGGCAGGCAGCTATCGACCAGCGGAAAGCGGGCCCGGCGTACTCGACATCAGCGGTCAATTGACCGGCGCCAGGGGCGCGGCGGTGTGGCGTTACATACCCATCATTGCCGGGGAGCGTGTTCGTGACTGGTTGAAGGATTCGATCGTGCACGCCGACGTGGTTGGCGCAAAAGTGGAACTCCACGGTCCATTGCCGCATTTTCCGTTCCGGAATGGGGAGGGGGAATTCTCGGTAATCGTTCAAAGCAAGGATGGCCGTCTCGACTATGTCAAAGGTTGGCCTGCGCTCGATCATTTCAATGGAGAACTGCACTTCAAGGGACCGGGACTCCTTATCAATTCCCACGGCGGAGATGTTCTCGGCGTTCGGGTGGAGCCTCTACGGGTCGAAATTCCCGACCTCAAGAACGCGATCATGACCATAGAAGGGACGGCGAATGGGCCGAGCGCGGATTTTCTGCGCTTCATCGCCGAGAGTCCGTTGTCCGAGCGTTTGCACGGTTTCACGGAGCCGCTGCGCCCCGAAGGCAGCGGTCGGCTCGATCTCAAACTGGTGATGCCACTGCAAGATGTTTCCAGAACCGAGGTCGAAGGGGAGTACCGTTTCAACGGCAATCGCGTCCGCCTGAGCGGGGTCGCCAACGGTCCTGCGCTGGAAGCTGCCGAGGGTAGTCTGAGCTTTTCCCAGGACGCATTGAAGACGCTTGCCATTCGTGGTCGTCTGCTTGGCGGAGAGTGTGCGATCAATGGCAAGATGAGTGAAAGCGGACACGGAGTCGACCTGAGCGTGCGCGGGCAAGTGGAGGCGGGGGCGGTGCGCGAGGCGTTCGATTGGCCGTTACTGGGGTGGATCAGTGGAAACACGCCCTGGAGCGCCGAGATGTCTTTCGGCCAGGGGAGCGGCAAGGTCGTCGTGCGCTCCGGACTCAAAGGGGTGTATTCGCGTCTGCCCATGCCTTTTGCCAAGGAAACCGACGAAACCTGGCCCCTGGAAGTCGTGGCGGTTTCTCCGGGAAGGGACAAGCCCCTGCAGATCACGGCAAAACTGGGTGACAGGCTCAATGCCGTGCTCGAACGCGATGTATCGGGCGCTGTGCGTGGGGGGGTTGGACTGTACCGACCGACGCCGATGTCTTCCAATAACGGGGTGCAGGTCGCGGCCACGCTCGACATGCTGGATATCGACGCCTGGCAATGGTCTCTGTCCGCAGGAGCAGGAGAAGGCCAGGGCGATGGCAACGGCGACGATGCGGCGCTGTGGACGAGCGTCATGCTCGATGCGCGACAGGTACGCGCTTTCGGATATATCTTCAACGCGATGCAACTGCGCGCTGCAAACAATGCCGAAAGCTGGACGGCGCATCTGAACAGCACCGAGGCGCAGGGCGTCATCTCCTGGAAACGCGGAGGGGACGGCATCTTGTCGGCGCGTTTAGGTCGGCTGGCTCTGTCGGGGGACGGAGCCGACGATGACGATCAGGGCAAGAACGATTCGCTCAGTTCGCCTCCTCCCCGTGGTTTGCCGGGACTCGATGTGCGGGCGGAGGAATTTGCCATCGGCGAGCGCGAGATGGGGCAACTCGAAGTACGGGCCACTAACCAGGAAGGTGCCTGGCGGCTCGATAATTTTTCCATACGTCATTCCGATGGGCAGTTTTCCGGCAGCGGTCACTGGCAGCCCGGCGCGCAACACAGTACGCTCGATTTCACCCTGAACGTCACCAATGTCGGACGCCTCGCCACGGCGATGGGATACGGCAACATCGTGCAGGGCGGGCATGCGAAGCTTGCCGGAAAACTCGAATGGAACAGCTCGCCGACCCGAATCGACTACCCGACGCTCTCCGGCCAGATCGAGCTCAGCGCCAAGGGTGGTCGTTTCGAGCGTATCCAGCCCGGTGTCGGGCGCCTGCTCGGCGTCCTCAGCCTTCAGGCATTGCCGCGCCGGGTGACGCTCGATTTTCGAGATGTGTTCTCCGACGGATTCGTTTTCGACCGTATCGAAGGCAAGGCCACGGTTTCCGAGGGGGTGATGCGTAGTGATGACATCGCAATCGTTGGCCCGGCGGCGCAGGTGCAGATGCGAGGAGAAACCGACATTGCAGCCGAAACGCAGGATTTGCAGGTGAGGGTACAACCGACCCTGTCCGAGTCGGTTGCCCTTGGGGCGGCCATCGTCAATCCGGTGGCAGGTGTGGTGACTTATCTGGTGCAGAGGTCGCTTGGCGACCCGATCGAGAAACTGTTTGCCTACGATTACACGATCACGGGCAAATGGGAAGATCCGGTGGTCGAAAAAGTCGGCGCTTCGCCGCTCACGCCCGCGCCCGAGAGTGACGACGGAGGGAAGCCGGGAATTTCCCGATCGGATCAATGAGCCGTATCGGGGGCAACCCCCTCGAACGGTCGTGAGTTCCAGCCGTTGCGCGCAGCAGCCATCGACGACGGGGGGTTCAAAGGAAAGGCGCTCGTTTTTTTATTTTTGCTCCCGCCGTTTTTTCCAACTCGTCGTGTGGTTCGTGAATGAACGCCCGCCCTGTTGCACGGCGTTCTTGCGGGACGGGCGGGACTCGCCGCTGCTGCGGCTAATCCATTTTTCGCGTCCGCCCCGTTTTTCCTGTACTTGTTTTTCCCGTGCCTGTTTCTCCCAAGGCTTCGCGGCAGCTTTGTGGGATCTGTCGTCACGGCGCGAGTCGACGGCGCTCCGGGGGCGACGCGCGGGTAGCGCCTCGTCTTCTCGAAACGGGCGCATGTCGAGCGGGCGATTGCACACCACGATACGCTTCAGCGTGGCGAGCAGGCCGGAGGGGAGTGCAGGCAATTCGACGGTGGAAAAATCGTTGAAAAGATCGATCTGACCGATGAGCTTGCCTTCAATACCGCCTTCATTGGCGATTGCGCCCACGATCTCCCTCGGCGTGACGCCATGATCCCGGCCAACCGCGATGCGGTAGCGTTGCGTTTTACCGCTCGCAAAAACCTTTTCGGGAACGGCATCCGTCGTGTTCCGGTCTCGCCGCGCGCCACGCGTGCGCGGCGCATCGGCGACGAACGATTCCCTGCGCGGCGGTTTGCCCTGCGGATGCAGCACGGTGGCTTGCTCCCAGCCCCGGCCTTCTTCCTCTTCGATCTGCAATGGCCGACCGACCTGCACGAGATAGGCGAGCGCGGCGGCGACTTCACGGGAGGAGAGGTCGTTTTCTTCCACGATTTCTTCTACCACGTTCATGAAAAAACCCGGTTCCATGTCCGGATCGGCCAGCGTGTCCAGCACTTTCTGCTTGAACTGGCTGATGCGCAGACTGGAAACGTCTTCGCGGCTGGGCAGCGCGATGGGTTCGATCGGCTGTCGGGTGGCGTGCTCGATGCTCTTCAGCATCCGCCGTTCGCGCGGCGCGACGAACAAGATGGCGACGCCTTCGCGCCCCGCGCGTCCGGTGCGGCCAATCCGGTGAACATAGGCTTCGGTGTCGTAGGGGATGTCGTAATTGATGACATGACTGATGCGCGGCACATCGATCCCTCGGGCGGCTACGTCCGTGGCGACGACGATGTCGAGCGAGCCGTTCTTCAGTTGCTCGATGACACGTTCGCGTAGTCCCTGCGTCATGTCTCCGTTGAGCGCGGCTGCGGCATAACCGCGTGCGGCGAGTTTGTCGGCCAGTTCTTCCGTGCCGATCTTCGTGCGCACGAAGACGAGGGCGGCATCGAGTTTTTCTTCCGCGTCCAGGATGCGGGTCAGGGCGTCGAGCTTGTCGACGCCGCGCACCAGCCAGTAACGCTGGCGGATTTTTTCCACCGTCGTCGTGGCCGCGCGAATGCGCACTTCCTCCGGCTCGCGCAGGTGACGATGCGCAACGCCGCGAATCGCGGCGGGCAGGGTGGCCGAGAACAGTGCAGTCTGGCGGGTCGAGGGGGTGTGTTCGAGAATCCATTCGACATCGTCGATGAATCCCATGCGCAGCATTTCATCGGCCTCATCGAGTACCAGCATCGAGAGGGCGTCGAACTTGAGGCTGCCGCGTTCGAGGTGATCCATGATCCGGCCCGGCGTGCCGACGATGACCTGCGCGCCGCGCGCGAGTTGCCGCAACTGCACCACCATGCTCTGGCCGCCGTAGATGGGCAGTACATGGAAATTTCGCAGGTGACGCGCGTACCGGGTGAAGGCTTCGGAAACCTGAAGCGCAAGCTCGCGCGTCGGGGTGAGCACCAGCGCCTGCGGTTCCTTGCTGGCGAGATCGAGCCTGACCAGGATCGGCAAGGCGAACGCGGCGGTTTTACCCGTTCCCGTCTGCGCTTCGCCGAGCAGGTCATGCCCTGCAAGCAGATGCGGAATGCACATCGCCTGGATGGGGGAAGGGGTTTCGTAGCCGACTTCGGCAAGCGTGGCAAGCAGGTGGTCGGGAAGGCCGAGTTGCTCGAACGAAGGCATTGCGGTGGGGGGATGGGAGGTTTCAGTCATCATGATATGAATTCGAGGCACAGGGCGCTTGTCGGAACAGGGCGAAAACAAAATGTCATTGAAATACGAAAATATCCGGTCGATTCAGAAAGCGAAACACGACCCGAAGGTCGTGTCTCAACGAAACACGGGCTGAAGACCGTGCTTTAAGGGAAAGCGCCCTTTGTTCAGATCGGGCGGATATTGGCCGCCTGCAAGCCCTTGGGGCCGGTTCGGACTTCAAACTCCACGCGCTGATTTTCGGCGAGAGTCTTGAAGCCTTTGCCCTTGATTTCGCTGAAATGCGCAAAAAGATCGTCACCACCCTGTTCGGGGGTGATGAAACCAAAGCCTTTGGCATCGTTGAACCATTTGACGGTACCAGTTTGAGTGCTCATTTATGTTCCTGTGAAAGAAGCCGGATTGTGTGATACGGGCCTAGCCCGGAAAGCCAGAACGATCAAGAAACGTATCGAGGGAATCCAACCGGGCATTCATACACGAACACGAACACGTGGCTACCGCAGGTACAACGCTTGAATCGACTGCCGCGCCAAGATACACGGTTTTCGTAGCGCGTGTTGATTTTTTGAAGTAATAACTGTTGTATTTTTGGCGCTTTTGACAGGGACGAAACCGCAACCACGGCCAACTCCTCGTTTCGCAGGGCGCGCGCCGGCAACGGGGTCGCCATCGAAGACCGGCGGAAGCATTACAATGAAGCCCGGCTGCACTCCGGACCGGGGGACTCGAGAACACAAGCTGCCAGGATGATCCGGACGCTCTGCATGCCGAAACAATCAAAGCGCGACAGGATGATGAATGTATAACCCGAATACAGATATTGAGCCGCAGACGGCTGTTCCCCAATGCTCGATAAGTGGGATATATACCAGGAGAATCTCTTTTTCACTGCTGCAAAACGCTATCCCGGTATTGCATAGGATTGAAGTCTGCAATGAAGGGGATGCGGTGGTTGAAAATGCAAGGCTTTCCCTTTTGTCGTCTCCTGTTTTTTTCGTTTCTCGGGAATATGCGCTGCCTCCCATCAAACCGGGAGAGAAATGTTGTGTCGAGAATATTGCGCTGGAGTGTGACCACAATCTGTTCTCAAAGCTCGCCGAGGCTGAAAAGGGCGTTTTTTACGCGCGCTTGGCCGTTGACGCGCAGCAGGTGGCCGAGGCGGTTTTCCCCCTGGAATTGCTGACCAGGAATCAGTGGGGTGGGCTGGCTGAATTTCCGGAAAACGCCGCCGCTTTCGTGCAGCCCAACGATCCCGCAGTGGATCGCCTGTTGGTACGGACGCTGCTCACCCTTCCTTCGGGCTGGAGAAACCGGCTGTCCTGGGTGCGTGAATTCGCTGTATTCGGCTCCCGGATTGTGCGGGGGCATGATGCCGAACTCTCCCTGGGAGGCTACGTCAAGGGCAATGTCGGGGAGCAACTTGCCGCACTGTGGCGCACCTTGCACGCGCAGGATCTGAACTACATCCTGCCTCCGCCCGGATTTGAACAGCAGGGGCAAAAAGTGCGCAACCCCACGCAGGTGATGAGCGCCGGGCAGGGAACCTGTCTCGATATAAGCTTGCTGGTGGCTTCCTGTCTCGAACGCAGTGGCCTCGATGCCCTGCTGATCTTCACCCGTGGGCATACTTTCGTGGGGTGCTGGCTTTCGCAGGGTTCATTCAAAACCACCGTCGTCGATGATCTGGGCGCCTTGCAGAAACGCCTCGACATGCAGGAGATCGTCGTATTCGATAGTACGCTGCTTGCCAGACGCGGCCAGGGCGTCTCCTTCCAGCAGGCATGTGAGCAGGGGCAAAAGAACCTCGAAAGGGGGGGCAGCAGCAAATTCATCTGCCTTGTCGATATTGCACGCGCCCGCATGCAGCAGATCAGACCCCTTGCGCTTGCCGAAGGGTTCCAGAGGCGACGCCAGCAATCATTGCAGCCTGTATTTTCCAGTGAGATCACCGTTGAGCCGACTTCATCGAGCATCTTTGACGATGCCGAAGAGAGTCTCGATGAGGACGTGGCGAAAAAAACGGAATCCCCGAAAGATCGTCTCGATCGGTGGCAGCGAAGATTGCTGGATCTTTCCCTGCGCAACAGCCTTCTCAACTACAGCATGCGACGCAGCAGGCGCTATGTGGAAATACTGACCTCCAATCCGGGAGAACTGGAAGACAGGCTGTCGGAAGGCGCTCGCTTCAAGCTGCTCGGCGGGCTGGATCTCATCGAGGTCGGCGCGGAAACCCGAACGTCGGTACAACTGGAAAGCCTGGCCTCTAGGCAGATCGGAAAAGGCTCGCTGGTCACGCCGTTGAACCAGAAAGAACTGGATACGCGCCTCACGACTCTCTATCGCGCCGCGCGAACGACGCTGGAGGAGGGAGGCGCGAATACCTTGTATCTGGCCTACGGTTTTCTTTCGTGGATGCCGGAGGGACGGGATAAACCCTGCATGGCGCCATTGATTCTCATCCCCGCGCGCCTGGAACGACGCAGCATGCTGAGCGGTTTCACGCTTTCGCTGAGTGATGATGAGCCTCGCTTCAATACGACCCTGCTCGAATTGCTGCGCAACGATTACGATATCTTCGACCTGGATATCTTCGATAGAGAACTTCCCAAGAATGATAACGGTCTCGACATCGACGGTATCTGGCGCACCGTGCAGCATGTGGTGAAAGACAGAGTCGGCTGGAAAGTTTCGAACGTCATCGGTCTGGGGTTGTTCTCCTTTGCCAAGTATCTGATGTGGAAAGATCTTGCAGACAATTCGGAGGTTCTCAAAGAGAATCTCGTCGTTTCCCATCTCTTGTCGTCGGCGGGTTCATTTCCTGATGAACCGACTTTCATGGAACCGCAGGAACTGGATGAAAAGTTCCTGCCGCAGGATATGTACTGCCCGCTTTTGGCGGATTCTTCGCAGATGTCCGCCATTGCCAGCGCCGCAAAAGGAAAGGATTTCGTTCTCTTTGGGCCGCCGGGAACAGGCAAGAGCCAGACCATTGCCAACATCATTGCGCAATGCCTTGCGGAGAAGAAGACGGTTCTTTTCGTTGCCGAGAAAACCGCCGCGCTCGATGTCGTATACCGTCGCCTCAAGCAAATCGGCTTGGGGGATTTTTGCCTGGAACTGCATTCCAGCAAAGCCAACAAGGCCGAAGTGCTCGGACAGCTTATCAAGGCCAGCACAAGCGCCGGAAAGGCGGACGACGACTGGCAGCGCATTGCCTCCCGTCTGGCGCTCACCCGTGGAAAACTGAATGCTTACGTCAGAGAACTGCACCGGATCCACTCCAACGGATTGAGCGTCTACCTGGCGATGGGCACGGTGATGAAGGGCCATTCCTGCCCCGTCATTCCCATGTCCTGGCCTGAGCCGGAGTATCACGATCAGGCAGCCCGTGAAGCCCTGTTCGATGTGGCGCGAAAAATAAAAATCCAGGGGCCGAGGGCAAGGGCGCTTGCCGGGACGGCATTGCGGCATATCCGGCGCGAAGAGTGGTCCCCGCTTTGGGAACGGGACCTGCTGCAATCCCTCGAAGCTCTCTGCAAGGCGGGCGAGAGGGTAAGCCCGCGCGCCCAGGCCGCCCAGGCGGTGTGTCCCCTTCCGTTCGCAGAGGCAGAGGGCGAGACGGTCGAGGTTATTCTGCAACTGGCGGAGCGTCTTCTTTCCGCGCATGGGCATGCCTGGCTGTTTGCGCTTCGGCCCGACGCAGTCCGGCTGGTCAGGCAACTGAAAGAAGCCGAAGCCTTGCTGGATGCCTACACGCAAAAGTGGTCAGCCCTTTCCGTGGCGTATCGTCTTGAGGCCGTGGATGCCGACCTCGGCGAAGCACAGGCCATCTGGGCGCTTGCCTCTTCCGTCTGGTGGCCGAAAAGCGTTCTTTACAGACGCAAGGTTGAAAAGATCCTTCAGGGGCTGTGTGGCGCAGCCGCCAAACCGGACTGCGAGGGCGATCTTGCCCTTTTGCAGCAACTGCAAGACCTCAGGAAACAGATCATGGCGCTTGAGTCGCCTACGAGTACGGGCGAGCAAAAGACGACCCGTGGCGGCTCCAGGAAACGAAGTATGGCGCTTGAGCCGTTGTCAGTCAGTACATCCGGGGTTTTCGCCGCTTTTGCCACCGACCGGCAGGAACTCGGCGCTGCTGTGGCCTTCGCGGAAAGTCTTCATCGGTGCACGGGGCATCTGGCGGAATCTCCCGAGCAGGTTGCGGCGCTCAACACCGCTTTGGAGCAGTTGCTGGGGCCGGGAAATATGCTTTTGGCGAAGGACGGCAGTGTAGGCAGAGTCTTGTCCGATTGGGTCGAGGCAATACGGGATTATCGAGATGCGGCCAGTGTGACGGAAGGTTTCCTGGAGACCGAACTGGAATTGTCCCGGTTGCCTTTGGCCGAAACGCAGTCCATCTGTTTCGGCATCATCGAACAAAAGCCACATATCAACGCCTGGTGCGCCTGGTTCCGGGTCAGTTCGCAAGCGACGAGCCTTGGGTTGCAGTCCCTGGCGGATGCGGTGGCTCAGGGGGATATCGCGCCTGATGGGGCCGAAGAAGCTTTACGTGTCAACTATGCCCGATGGTGGATCGTCCAGATCGTCGAAAAGCTCGCCGGACTCCGATCCTTTGTCTTCTCTGAGCATGAACAGGCCGTTGCAGACTTCAGGGAACTCGATGAAACCATCCGGAAAATGACCAGTGCATGTATTCGAGGCAAGCTTCGCAGCGCGGCCTCGCCGGAGGGGAATGCGGCGGAAAGGCGGATATTGCAGCGCGAGTTCGCCAAAAAGAGACGGCATATGCCCGTGCGTCGGCTGATCGAGAGCCTGCCGACCCTGCTGCCGCAGTTGACGCCGTGTCTGCTGATGAGTCCCCTTTCCATCGCGCAGTATCTTGCCGCCGGAAAGACGGTCTTCGATCTGGTGATTTTCGATGAGGCTTCGCAGATCCCGGTGTGGGATGCCATCGGCGCCATGGCCCGAGGCAGGAAGGTGGTCGTTGTGGGCGACCCGAAACAGCTTCCCCCCACCAATTTCTTTCAAAAGACGGATGACGTCGAGGTTGACGACGATGAGTTGATCGATGACGACCTGGAAAGCATTCTTGAGGAATGTATCGCCGTCGGGCTGCCTTCGCTTGCGTTGCGCTGGCATTATCGGAGCCGCCATGAAAGCCTGATCACGTTTTCAAACCGGCGCTACTACAACGGCGATCTCGTGACGTTCCCTTCTCCCGATACGGAGGACAAGGCCGTTTCATTCTGCTTTGTCGAAGGCGTGTATGAGCGTGGAACTTCGCGCACGAACCCCATCGAGGCGGGGGCAGTGGTGGCCGAGCTTTTGTCCCGGTTGCGTTCGCCGGAGTTTCAGGCGGCCAGATGGAGCATCGGGGTCGTCACCTTCAACGCCCAGCAGCAGACGCTCATCGAGGACATGCTGGATGCCGAACGGAGGGCCGATCCTGCGTTGGAGAGGTTTTTCGACAGCGATCTCGACGAGCCGGTATTGGTGAAAAATCTTGAGAATATCCAGGGTTATGAGCGGGATATCATGTATTTTTCCATTGGGTTCGGCCCCGATCAGGCCGGGCATGTCACCATGAATTTCGGGGCGCTGAACAAGGCGGGAGGGGAGCGTCGCCTCAATGTTGCCGTGACTCGCGCCCGGCATGAGCTGAAGGTTTTTTGTTCCCTGTACCCCGATCAAATACTGCTTGCGCAAACAAAGGCCCAGGGGGTGCGCGACCTGCGGCTTTTCCTTGAATATGCGCAGCAGGGCGCAAGCGCGGCGGTTGCCCCGGAAAGCGGCGGGGCGTATGAGTCGCCGTTTGAGCAGGTGGTGGCAGAGGCCCTGCAAAAAAGAGGCTGGCAGGTGCGTCCGCAGGTCGGGGTGTCGGCCTTCCGTATTGATCTGGGCATCGTGGATCCCGACAGTCCCGGAGTCTATCTGGCCGGCGTGGAATGCGATGGCTATAACTATCGTCGCGCCGTGACGGCCAGGGACAGAGACAGTTTGCGTGAAAAGGTATTGCGCGATTTGGGGTGGGAGGTTCTGCGCGCCTGGTCCTCGCAGTGGTGCAGGGATACGGAAGCTATTGCGGACAAACTTCATGCGCAGCTTTCAGACATTCTTGAACGAAAGCGGTCGGCCCAGGCGAACAAGGAACGGCAGAGCGTTTCGACGCATGCGTTACCGTCGGAGGAATCGGCCGCCCAGCCTCCTCCGACCGAGGACTCTGAAGCCGCAGCATCCGAAACGCCATTGAAAGGAAGCGTCAGGTCCGGCAGGCAGGATCATATGCTGCGCGCGTCCGTACAGGCAGTGGTTTCATCGTTGTCGCCGGTCCATGAGAATGTGCTGTGCGCGATGGTGGCAAGACAACTCGGCTTCAGCCGGGCGGGCAGCAAAATTCGCGCCAACGTATTGTCAATGGCTGCCGGACTCTATGAGCAATCGACGGAAGACGTGGGAACCTTCTTCTGGGACAAGGGGCAATCGCCGGAAACATGTGTGGCATTCCGGAAGAGGGAGAAAAATGAGCCCTGCGTCGTGGATGAGATTGCCATGCCGGAACTGGTTGCCCTGGCGCGCTCGATCGAGGCGGGATCTGTCAGGAATCCTGCCTCGCTTATGGTCAGGCATCTGGGTTCAGGCCGCCTTCGCACGGCAGATCGCTCCCGGCTGGAAACGGCCTGGGCATTGAGCAGGATACAGTGTTGACCCGGCGATCTCTTCCTGTGGTCAAAACGATCTTCGATACGGTATCTACGTAGGGGCGCGATTTATCGCGCCCAAATTGTGCGGCGCTCGTGCTCATTGGGCGCGATAAATCGCGCCCCTACGTCATTCTCACCCCCTATGTGGTCGTCCCTCCACAGGAGGGGAATTCGTTGAGCCTCATCGGAGGGAAAATTTGCAGGAAATAAGGCATATCCTAATTGATTTCTTGCAAATCATGAAGCTAAAATAGGGAAGCTTTCTTATATTTATCAAGGTGTTGCGTATTGTTCAGGAACGACTATCTATGTGCCGGAATTCTGATCGTCGCGGCAAGGCATCCTTCTTTTAGCGATGAAATAGCCGATCAGCGCGGCCAGCGCGCAGATTCCGACCCAGAGGTTCAGTACCGGCGATCCGCTGAAACCAAAGTAGAGCATGACGGCGGATATCACGAAAAAAAGACCGCCCGCGACCAGAACCAGTGGAGCGGGACGCGGATACTCGGTGCGTTTGATACATATCCAGAACAGCGAAAAGACCGTTAAAGCGGAAAACAGCGTCAGGATTGCGCCGGCATTCGAGAGTGCTTGCTGGAGTTGGTACACGAGCACCAGAAACAGGGCGATCGCCCCTTGCAGCACTACCGCGCCAACCGGCGGTTTTCCCTCTTTGCCTTTCAACGCCGTCGGCAAAAAACCGTCCTGCGCCATTGCCGCATAGACCCTTGGCCCAAGAAACGTCATGGCGCTGGCCGAGGATATGAACGCGATAATCGCAAAAATGGACATGCACGCGGCACCCGTATCGCCCAGGATGTTTCGCATGATGAGATGGCCCAGCGTGATGCGGTCGGTTTCATAGCTGAAAACGATCCTGGATTGTTCCGGGGTCAGATTGGCGAGAAATATCCAGTTGATGAAAAGATAGAGGATGCCGACGACAAGGCTGCCCAGAATCATTGCGCGTGGAACGTCGCGTTTTGGATTCTTGAATTCGGAAGCCGCGTAGATCGCGGCATTCCAGCCGCTGAAAGCAAAGGCGACGTAAAACAGATTTCTCATGAAAGAGCCGACCGGAAATCCTTCCGAAGCATTCGGCGGCGTCCATTCAGGCCAGGCGTTGCTGCCGAAGATCAGTCCGGCGACAATGAAACCCACGACAAGCATTATTTTCACCGCCACCAGCGCGTTTTGTGCCGTGATGGATATGCGCATGCCGACGGCGTGAGCCGCCGTCAGCGCCAGAATCACCAGCACGGCAATCGGGGTCATGTCGACTCCGGCGTGCAAGGTGCTGGCGAAAGCCCCCGCAGCTAGGGCGCTGATCGCAATGGGCAGGGAAAACCCAATCAGCAGGGACGCCCATCCGGCAAAGTATCCAAGCGCGGGGTGAATCAGCGTGGAAAGGAAACGGTACTCGCCGCCGGACTGCGGAACGAGCTGCACGAGGCCGGAATAAGCCTTCGCGCCGGTCATGGCAATCAGCATTCCAACAAACCAGGCAAGCAGAATCTGTTGAGAATTCATGTCCTGAGCCATAAAGCCCGTGCTCAGAAAAACTCCCGCGCCAATCATGTTGGCGATCACCATCCCCATTCCGGAAAATACGCCGAGCCGCTGATTCTTCATACCTGGGCGTTTCTTCAGCGGGTGGCTTTCCAGGAGCCGCCCCCGGCATGTTTTCCTGAAATCTTGTTGTCGCTCACTGTGCCGACATATTCCGTACCTCCGGCATGGAAGCTGATCTTGTTTCCGTCCAGTTTGCCGGTCAGATCCATCTCTTTTCCCCTGAGAGTCAGGGTTCCGGTAACGTTCTGGAAATCCTGAACGAAACTGATCTGGCCGTTATCAAGCCGCCAGATTCCGTCTACTTTCGCCGGAACAATCCAGAGGTAGGCGGTATACCAGAGTGAAGTATCTTGCAGAGCCGAATTTTCCAGAACCTTGGTCTGGTCCGGTTTCCATTCTCCCATGTCGAAGCTGTTGGAGACGATGCGCGTGCCTGGCTTCATGTCCAGGATGATGGGCCTCAGCTTCAGATTGAGATCCGGCAGCAGAAACAGGGTGATTACGGTTGCCTGTGAAAAATCGCTTTCAAAAATGTCGGCCTGTTTGAACGTGGCTTTTGCTCTGACTTTCTCTTTTCTGGCGGTGTGGTTGGCAAGTTCCACCAGTTCCGGATTGTATTCGATTCCCAACGCCGTTGCGCCGCGTTTGGCTGCGGTAATCACCAGACGCCCGTCGCCGGAACCCAGATCGATGATGTAATCGGAGGGCGTGACCTTCGCCATATCGAGCATTGCATCGACGAGCGCCTGCGGGGTCGGAACCCATACGACATCCTTGCCATCCTGCCCAGGTGACGGCGTGTAATCCAGCGTGTCTGTGTAATCCGACGTGTCTTTCTCGCGCTGGGCGCATCCCGTCACAAACGACAAGCACAACGCAAGCGCAAACCAGCGAATGGAATGGGATCGTTTCATTTCAAACTCCTTCGTCAATGTACTCCGTTTTTGCCGAACTCAGGCACGCATCAACGCAGCTTGCGAGTGATCGCAATTCCGCTGGCATCCATGTGCACGAAACGGGTTTCCAGATGGGGATTTGTGGTAATTTCTTGAATATAGGCAGGATCGGGGCGCGGCGATTTTACGTTGTGTGTCACGATCAGGCCGCCGACGCGCAGCCTGGGCAGGAGTTGTTCGAGATAGTCGGTGTACCCGGAGGGGTCGGCGTCGAGGAACAACAGGTCGATCGGGCCTTGCACGCGGGCGATTTCCACATGGGCGTTCCCTGTGACGACGGTGATGATATCTGCCAGGCCCGCCTGTTTGAAGCGCGCCTGCGCCTGCTCGGCATTTTTGGGATCGATCTCGAAGGTCGTCAAACGCCCGCCGGTTCGCAACAGGCCGAGGCCAAGCCATAGGCCGGAGTAGCCGCGAAACGTGCCGATTTCGACGGCCTGTCGCACATTGTTCTCCTCGACGAGTTGACGGAGCAGTTCGCCGTCGGCGCGTGGCACGCTCATGTCCCAAAGAGGCCGCTCACGCTCGAAGGCGCTGATTGTTTCCATCACCGATCCGTCCCGCGTTTTGCTCTCCTGCGCGACCGCGATCGTTCCGATCGTGGCGAACATGCAAGCGATCAGCCCAGCACGCCTCATGGTTGCATTCATGGTTTTATCCCCTCCCTGTTGCGATGGAACTGCACCGGGTTTTCCGGCGGCCCCAAAATTATGAGGGCATTCTAACAGTACCTGATGCGACGAGGTTTTTTGGGTTTGTACTGACCACGCCCCATCGGCAGCTTCTATCTTGTTGTTGAATCAAGGTGTTGTCGGCACGGATCGAGCGGACGGCACTGGAGCGGGTTCGGCCAGATTGAGGGAAAGGTTGAGCAGAACGATTGCCAGCAGGATGAGCGCGAAGTAGATTTTTTGTACCGTCCGGCTCGGGTAGCGGCGAACTTCGGCGAATTGGTGACGCAGAAAGATCAGCGCGAGCGCAGCGATGGCCGCGAGGGCCGCGCCGAGCGTTCGCGCGGCGAGCGGTCCGAATTGGCGGCCCAGGGCCGGATCGTCGTGCGCGGGCATGAAGAACTCCGGCGCAAAGACGAGCAGATAAAGCCCGCAGAGCGCGCAGAGCACGAACATCATGACCAGGAAGGCGCGCAGCATGGGGAAACGGTTCCAGCGTGGTTCGTGAATCTCATGAAGACGGGAACAACTCGCCGCCGCCCGATGAGGGTGGGGCGAGGCCGAAGTGTTGCCAGATCGTGCGCGTAATGATGCGTCCGCGCGGGGTGCGTTGCAGGTAGCCTTGCTGGATCAGGTACGGCTCGATGACATCCTCGATGGTGTCGGGCGCCTCGCCGATGGCGGCGGCAAGGTTGTCGAGACCAACCGGGCCGCCACCGAATTTTTCGAGGATGGAGAGCAGCAGCTTGCGATCCATGACATCCAGCCCAAGGATGTCGACGTCGAGCATTTTGAGCGCGGCATCGGCTACCTGGGCGGTGACTTCGCCGTTTGCCTTGACTTCGGCGTAGTCGCGCACGCGGCGCAGCAGCCGGTTGGCGATGCGCGGGGTTCCACGGGCGCGGCGGGCGATTTCGAGCGCGCCCGCCTCGTCGATCCTGACTTCGAGCAGCCGCGCCGAGCGGCGAACGATGAAGGCCAGTTCGTCGGGCGAATAGAATTCGAGCCTCGAAGCGATGCCGAAGCGATCCCGCAACGGATTGGTGAGCATGCCCGCGCGGGTGGTGGCTCCGATGAGGGTGAAGGGCGGCAGGTCGATCTTGACCGAGCGCGCCGCCGGGCCTTCGCCGATCATGATGTCGAGTTGGAAATCTTCGAGCGCCGGGTAGAGAATTTCTTCCACGACCGGGGAGAGACGATGGATTTCGTCGATAAACAACACATCGCGCGGATCGAGATTGGTGAGCAGCGCGGCCAGATCGCCCGCGCGTTCGAGCACGGGGCCGGAACTTTGGCGAAGATTGACGCCCATCTCGAAGGCGATGATGTGGGCAAGCGTGGTTTTGCCCAGTCCGGGCGGGCCGAAAAGCAGCACATGGTCGAGCGCCTCGTGTCGGGCTTTTGCGGCGGCGATGAAGATTTCGAGTTGTTCGCGCGTTTTGGCCTGTCCGACGTATTCGGACAGCCGCCGTGGGCGCAGGGCGCGCTCGAAGGCGTCTTCCTGGGTCGCGGCAGGCGCAACGAGGCGGTTGCTTCCGGACGAGAGGGTATCGGTTTCTATCATGTGCGAAGTGTAGTGGAGGGCTGCATGTTTTTATAGGCGCATGAGGCCAATTCACGGATAATCCGCACCGGGTTTATGGTTTTTGTTTCAGCGATTCGGGGAGCGAATATGATAAAGGCAGGAATTGTCGGTGGGGCCGGTTATGCCGGGGTTGAATTGCTGCGGATACTGGCCGGACATCCGGCGGTGCGACTGACGGCGATCACTTCGCACGACGAAGTCGGCTTGAAGGTGTCCGACATATTTCCAAACCTGCGTCGCCGGGTGGAACTGAGTTTCGTGACCCTGGAAGATGAAGCGTTCAAAAGCTGCGACGTGGTGTTCTTCGCCACGCCCAACGGCGTTGCCATGAAACAGACGGCGGGTCTGCTGGCCGCAGGCGTGCGGGTGATCGATCTGGCCGCCGATTTCCGCATCCGCGACGTGGCGGAATGGGAAAAATGGTACGGCATGACTCACGCGGCCTCCGAACTGGTGGCCGAGGCGGTCTACGGGCTGCCGGAAGTGCATCGTGAGCAGATTCGCGGGGCCAGGGTGGTGGCCAATCCCGGTTGTTACCCCACTGCCGTGCAGTTGGGTTTCCTGCCCCTGATCGAAGCGGGCATCGTCGAATGCGGGCATCTGATCGCGGATGCCAAGTCCGGCGTGTCGGGGGCCGGACGTCGACCGGGGCTGGGGAACCTGTATTCCGAAGTCACCGACAGCTTCAAGGCGTATGGCGTGCCCGGTCACCGGCATTTGCCGGAGATTTGCCAGGAGCTTTCCCGCGTGGCGGGGGGGGCGGAGATCGGGCTGACTTTCGTGCCGCACCTGACCCCGATGGTTCGCGGCATTCATGCCACGCTTTACGCGCGGCTCAAGCGCGACATCGACGGGAAGGCGTTGCAGGATCTGTTCGAGTCGCGCTTCGCAGGCGAGATGTTCGTGGATGTGTTGCCTGCGGGCAGTCATCCGCAAACCCGCTCGGTACGGGCATCCAACATGTGCCGGATCGCGGTGCATCGGCCACAGGGCGGCGACACGGTGGTCGTGCTCTCGGTGATCGACAACCTGGTGAAAGGCGCGGCGGGACAGGCGGTGCAGAACATGAACATCATGTTTGGAGAAAAGGAAGACCTCGGGCTCGACATGGTTCCGGTCAGTCCGTAGGTGAAACTTGGTGTGAATGACCACCTTCGTAGGGGCGTTGCGCGCAACGCCCTTGTTTTACGCACATTGTATTTTGGGAGGGCGTAAGCCCCGACGGGAGACTCCAGTCGGGCTGCTTGGCTCGCGCATTCTTGCAGACGACCCGCCGCAGAAGATCCGTCTCGTTGACCCGGATGCCGGGACGCCGTCGTAGCGCCACGCGATGAACTCGCCGTCGGCAATGCAGCGCGCGTCCTGAGAAAAGATACACAGCACAAAAAAATCATATACAATAATTGTCTTTGTCATTTTGCGACAGGCAAACATCATGAAACAAACGCCCTTTCACGACACCCGTTACAAGGCGCTGTTCAGTTGTCCGGAGGTCATGCGCGACCTGTTGCAAGAGTATGTTCCCGGCGAGTGGCTCAAGGAGGTCAAATTTGAGACCCTGGAGCGGAAAAATGCCAGTTTCGTATCGACAAACGACAAACAGCGTCACAGCGACATGGTGTGGCGTGTCGATATCGGTGG
>WRNU01000022.1 GCA_009776435.1 Betaproteobacteria bacterium | reverse complement strand
CATTGTTGTGCCTCCTCAAGATAAACAGTGAGATTCACTGTGTCTTGAGGATGCGTCTGCGCTGTGAAGGCCGTTTGAAGCGAAGCTGCGGATTTGTGAAGTCTGTATGAAGGGAAGTGGCTTGCAGTTGATGATCAAATCAAGATGCACGAGAGAACCCAACGGGAATTCGTGCGTCGTGAAAAGTACAAAGCAGCGTGAAGGTTATGAAAGAGAGAGTACCAGCCGTTTACCGAGGGCGGTGGCCGCACGATCCAGTGCGCGCAAGGATGGCCAGTGATTTGCGTCTTCAAGGCGCTTGGCAACATCCCACGACGTTTCCAGTGCACGGGCAAGTTCGGCATAGGTGCGATCTCCGCGCGCCTGACGCAAAAGAAGCGCGGCCTGCGTTTTGGCGTCAGGCGCAACGTAGTGCGCTCCTTCAATGCCATTTTCAGGCTGCGGGATATCCATCCCCTCTGCCATGCGACCAAGCAGTGTAAGCGTGAGCACCTCGCTGGCGTTGAATAGCGCCTCTTCGAGTGTTTCCCCATCGGTAAAGGCTTCTTCAAGCCCGACGAATTGGACGAAAAACATCCCGTCCACTTCCTGCGTTACCTTTGCCGGATACAGAATTACCATGAAGCCACCTCTACCTGAGTTTAATACCTGTTTGCCGCTCGATTGATATGACTACGCTGATCGACACATCCCGCGAGCCGTGCATGGGAACTGTTGTGCGGCCTGTTCCTTTACCAAGACGGATATGGCTGCCTTCCTGCCGGAGTACTTCCCAGCCGTTTGCCTTGAGGATTTTCAGGATGTGTTTAGCGTTCACGTTTTAATGATAGAGTAAAAAAACTATACTCGCAATCCACTATTTATTTTGCCCGTGACATTTTTCCCTCTTCACGGCTTTCCTATCCAGCGACGCTGAATCTATGCCTACAAGCACCCATGCTATGGTTTTTTCTTTCGTCCTGAACGTCCTCGTGATAGGCTTCGTCCCCGCACAGTTCCTCTCTCCTCGTAGTTCAATGGATAGAACGGGCGCCTCCTAAGCGCCAGATACAGGTTCGATTCCTGTCGAGGGGACGATAGCTGCGCTTCGGTCGACGAACGCAGAAGCAAATGCAGGCAGCGACCTTGACCAGGTATGCCAAACCGACGAAAGTAGATCCGCCGTACACAAACGGCATGCTCGTGATTGCCCCTGAAGCCCATAGGGCGCATGCCGGGCTTCAACCCCTGTCTTTCACCCCCTGGACGTTGCGATGAGCCGCCGACAGCAGGGCGGGCCAGGCTTCCTCGGGCGCGTCGATATGGCGTAGCAGCACTTCAGGCGGGATGTGCAACAGGGCGAGGATTTTGGAAATGTCGTTGGGCAGGGCATTATTGTCCCAGCCGTGCGCTGCATGGCGCGACAGATCGACGGCAAGCGTGATGTTGAGCACCCTGGGATTGTTGACCTGGGTGGCGTCGAGCAGTTGCACAAGCAGTTTGGGCAGACGCCAGGCGCGAATCAGGCCGAATTGGAGTTCCCGCGTCGTGATGCCGAAAACCTCGCGCTGCGCTGCGGTACTGCGCAGTTCCCGGTCGGCGCGCTGCATGTCGAAAACCCGCTGGATGAGATCGGGAGCATTGATCCAGCATATCATTTCGGGAGCCTCGTACAGCAGGGCGGCAATGGTGATCTCATTGACATCGAGATCGCGCCGGATAACCGCCCAATCACGGGCATAGCGGGCGGCCTTACTGGCGCGACTGACCACCCTGAGCAGACCGAGCAGGGCCTGGGGCCGGGAAGCCAGCGCATCTTCGACTGTGGGCATGTCGCTGAACGCCTCGAAGAAGGGTATGATGCCCATCATGATGACGGCGTTTCTGACGGTGACGATGTCGTGGTTTTGCGTATTGTCGCGGTGAGCTTCGATGTGGGAGAGCAGACGCATCGTCATCAGCGGGTCGGCCTGTACCGTGGAGGCAATGTCGTGGCGGGTAACATCTTCGATGTTCCGGGCGAGGTCCGCAAATGCGTTTGCCGTCCGGCGCAGTACCGGTATGGGCTGCTCCGAAAAGAAATGGACGTAGGACTCGACCGAAGGCAGTGCGTGCGAGAGGACGGTCATGGCGGAATCCTGACAGGGTGGTGCTGTATGCTTGTGATTATCGGCAGAAGAAAACCGGATTACAGCCACAAGTCACGCAATCTGCGCCAGTCGCTTACCGGAAACGGCGGTTGATCGGTGGAGGCGTGATAAAAGCCACACTGGACGGGGTGGAACGAGGCAGGGTGGTCAAAATCCTTTTGTCCGTGTTTTACGCTTGAGACACGAACAATGTTAATATTTGTCATTACAGACAAACAAGGGAGGCACGGGTGAGTGGGGGTGATTCTTTCAAGGCACTGTTGATCGAACAGGACGAAGCGCGCAAGGTATGCGCTGCACTGACTTCGCTTTCGCCGTCGCAACTCGATACAGGCGAGGTGCTGATCCGGGTACACTTTTCGAGTATCAACTACAAGGATGCCCTGGCTGCGACCGGGGCCGGAAAGATCATCCGCCGGTTTCCCTGCGTGGGGGGAATCGACCTGTCCGGCGTGGTGGTCGAGAGCGCCGATCCTCGTTTCAAGGCAGGCGACGCGGTGATCGCCACCAGCTACGACATCGGTGTTGCCCATCATGGCGGCTATGCCGAATACGCCAGGATTCCGGCAGATTGGGTGCTTGCGTTGCCCTCGGGGCTCGATCTGCTCGAAGCGATGGCGCTGGGCACGGCGGGATTGACCGCTGCGCTGGGGATCGTGAGGATGGAAGACAACGGCCTTGCACCGAGCAACGGTCCGGTACTCGTTACCGGGGCGAGCGGCGGGGTAGGGGGGCTGGCAATCGACATGCTGGCCCGGCTCGGTTACGAGGTAGCGGCCCTGACCGGCAAGGCGCAGGAGGCGGATTTTCTCCGGCGCATCGGCGCGTCGGATATTCTCCTGCGTGGAGAGATCGATTTCGACAAGGTCCGCCCGATGGAGGCGTCCCGTTGGGCCGGCGCGGTCGATAATGTGGGCGGCGCGATTCTGCACTGGGTATTGGCGACGATGCGCCAGGATGGCGTTGTAGCCAGCATCGGCAACGCTGCCGATTTCAAGCTGGCGACGACGGTATTTCCGTTCATCCTGCGTGGCGTAAGTCTTTTGGGGATCGATTCGGGTTATGCGAGCATGTCCATGCGGCAGAGGGTATGGACACGGTTGGCGGTCGATCTCAAGCCGCGTTTCCTGGAAGATTTCATCCGAGTGATCGGGTTCGACGAGTTGCCGGAGGCTTTTACAGCTTTTGTCGAAGGACGGGCAAGAGGGCGGACTGTCGTCCGTATCCTTGATTGATCAAAACGAAGAACTGCACCGAATAAGCAGATAGACACAATATGGCCGAAGAAGAAACCGGAGTCCTGCCGAGAATACTGATTGTCGATGACTCGCGCATGGTACGCGCAAGTCTCATCAAGCAGATCCGCCACCGTTTTCAGATACGGGAGGAATCCGACGGTGAGGCGGGATGGGAAGCCCTGTTGGTCGATCCCTCGATTCGGATCGTGCTGACCGATCTCGGCATGCCCAAGCTCGATGGCTTCGGCCTGCTCGAACGCATTCGGAGTTCGAAGGTACAGCGCATCCAGGAGTTGCCGGTCGTCATCATCTCCGGCGACGAGGACGATGAGGCGCGTCAGCAGGCGTTGAGTCTTGGCGCGAGCGATTTCGTTTCCAAAGGTGCGGGATGCGCCGAGATGACGGCGCGGCTTGAATCCTTGCTGGATTTGACCGAAACCCGCCGCAGCCTCGCGCAGTCGGGGCGCAATCCGATCGTCGATCCGGTTTCCGGGCTGGCGACGCCTGCGTATCTCAGCCACAACGGCGAACAACATCTGGCGCAAGCGCGGCGGCGGCAGACGGCGATTTCGGTGATGGTGGTTGAGATCGACCATTACGAACAACTGGTTGAATGGCATGGCGACTACGTGGCCAACCTGATTACCGGAAAGCTGGCCAAGATTCTCGCCAGCAAGGTACGACGGGAAGACACCATCAGCCAGATCTCGGGGGCGCGTTTCGTGGTCTTGTCGCCCAGTACCTCGATAGCGGGCTGCTGCGCCTTTGCCCTGCGTCTGCAAAAGGCGATGGAAAAGCTGGTGTTGACCTACCGAGAAGAGCGTATTCGCATCACTGTGACCGTCGGCATCTCCGGTTCGGAGACGGACGGCGTGCAGAGCGTGGAGAGCCTTGTCGTGACAGCCACGGAGCGCGTGCGGCGCGGCATCGCGGTAGGGGGCAACCGTATCGTCAACAGCGAGGGCGAAGTCGACCGAGTGGTGGCTGAAAGCTACGTGAACAATGTGGTCAGCATCGACCATGCGTTGTTACAGTTGCGGATCGGTGCGCAGGAAGATGTCATGGATCGCCTGCCGGAAGTCATCACGGCCATGATGCCGCTCTTCAACCTGCTCGAAGAGCGGTTGCATTTCGGTATCCCGTTGGGGGATCTGGAGAATTACGGCCGGAGGTAGACGGCGTCTGTGTTCGTTCAACCTGTACGTGCGTTCCAGCACGACTGCACGGTGAGCAGCAGTTCGGTAAACACCTTGGGCGTTCCGGCGACGATGTTGCCGCTCTTGAGGTAATTTCCTTCGCCGTCGAAATCCGCGACGAACCCGCCCGCCTCCTGGATGAGCAACGCGCCGGCGGCCATGTCCCAGGGTGAAAGGCCGATTTCCCAGAAACCGTCCAGTCGACCGCTGGCGACGTAGGCAAGATCGAGCGCCGCCGCGCCGGCTCTCCGCAGACCGACGCTCCTTTGCGCCAATTCACGGAACATGGAGAGGTAGACGTCGATGTGCGCGAACTGGCGGAACGGGAAACCCGTGCCGAGCAGGGCATCGGACAGACGCAGGCGACGCGAGACACGGATGCGGCGATCGTTCATGAACGCGCCCCGCCCGCGCGAAGCGGTGAAAAGTTCGTTGGAAACCGGATCGAAGATGACTGCGTGTTCGGGCGCGCCCTTGCGGGTGAGCGCGATGGAAACCGCGTACTGCGGAAAGCCGTGGATGAAATTGGTCGTGCCGTCCAGCGGGTCGATCATCCAGACATACTCGGCTCCGCGTCCATCCTCGACGCCGGAGCGCCCAGACTCCTCTGCCAGAATGCCGTGCTCCGGGAAGGCTTCGCGCAGGATGTCGATGATGGCCGTCTCGGCGGCGCGGTCGACTTCGGTGACGAAATCATTGGGAGCTTTGGATTCGACGTTGAGCAACTCCAACTGGTTGGCAGCCTGATTGATGATGGAGGCGGCGCGGCGCGCCGCCTTGACGGCAATGTTGACGGCTGGGTCGAAATTGAGGCGCATTCTTGAGAACCGTTCCCTGTGTTGGGCGGAAAATTTACTATTCTAATATGAAGTCCGCAGTACCACAATTTATGCTAATGTTATATATTTTACCTGGAGTTTATTCGTGCATGAAAGTTTTGAGTCACCCCTGCCTGAAGGCAGGGGATTCCTTACTCCTTCCGTCACGCCTCCGGCGTGCCACCTCCCTCGAGAGGGAGGCTTGTTCAGGGGAGCCTTCGGCTCCCTGTTACGCTTTGTCTCGCTTGTCTCCGTCATAAATGGCGGAGACAAGCACGAGACCCGTGTTCATCATGCCGACAAGGTTTTTTCCAGCCGATCGAGGGCTTCGACGAGGCGGTCGACATCGTTCAGTGTGTGTGACGCCGAGAGTGTGATGCGCAGCCGCGCGCTGCCTGCCGGAACCGTGGGCGGGCGAATCGCCGGTATCCACAGACTTTCTTTCATGAGATCGGCCCCGAGCGCCAGCGCGGTCGCGTTGTCACCCACGATGAGGGGCTGGATCGGCGTGCGCGAGGGCAGCAATTTCCAGCGTTCCTGCGCCAGCCCTTTTGTCAGGCGTTCGATCAATGCTGCAAGATGGGCGCGACGCTCGTCGCCCTTCTCGATGAGGTCGATGCTGGCGATGAGCGCCTGCGCCAGCGCCGGGGGCGAACCCGTGGTGAAGAGGTAGGTGCGCGCTTTTTGCATCAGCCACTCGATGACGGTTGCCTCTCCGGCGACGAACGCGCCCGAAACTCCGGCGGCCTTGGAAAGCGTGCCCATCTGGATGAGCCGCCAACCGTCGATGCCCGCTTCCGCCGGCGCGCCGCGCCCCTGCGGCCCGAGCACGCCGAAGCCGTGCGCATCGTCGATGAGCAGCCACGCATCAAACCGTTCCGCAAGCGCCATCAACTCCCGCAGGGGCGCGACATCGCCGTCCATGCTGAATACCGAGTCGCTCGCGATGAGTTTCGTTTTTGCTTCGCTTGCCGAAAGCTGCCGTTCCAGTGCGGCCATATCCAGGTGCGGGAAGCGGTGCGTGTCGGCGCGCGAGAGCAGCATGCCGTCGATCAGCGAGGCGTGGTTCAGGCGGTCGGCGAAAATCGCGTCGCCTCGTCCGACCAGCGCCGGGATGATGCCCGTGTTCGCCATGAAGCCCGATGAGAACACCAGCGCCCGTTCGCGTCCGACGAAAGCCGCCAGCCGCTCTTCGAGCGCGCGCTGCACGGCGTAGTGGCCGGACACCAGGTGCGACGCGCCCGCGCCCACGCCCCATTTTCGCGCGCCCGCAATCAGTGCCTCGGTCAGCCGGGAATCCGCCGCCAGCCCGAGGTAATCGTTGCTGCAAAACGCCGTGAAGGCTCGCCCGTCGATGACGACATGGGGTGAGCAGGGGCTTTCGATGTCGCGCCGGATGCGGCGCAGGCGCTCGTCGTCGAGCTTGTCGAGCGCCGCGCGCAGGTGATCGAGCCGGTTCATGCCAGTGCCCGATCCAGCGCGGCGGCGGCAGCAGCGACCAGCGCCCGCAATTCCGGCTCGTCCATGACGTAAGGCGGCATGAAGTACACCGTGTTGTCGATCGGGCGCAACAGTGCGCCCGCTTCCAGCGCCGCTGCAAAGAACCGCCGTGAAAAATCGTTTGTTGCACCCTCCACGTCGAAGGCCGCAATCATGCCGCGCTGGCGCAGGTGACGCACTGCCGCGTGGCCGGAAAACGCTTCTTCCAGCAGATGTCCCAACCGTTTCGCGCGCTCGCGGTTGGCCGCGAGCACGTCGTCTGCCTCAAAGATGTCCAGCGTGGCCAGCGCCGCGCGGCAGGCCAGCGGATTGCCCGTATAGGAGTGCGAATGCAGGAAACCCTTGCGTGTATCCGGGTCGTAGAAGGCGCGAAAGATCTCCTCGCGGCACAGCACCACGGACAGCGGCAGATAACCGCCTGAGATTCCCTTGGAAAGACAAAGCAGGTCAGGGCGAATCCCCGCCTGTTCATGCGCGAAGAACGTACCCGTGCGGCCACAGCCCACGGCGATTTCATCGCAGATCAGGTGCGCCTGGTAGCGGTCGCACAGCGCGCGGGCCAGGCGCAGGTATTCCGGGTCGTACATCACCATCCCGGCTGCGCCCTGTACCAGCGGTTCCAGGATGAAAGCCGCAATGCGTCCGTTTTCCGATTCCAACTGTGCTTCCAGCGCATGGGCGGCGCGACGCGCCACGTCGGCGGCGTTCTCCCCCGGCGCTGCCCGTCGCGCGTCCGGCGAGGGCACGGTGGCCGCCTGCCGCACCAGCGGCGCGTAGGCGTCTCTGAACAAGGGCACGTCCGTGACGGCCAGCGCCCCGACGGTTTCTCCGTGATAACCGCCTTCCAGGCACAGGAAGCGGTCTTTTTGGGGCAATCCCTGGTTGCGCCATGCGTGAAAACTCATCTTCAGCGCGATTTCCGTGGCCGAAGCCCCGTCCGAAGCATAAAAAGCGTGCCCCAGCACGCCTCCCGTGAGATCTGCCAGCCGTTCTGAGAGTTCCACGACCGGGGGATGCGTGAACCCCGCGAGCAGCACATGCTCCAGTCGTTCGAGTTGATCGCGCAGCGCCGCGTTGATGCGCGGGTTGCAATGCCCGAAAAGGTTGACCCACCACGAACTGATGCCGTCCAGCAACCGTTTTCCGTCTTCCGTGACGAGCCACGGCCCCTCTCCCCCGACTACCGGCGTGAGCGGCAGGGTTTCGTGATGCTTCATCTGGGTGCACGGATGCCAGACGGCGGCAAGCGAGCGTTGCAGGAGCGAGGCGGACATGTGTTTCAGTCTGCTTGCGGTGTCGCGTGTGCCGCGTCCTGTTCCAGCACTCCGTCCACCAGCCGCAAGACTCGCTCGCTACGCCGCGCAAGCGCCTCGTCGTGGGTGACGATGATAAAGCTCGTCGCGTGTTTTTCGTTGAGGGACATCATCAGATCGAATACGGCTTCGGCGGTGTGGCGGTCGAGATTGCCGGTGGGTTCGTCGGCGAGTACGCAGGCGGGTTCCGTCACCAGTGCGCGGGCAACGGCGGTGCGCTGGCGTTCGCCGCCGGAAAGTTCACTCGGCGTGTGATTGAGCCGGTGTCCCAGCCCGACTTCCCGCAGCATGGCTTCGGCGCGGGCATCAGCTTCTCTCTTGTTCATGCGCCGGACGTAGAGCGGCATGGCGACATTTTCCAGCGCGGTGAATTCGGGAAGCAGGTGATGGAACTGGTACACGAAGCCCAGGGCTTTGTTGCGCAAGTATCCGCGTTCGGCCTCAGGCATGAAGGAGAAATTTTTGCCAAGCAGCCTTACGCCTCCTTTGCTCGGCGTGTCCAGCCCACCAAGCAGGTGGAGCAGGGTGCTTTTCCCTGAACCGGACGCGCCGATGATCGCAAGCCGCTCGCCGCGTCTGATCTCGCAATCGACTCCATTCAGCACCTGTACCGCGCTCGCGCCTTCACGGAAATGCCTGGTCAGGTTCTGGCAACTCAGTACCACCTCTTTCTCACTCATAGCGTAGGGCCTCCGCCGGTTTCACGCGGGACGCCCGCCAGCTTGGGTAAATTGCGGCAAACAGTGTCAGCAGAAAAGAGACGGTCAGGATGGTGACGACGTCGCTTGCCAGCACTTTCGAGGGCAGGTCACTGATGTAGTAGATGTCCTTGTCCCAGAGTGTGGCGCCGGTGATGCGTTCGAGCGCCGGGATGACGACATCGAGATTGAGGGCGATAGCCAGTCCGCTTGCCAGCCCCGCCATGAGTCCGACGACGCCGATGATGGAACCCTGGATGACGAAAATCGTCATGATCGACAGGGGCGAAGCGCCAAGGGTGCGCAGGATGGCAATGTCGGCAGCCTTCTCCTGCACGGTCATGGTCAGGCTGGCGACGACGTTGAAGGCCGCCACGGTCACGATCAGAAACAGAAAGAGCATCATCATGGTTTTTTCCAGCGCAACGGCGCGGAAGAAATTCGCATGGATGCGCGTCCAGTCGCGCAGGATCAGATCCGGCGCAGTGATGATTTCGGCCAGTTCGCGCGACACGGAAGGTGCGGAAAAGAGGTTTTCGATCCGTAGCCGCACGCCGCTCACGGCATCATTCATGCGGTAGAGCGCCTGGGCATCGGCCAGATGGATGAGCGCAAGGCCGGAATCGTACTGCATCACGCCGGCATCGAAGACGCCGACGACCTCGAACTGGCGCACACGCGGCACGACGGCCGCTGGCGTCACCATGCCTTGCGGCGCAATCAGGGTCAGTTTGCTGCCCGGCCTTGCGCCCAACGCCCGCGCGAGGTCGCGCCCGAGGATGATGCCGAATTTTCCGGGCTGCAAATCGTCGAGCGCGCCCACCTTCATGTTTTTACCGAAATTCGCCACCCTGCTTTCCGGCTCGGGGAGAATGCCCCGTACCTGTACGCCACGCACGGCCTCGCCAAGCATCAGCATTCCCTGCTCGTTCACGTAAGGGGCCGCTGCCATCACTTCGGAATGCTGGCTGACTTCCTCGGCGATCTGTTGCCAGTTCTGCACCCGTCCAGTGCCTTCGAACGATTCCACTTCAATATGCGAGGCTACGCCCAGGGTGCGGTCGCGCAATTCCTCCTGGAAACCGTTCATGACCGAGAGCACGATGATGAGCGTCATCACGCCGAGCGCAATACCGAGAATCGACACCAGTGAAATGAAGGAAATGAGGCGGTTACGCCCCTGGGCGCGCTTGCGTGAGCGGGTGTAGCGCAAACCGACAAAAAGTTCATAGAACATCGGGGAAGGTATTGGAGAGGCAAAGAACGAATTCTAACCGTCTACGGCGAGTATCTGCACCGTTATGGTATGGTTCTGAAATTTTCGTCGTTTAACGTTTTCAGTGGGAGTTCTTGCCGGATGAATAAAACCATCCTCCAGACCATCGTCCGCTCCGCAGCGGTCGTTGCCTCGGTATGTCTTTACGCCTTCGCCCAGGCGCAGCCGGGCGACTCGTACTCGGCGGCCGAGTCCCGGTTTCTCGCCGCGCGTGACGCAGCGCGCGCAGGAGATCGGGCCAAGCTCGAAAGGCTTGCCGGGCAGGCAAGCGGTCATCCGCTCGACAGTTATCTCCGCTATTGGCTGCTTTCCAACAGTCTGGCGAAGTCGTTCTTCATGCCGCAGGAGAGCGAACTGCAACGATTCATCTCGGATGAGACCGGCACACTGCTCGCGGAGCGCCTGCGCGCCGACTGGCTGCGCCGACTGGCAAGGGAGGGAGACTGGTCTTATTTCCTCCAGATTTATCCGAGCCTGCAAAGCCCGGACAGTGAGATGCGCTGTCATGCGTGGAATGCCCGGCTGGCGACCGGGGACGCCAAGGTTTTCGACGAAATTGCCAGGAGCCTGCCTTCCCTGACCTTTGCGCCTTCCTCTTGCTTGTCCGTGTTGCGTATGGCGGTCGACCAGGGAAGACTCGGCACCGACGACATCTGGGGGCTTTTCCGTCGTCGGGTCGATACCCGTTCGCCTGCGCGGGCGCGCGAGGTTCTTGCCTGGCTTGCCCCGGAGAGCACGAAGGATTTCGAGCGGGCGGTGCGCAACCCGAAACGCACGCTCGACTGTCTGACTGGAACAAACAGCGCGATGGCCCCCGAGCAGACCACCTGCAACCCGAAACGCGCCACCCGCAACCCGAAACGCGCCACCCCGAAACGCGCCACCCCGAAGCGCACCACCCCGAAGCGTGCCGCCAGCCCTCCGAAACGCACCTTCGATTGTCCGTCGCCCAATTTTGCCAACACCCGCGCGGGACGAGAAATGGTGCTGGTGGCATTGACGCGGTTGGCACGCAATGATGTGTCAACCGCGCACTCCCGCTTCCAGCGTCTTTCCAGCCGGTTCACTCCCGAAGAACGAGAGTATGCCTGGAGCATGTTGGCCCTGCACGCGGCTCAGAATCACGATCCGCAAGCCGCTTCCTGGTTTCGCAACGCTGGTAACGCTCCGATGAGCGTGACTCAACGCGCGTGGCGCGTTCGCGTGCCGTTGCGCACCAGCGACTGGCCGGGAGTGATTGCGGCCATCGACAAGCTGAATCCCGAAGAACGCGCCATGCCCGAATGGATTTACTGGCGGGGCCGCGCCCTGAAAGCCTTGAAGCGCACGGGCGAAGCGGAGAAGGAATTCCGGCGTATCGCCAGTTTGGCGAACTTCTACGGCATCCTTGCCAATGAAGAACTGGGAAATCTGTTTGATCCGCGCGCGGCGCACACGGCGCATGCTGCGGCAACGGAAAGGATGGCCGCAGAGACCGCTGCGGAAGATGCCGTCGAAGGCGGTACTGATGACGCAGAGTCGGGTTCCGACGAAGACGGCGGAGACTCCGAATCGGGCGCGGACGAAAACGGCGAAGCAGGCAACGGGCTACAGGCCGGGGCCGGAGCAGGAACCGCAATCATCAACGGGCCGAGCGTCGACAAGCATCCGGGTTTCCAGCGCGCAATGGCGCTTTTCCAACTCGACTTGCGCATGGACGCCATCCGCGAATGGAACGCGGCGCTACGTGGACGCGACGAAGCCTTTCGCATTGCCGCAGCGCAACTGGCCCTGAAAAACCATCTCTACGACCGGGCCATTACTTCCGCCGAACTCGCCAATCCGGCAGGAGCCTGGGAGTTGCGTTTTCTGACGCCGTACCGCACCCTCATCGAGCCGCGCGCGCGCGCCAATCTGCTCGATGTGAACTGGGTCTATGGCGTGATGCGGCAGGAGAGCCGCTTCATCATTCCCGCCCGTTCCCCCGTCGGCGCGCAAGGGTTGATGCAGGTCATGCCGAAAACCGGCAAATGGGTTGCCGGAAAGCTCGGCATGCAGTATCACCCCGGCCTGCTGCGTGACCCCGAAACCAACGTGGAGATTGGAACCGCCTACATGCGCATCCTCCTGGACGAACTCGAAGACGATCAGGTGATGGCCGCTGCCGGTTACAATGCCGGCCCTGGCCGCGCCCGGCGCTGGCGCGCCGAACGGGCGCTGGAAGGCGCGATCTACGCCGAAACCATTCCCTTTGAGGAAACCCGCGATTACGTCAAGCACGTCATGACCAACACCGTCATCTACGCCGCCTTGCAGGAAGGCAAACCGCAATCGCTCAAGGCGCGTCTCGGCACGATCATGCCGAAGATGTCGTACTGAAGACGGGGGCCGGGCGTGCGCGCGTATGTCGTCGGCGGCGCGGTACGGGATGCCCTGCTCGGCCTGCCGGTCAAGGATCGGGATTGGGTGGTCGTGGGAGAGACGCCCGAAGCCATGATTGCGCGCGGCTTTCGTCCCGTAGGGCGGGATTTCCCCGTCTTCCTGCACCCGGAAACGCATGAGGAATACGCGCTGGCCCGCACCGAGCGCAAGAGCGGGCGCGGTTATACCGGTTTCGTCTGCCACGCCGCGCCCGATGTCACCCTGGAGGAAGACCTCTCGCGGCGGGATCTCACGATCAACGCCATCGCCCGTGATGCCGGGGGCGCGCTGATCGATCCCTACGGAGGCGTGCGGGATCTCGAAGCCAAAGTCCTGCGTCACGTCGGTCCGGCCTTTGCCGAAGACCCCCTGCGCGTTCTGCGCGCGGCGCGCTTCGCTGCCCGCCTGTCCGACTTCAGCCTTGCGCCGGAGACGCTCTCGCTCATGCGAACGATGAGCGAGAGCGGCGAGCTCGATCACCTCACGCCCGAACGGGTGTGGAAAGAAATCTCGCACGGTCTCATGGAAGCGCGCCCCTCGCGGATGTTCCGCGTCCTGCGCGAATGCGGCGCGCTCGTTTGCATCCTTCCCGAACTCGATCGCCTATTCGGCGTGCCGCAACCCCCGATTTATCACCCCGAAATCGATACCGGCGAACACACGATGCAGGTCATCGACCATGCCGCCCAGGCCGGACACGGGCTGGAAATCCGTTGGGCGTGTCTGTTGCACGATCTCGGCAAGGGAGAAACCCCCGCCGACATCCTGCCGCACCACTACGAACACGAAGCCCGAAGCGCGCTGCTTGCCGAACGGGTTTCGGAACGATTGCGGATTCCGGCCAGTTGCCGCGACTTTGCCGTGCTGTTCGCCCGCGAGCACGGCAAGCTGGGGCTGATCGGCGAAATGCAGCCGAATACCATCACCCGTCTGCTCGAACGTTGTGATTGCGCGCGTCGTCCGGAGCGTTTTTTCGCCCTGCTGGATGCTGCCGCCTGCGATTATTTCGGACGCGGCGGTCACTGGCCCGCGCCCTGGCCCTGCGCCGATCTCTGGCGCAAGGCCATGGAAGCCTTCCTCGGGGTCGATGCCGGCGCGCTTGCCCGTTCCGTCATGGAATCCGTGCAAATTCCCGCCCGTTTGCATGCTGCGCGGGTCGATGCCGTCCGCAAGTGTATTGAATGTCACAGGGAGAAAAACATTTTCTGATATTTTTCGCCTTCGCTGTTCAACAAACGATCCGTTAACCGAAGTAGACAAAGTTCGATGATGAAGCAGACAATACAAAAAATGGACACCGTAACGGCAAACGCAGCTTCTCAATGCAAGCTCGAAATCATCAGCCGTCTGCCTGCTTCGCCCCCCAGGCATCGGATGCCGATCCTTTTCATACATGGCGCGTATGCTGGCGCCTGGTGCTGGAAGGAACGTTTCCTGCCCTGGTTTGCCCAGCGCGGATGGGCTGCGCACGCGGTATCACTCAGCGGGCATGGCAACAGCCCTGGCCGCGACGGTCTCGACCGGCTGGGTCTCGATCAATACGTCGCCGACATCGTCGAGACCGTTGCCACCCTGCCCGCGCCCCCGATATTGGTCGGCCACTCGATGGGCGGCATGGTGGTGCAGAAGTATCTCGAACGCGCCGCTGCCCCCGCCGTCGTGTTGATGGCTTCGGTTCCGCCCCAGGGGCTGATCTATTCTGCGCTCGGCCTGTTTTTTACCGCTCCGCAACTGTTCGTCGACCTCAACCGGATCATGGGCGGGGGTGAGCCAAGCGCCGACAGCATGCGCCAGATACTTTTTCACCAGCCGATCAGCGTCGAAAATCTCAAGCGTTACTGGAAGCGGTTTCAACCCGAATCCCATCGCGCGCTCTGGGACATGTCCTTTTTCAACCTGCCCAACACTTCCCGCGTCTATCGGGCGCCGATGCTGGTGCTCGGCGCGCAGTACGACCGGCTGATTTCCCCCGGTCAGGTAAAGATGACCGCGAACGCCTATGGCGTTCCCCCTGAAATCTTCCTCAACATGGGGCACGCCATGATGCTCGAACGCGGTTGGGAACAAGTCGCCGTCCGGATCGACGAGTGGCTCACTGCGCAGGGGCTGTGAAGCCTTCAAGCCTATATCAGGCCGTAGCGAACGTTCGCGGCTGGATATGCGCAATGGCCTTGCCTGCCGTATCCATCGCCATTTCAACATCGTAATGCGCTTGCAGGTTCATCCAGAATTCATGGCTGGTGTTGAAGTACCGNGCCAGACGCAACGCCGTATCAGCCGTGATGCCNCGCCGCTCGCGGGCAATGTCATTGACACGCGCGGGCGTCACGCCAATGGCGCGTGCCAGCGCATTGCTGGAAAGTCCCAGCGGAACCATGAACTCTTCACGCAGAATTTCGCCGGGGTGGATGGGGTTGAGTTTCATGACCATACTCCGTTAGTGGTAATCCACGATTTCAACATCGGTTGCNCCGCCCTCAGTCCAGACAAAGCACACGCGCCACNGGTCGTTGATGCGGATACTCCACTGCCCACGGCGCGAGCCAGATAGTTGCTCAAGCCGGTTTCCGGGCGGGGCCGCCAAGTCGCGCGGCTCATGCGCGGCATTNACCGCGTTGAGCTTGCGGCGCGCAACGCTTTCGATATTCACGAACCGNTGGACACGCAAGCCCCNGAACAGGGTTTCGGTATCGCTGCANTTGAAGGACTGAATTGACATGAGGTGTATTGTATATCGGTAAGCGATATACCGCAAGCCCATTTGACGCCCCTTGCCGTGCCTCCCATTGCCGAATCTGAAAAATGAAACGACACACGCCATTTTATGGCGTAGATAGGCTCCAAGGAACCTCTGAACAACCCTCCTGTCATTGCAGCACGTAGCGAAGCGAAGTCGCTGCAATCCACCCACCGCATGGATCCTGCGACTTCGCGCAGGATGGCAAGCGGTGGATGCTTAAGTTGTTCAGAGGTTCCCTAAGCGCCCAGGCCTGGCGGCGGCTTTTTCCTGCTCCAGCGCATTGACCAAATCGACAGCAGAATAAAAATGCACCCGGTATTTATCAATTACTTATTCCGCGTTCTTCCTCTTTTGCCACAACACGTCCCCGCATCCCGCCGCGCGGTTGAGCGTGCGCCCGAGCACGAACAATAAATCCGAGAGACGATTGAGATACTGGCGCGCGCCGTCGTTGACGGTCTCGATCTGCGCCAGCGCCACCAGCGCGCGTTCGGCGCGGCGGCAGACGGCGCGGGCCTGGTGGGCCAGCGCGGCGGCGCGGGAACCGCCGGGGAGGATGAAATCCTTGAGCGGTCCCAGGTCGGCGTTGTAGTGGTCGATGGCTTTTTCCAGCCGTTTCACCTGTTGCGCGGTCATCATGCTCATGCCGGGAATGCAGACCTCGCCGCCCAGATCGAACAGGTCGTGCTGCACATCGGTGAGGAGCATACGCACATCATCAGCCAGTTCTTCCGTGAGCAGCAGGCCAATCGTGGTATTGGCCTCGTCGATTTCGCCGATTGCGTGGATGCGCGCGTCGCTTTTCGGGACGCGGCGACCGTCGCCCAATCCTGTCTGACCGGCATCGCCGGTGCGGGTGTAGATCTTCGAGATGCGATGTCCCATACGTTTCCCTGGAGGAGGTAGGCAATCCTTGGTGGGTGAGCGCGCATGATAAACTATCATGTTCTGCCCATAGCCTTTAGGCCGGGTCATTTACATTCATCGAGCCTGATTCTGCAAGAGCAAACCCCATGAAATCCGCCGAAATCCGTGAACAATTCCTGAAATTCTTCGAGTCCAAGGGGCATCGGGTCGTGGCCTCCAGTTCGCTCGTGCCTGTCGATGACCCCACGTTGCTTTTCACCAACGCGGGCATGAACCAGTTCAAGGATGTGTTTCTCGGCTTCGACAAGCGTTCCTATACCCGCGCCGCCACCTCGCAAAAGTGCGTGCGCGCGGGCGGCAAGCACAACGACCTGGAAAACGTCGGCTATACCGCCCGGCATCACACCTTTTTCGAGATGCTCGGCAATTTTTCCTTCGGCGATTATTTCAAGTGCGACGCTATTCTCTATGCTTGGGAACTGCTCACAGAGGTCTTCGGGCTGCCGTCGGATCGCCTCTATGTCTCCGTCTATGCCGAAGATGACGAAGCGTTCGACATCTGGACGAAGGAAGTCGGGCTGGCCCCGGAGCGCGTCATCCGCGTCGGCGACAACAAGGGCGCGCGCTACGCCTCCGACAATTTCTGGATGATGGGCGACACCGGCCCATGCGGCCCGTGCACCGAGATTTTCTACGACCACGGCCCGCACATTCCCGGCGGGTTGCCTGGCACGCCGGACGAGGACGGCGACCGTTACATCGAAATCTGGAACAACGTCTTCATGCAGTTCAACCGCGACGAGGCGGGCGTGATGCATCCGCTGCCCAAGCCGAGCGTGGATACCGGCATGGGGCTGGAGCGCATTTCCGCCGTGTTGCAGGGCGTGCATACCAACTACGAGATCGACCTTTTTCAGACTCTCGTTCAGGCGGCGGCGCGTGAGACTTCGGCTGCCGACATGACGAGTCCCAGTCTGAGAGTGCTGGCCGACCACATCCGCGCCTGTTCCTTTTTGATTGCCGACGGCGTCATTCCCGGCAATGAGGGGCGCGGTTACGTGCTTCGCCGCATCATCCGCCGCGCCATTCGGCACGGCTACAAGCTCGGCGCGCGCTCAGCGTTCTTTCATCGCCTCGTGCCCGATCTCGTCCGCGAGATGGGCGCGGCTTTCCCGGAACTCGCCACGGGCGAAGCGCGTATCGCCGACATTTTGAAAGCCGAGGAAGATCGCTTCTTTGCCACGATTGAAAACGGCATGTCGATCCTGGAAGCCGGGTTGAATGAGATGAGAGGGCAGGGGCGCGCCTGCTTCGACGGCGAACTCGCTTTCAAGCTGCACGACACCTACGGTTTTCCGCTCGATCTCACTGCCGACGTGTGCCGCGAGCAGGGCGTGACGGTCGATACCGCAGCGTTCGATGCCGCGATGGCCCGCCAGAAGGAACAGGCTCGCGCGGCAGGCAAATTCAGGATGACGGCCAGCCTCGATTACATGGGCGCGGAAACCGTCTTTCATGGCTACGACTCGCTGGAGCAGAGCGCCGAAATCCTCGCCCTCTACCGGGACGGAACCGCCGTCGATGAACTGCGCGAAGGCGACCTTGGCGTCGTCGTGCTCGACAACACCCCCTTTTACGCCGAATCCGGCGGCCAGGTGGGCGATACGGGCGAACTTCGCGGAAGCGCGGGCATCTTTGCCGTTGAAGACACCCAGAAAATTCAGGCGGCCGTGTTCGGTCATCACGGCATCGTCAAGACAGGCGCGTTGCGCGTCGGCGACAAGATCGCCGCCCGCGTGGACGCCGCCGCCCGCGCGGCCACCGCCCGCAATCACTCCGTCACGCACCTGATGCACAAGGCGTTGCGCGAAGTGTTGGGCGCGCATGTTCAGCAAAAAGGCTCCCTCGTCGATCCCGGTAAAACCCGCTTCGATTTCGCGCATCACGCCCCGATGACGACGGAGGAAATCCGCGCAGTGGAAGCGCGGGTCAACGCCGAAATCCTGACGAATACCGCGAATCAGACGGCAGTCATGCCGTTGGAAGAAGCGCAGAAATCCGGCGCGATGATGCTCTTCGGCGAAAAATACGACGATACCGTGCGCGTGGCGAGCATCGGCACCTCCAGGGAGCTTTGTGGGGGCACGCATGTAACCCGCACCGGGGATATCGGTTTCTTCAAGATTCTTTCAGAGTCGGGCATTGCCGCAGGCGTGCGCCGTATCGAAGCCGTGACCGGCGAAAATGCCCTTCGCACTATGCAAGCGCAGGAACAGTGCCTCACGGACATCGCTGCGCTCCTCAAGGTCCAACCGGAAGCCGCTGCCGAACGGATTTCCAGCCTGATCGAACAGATGAAGGCGTTGGAAAAGGAAGTTGCGCGGCTGAAATCGAAACTCGCGGGCAGCCGGATCGACGAACTGATCGAGCAGGCGCTCGACATCGAGGGCGGGACGAAACTGCTTACCGCTACCCTGGAAGGTGTCGATCCCGCGACCTTGCGGGAGACTCTCGATAAATTGAAAGACAAGCTCAAGTCTGCGGTGATTGTGCTTGCGACGGTTCGTGATGAAAAGGTGAGCCTTATTGCGGGGGTAACGGAAGATTTGACGGGCAGGATAAAGGCGGGGGAATTGGTGAATTTCGTTGCACAGCAGGTTGGCGGAAAAGGCGGCGGCAGGGCGGATATGGCGCAGGCCGGGGGGGTCGATACGGTAGCTTTACCTCAGGCGATCTCATCTGTGCGTGGATGGGTGGAAAGCAAAAGATAAATTGGGATTTACAAAGGAGCCCGTGTTGATTGAAGTGCTTGTGACCCTTTATCTATGAGATTAAGATAACTGTATAAAATACGAGTACACTCCCAACCGCAAAAAGGAGAAACCCATGTCCGAAAAAACGAGGTGCGGTCATTGTCTTTGTGGCGCCGTCCAGGTTTCGGCTGTCCTCGCCAATCATGAAGCCGGGGCCTGCCATTGCAAAATGTGTCAGCGTTGGGCTGGCGGCCCGGTTGTGGTGATTGCCTGTACACCCGAAACCGTGTTCGAGGGCCAGGATGCCATCGCCGTCTATCCGTCGTCCGCCTGGGCCGAGCGCGCTTTCTGCAAGCATTGCGGCAGTCCGTTGTTTTACCGGATGAAAAACGACGGTTCGTATTACCTTTCCGTCGGACTGCTCGACGATACCGAGGGACTGAAGCTGGTCAACGAGATTTTCATCGACCGGAAACCCTCGTTCTATTCGTTCGCCGAAAAAACCAACCAGATGACCGAAGCGCAAGTCATGGCGATGTACAACACTCCTCCGGGAGAATCCTGAATGGGGCGCAGTGCGCGGATAGACCGATGCGTCTGCTGCTGATAGAAGATGATGTGTCCATTGCAAACGCCTTGGTAGAAGGGTTTGCGCGCGCGGGCATATCTGTCGATCATCTGGTGCGCGCCGACACGGCCCAATCCGCCCTGGAGTTGACCGCTTACGACCTGATGATCGTCGATCTCGAACTGCCGGGCATGAATGGGCTGGAACTGATCCGTCGCCTGCGGGGCGAACGCATCGCCCTGCCGGTGCTGATTCTGACCGCGCGCGACGCGCTTGAAGACCGTGTGCAGGGGTTGGATACCGGCGCGGACGATTACCTCGTCAAGCCTTTTCTGTTCCCCGAACTCCTTGCTCGCGTTCGTGCGCTGGTTCGACGCAGCCAGGCGGCCACCAGTTCCGATCTCGTCTTCGGCCCCTTGCATCTTTATCTGAATCTGCGCACGGCTTCACTCGATGATGTGGCGCTGGATCTCACGGGCCGGGAATGGGATGTCCTCCAGCATCTCATGCTGGCGGCTCCCAGAGTGGTGACCAAGCAGAAACTCGCGGAGAGCCTGGGAAACTGGGATAGTGAGATTTCGCCCAATGCCATCGAGATTTACGTCTCCCGACTGCGCAACAAACTCTCCGAGTCCGACGCGACGATCCGCACCGTGCGGGGCATCGGATACCGGCTGGAACTATCTTGACCATGCCGCAGTCGGCTGTCTCGTCTCGTCCCTATTCGTTGCGCGCCCGCCTGCTCGTTTTTCTGCTCGTGCCGCTCCTGGCGTTGCTGGGCGTGAGCATCGTCACGGATTACCGCGAAGGACTGCATATCACCAATGAAGCCTATGATCAGGCGTTGCACAGCACGGCGCTGGCTCTGTCCGCCATCGTCGATCGAGATACGGCGGGAACCGACCTCGATTTGCCGACTCAGGCCGAGGCCGTTTTGCGCGTCGATATGGCGGATCAGGTCTACTACGCCATCTTCGACGAAAATGGCGCGCTCCAGGCAGGGGACGCACAGTTGAGTTCCCTGATCGAGGAGTTTGATCCCGACGAAGACAACCCGGACTTTCGTTTCGATGTGCTCAACAAGCAGGCTGTGCGTGTAGCTACCTACCGTCATTCCCCCAATGCGCAAGCGCCCGTGGTAATCGTGGTTGCGGAAACCACGCGCAAACGCGAAGCTGCCGCCTCCAGGATCATGATCGTCACCCTGTTCAGTGACCTGCTCTTCATTTTCACTTCCCTGCTGGTGGCCTTTATCGGGATGCGTTACGCCCACCAGCCACTGGTACGCATCAGCCATGAGATCAAGGCACGCGAACCCGACGATCTGAGCCCCATCGATGAGAGCGCCGCGCCGCTTGAGATTCATGCGCTGATACGCGCGATAAACCGCCTCATGTCCAACCTGCGCGAAGCGAGTATCGCGCAACAGAATTTCATCTCCAGCGCGGCTCACCAGTTGCGTTCTCCTCTGGCCGCGTTACAGGCGCAGGTAGACGTTGCCACCGAAGGGCAACAGGGCGAGGCATTGCGGCGACTGCGCGACATGCAGACATCAATTATCCGGTTGTCGCGACTCACCAGGCAGATGTTGGCGCTGGCCCGCGCCGCGCCGGACGCCAGCCGGAACATCGTGCTGTCCAATATGGCACTGGAAGAGCTGATTGAGAACGCGGCCTCGGAGTTTGTCGATCAGGCCGTGCTTGCCGGGGTCGACCTCGGTTTTGAACTTGCGCCCGCGCCGGTACAGGGCGTGGCATGGTCCCTGCGGGAAATGCTGGCCAATCTGATTGACAACGCCGTGCGCTATTGCGGCTCGGGAGGCGTCGTCACGGTTCGTTGTGGTACGGAAGAGAGCGGGAGCGCCTGGCTGGAAGTCGAAGACAATGGGCCGGGCATTCCGGAAGCCCTGCGCGCAAAGGCCCTCGTCCGTTTCGTGCGTCTGGACGACATGGCGGACGGCTCCGGATTGGGGCTTGCCATTGTCAGGGAGGTTGCCCAATCGCACCACGCCCGCGTGGATCTGCTTTCGGCCACAGAAGGAAGAGGTTTGCGAGCGCGCATAACCTTCCCGCCCTCCGGCGTCGTTTCAAGCCTTTGAACACCGCGTGAAGCGCGCTGACTCTATAGCCTCCCTCTTGAGGGAGGTGTTGCGCCGAAGGCGTGACGGAGGGAGTTGACGGCGGCGTTACCCGCACTACGCGCGGGTGACTGAGGGAGTGGCACACGCTTTCGATGGCTACCGCATGCGACTGAAACTTCCACCTCCGAAACCTCCACTTCCTCGTGAGCTGTCGCTCCCACTTCCCCGTGAACTGCTGTGACTGCTTTCCGAGCGGGAAGAGGTGCGGTCTGAGCTACTTCCCCGTGAACTGCTGTGACCGCTTTCCGTTCGGGAAGAGGCATGCCCTGAACTGGATGATCTCGACTCTCCCCGACGGGAGGAGGAACTACTGGAAGCGGAACCGGATGTGCTCCTTGATTCTGATGAAGACGAGCGTGTGCTCTGATGGGAGACGCCCGTTGAAGCATTGGACTCGCGGCTCCCGGTTCTGGAGGATGGCCGTGATGACAGGTCAGGCGAAGCCCTTTCCCTGGATAGAGGCGTTGGAGATTTTATGCCTGACTCCCGGCCTGATGCTCGGGGGACTTCCCACCGTGAAGCCGGTGATGTTTTGTGACGCGGCTGGTTTCGGGTATGCCCTGCGCCCCGGTGCCTGTGCCCATGCCGCTGCGGGTGGTAGATTGAATATTCGTATTCCGGGCCGATAGAGTAGTAGGACGCGCCATCATTGCGGCATGAGTAGTAACGGTCCATGCTTTCATCATAGCATTCCCAATGCGAGGCGCAGGCGGGCAGCAGCAGGCAAAGCGCCAGTGCCGGAACCCAGGCGGGGATGCGCTGAAGTGGTTTCATTTTGTGTCCTTTTTGAGGAGTTGAATGGCTCGTCGGTGGGCTTGCTTGAATATAGACCTGAAACCGATGCTTTTTCGCGTTATTTACAAAGCGTTACAATACTATCTACAATACGTTACAATATTTATTTAGCGTATTTTGAATGGGTGCATCCTGTAACGAGATCGAAGATCTTCATGGGGTGGCCCAAATACCGGCTCGGCCAAAAAGCAAAAGGGCTGCGTTTCCGCAGCCCCTTTTGCTTTTTGGTGGGCCCCCAGGGAGTCGAACCCTGCACCAACGGATTATGAGTCCGCTGCTCTAACCATGCATGAGCTAGAGGCCCTTGAACACATGTCGAGCG
>WRNU01000021.1 GCA_009776435.1 Betaproteobacteria bacterium | reverse complement strand
TCGCGCGGTGCGGGATTTAGCCCGCAAGCGCATGCAGCTTGTCCGCAGCCGCACGACCCACATCCTGTCGGTCGAAAACATCACGGCGCGTCAGCTTGGTGGTATGCGTCGTCTGCATACCGTCTTTTCGTGCAGTTTGATTTGTGTTCATCATTGGCATTCGCAACCCTCTTGCAATGGGCGCCGATATTTTTCTGAACAAGCACACGGGAAGGTAGCAGGCTAGAATCTGGCTTCGGTGATCCAAGCCGATTCTTTTTTTGCGGACCCGGCAGGATTGAAATAGTTGCTGGAAAGGTGCGTGGTTGTGCGGTTTTTGTTTTATAAATTTTTGATATGCCCCCAAAAATACCCCCGGATATTCGCTGCTACTCTCTTTTATGTTTGGATGTCATTGACTGCGAAGTTGGGAACGCGGGTGCTTGGAACTGACGCAACGCCTAGCTTCCGTTAAAGGGGCGGGACGTGTATAAATCTTGCCATTTTATATACATGTTTTGGCGAAGTATATAGAAAATCAGCGATTCATGCGCTCACCCCGGCGGCATTTTGCCGGACTCTGCCTGTAACTTCCGAGCAAAATCATCCTGAGCTTGCGGTATGTCCGCGATTGTGACGGCAGTATTTGTGCGATTGTTCTCATGTTAATACTCGATAAAGTATGATACCTAAAAAAGTATGGTATCCTTATGAGTATGGTCAACAAAGGCGATACGTCTCATCAACGGCTGGCAACGCTGAGACTCCTTCTCATATGGGAGGGGCGCTTGAATCGTGGTCGGCTAATGGAACTCTTTGATTTGGGCACCAACTGGGCTAGTGTCTGGATTCGTGAATTCCGCGAACAGCATCCTGACTGGCTTACGTGGGATACCAAAACTCGCAGCTTCCATGCAACACCCTCTGCATACAAAGCCTGGCGCACATCTGATTCGCGCCGGTTAGCCGATGTATCCCTTGCTCAATACCTTGCGCTCGTTGGACTGCCCTACGCTGCAACCAAGGCCATGCCAGAACAAGGCGCCCTCTTGGCTGCATTCCCAGACCTTTCGACACCATCACCGCAGCACTTTGCTGTTCTGTCGGAGGCGATTCGCCTGGGTCGCACTGTTCAATTGATCTACCGATCCATGCAGAATCCAAAGCCGCATCAGCGTGTTATCTCACCCCATAGTCTGATTCGAGCCGGACGCCGTTGGCATGTGCGTGCATTTTGCGATACCCGGCAAAACTTTCGGGACTTTGCGCTTGGTCGAATCGCCGACTCGAAAATGCTGGCAATCCCATCTTCCAGAAGTGAACAGGACGACGAAGCCTGGATGGCTCACGTGCGCGTCCGGTTGATTGCGCATCCAGACCTGACGGCTGAACAAGAATCGCTAATCCGATTCGAATATTTTGACAATACATCTGCACGGGTAGAAACCTGCAGGGGAGCGCTGGTGAGCTACTTTATTCAAGACGTACGCGCAGCAACCGACATCAAGAAACAGCGCCCACCAGACTACCAGTTAGCGATAGCGAATCTCGAGGAGGTGAAGCCTTGGTTGTTCGAAATATGAGAGTCGCAACACGGAAAACGAGCACAACGGCGGAAACGCTGCTGTTTGAGCGTTTGCCTGATCGCCTCTTTGCGCCGCTCTCCTCTGCCAATCGGCACCGGTATTGGTCTCTGCTTTGCTATCTACATGAGAAGCGCTTTGGTCCCGATGCGCCCCTGCCACCCAGCAAAGGTTTCTCGGTGCGAGAGATCGTTGAGGATATCGAAGACAAGCTGCATCTCCAGGACATATGGGAAACCGAAGAAGGTTGTACGCCTGAAACACCTATCAATATTCGCGCCAATCAGGTGTTCAAACGCCTTGAAGAAGCTGGCTGGTTTCGGTTGGAGAAGTTCGGCGTCGAGAAACGCGTTTCCATGCGGCCGACGGTCAACCAATTCTTGGTGGTATTGGTGTCGTTCGCCGAAACCGGGCCGATATTTCTGTCGGGAAAGATCCGATCTATTGATCTCAACATCCAGCAGGTCATCGAAGGCAAAGCAGAAGGCGATACGCTGAGCGAAACGGCCGAACAGGCGCGCCATCTCCTTGAACACGTCCGCAATACCGGCACAAACATCCGGGACATCATGGAGGCTTTGAGCGCCGAGACTACGACGGCAACGTACGTTCGGCGGTTCTTCAGCGACTACATTGAGCAGGTGTTCATTGGTGACTACCGGGAACTGCGCACCAAAGAACACCCGCTTTCACGCCGCCAGCAAATCATTCGTGCTGTAGAAGAAGTGTCTTCATCGGATGCTCATCGAGAACGCCTGATTACCTGGTACGAAACAAAACGCTGTACCGGAGACCGCCGCAAGGCTGAAATGCTCTTCGAGAAAGATATCCATCGCCTTCTCGAACTCAACAGGATCGACGAATACCTCGATCGTCTCGATGAAGAGATTCGTCGTGCAAACCGGCGTGCGCTCACCTATCTCGACTATCGGTTGCGCTCGTTACGGCCAGTGGATCATTTGGTGAAGCTCGCTATCGCTACAGCCCTTGAGGGGAAGCTACCAGAGCTGAGCGATCCCTTCCCGCCCGGTGACATGATCAGTGGAGAACGGCTTGCCGCGCCGCGCAAGACCATTGAGCGTGCGCCACCGTCGAGCTTGCGGCGCGAACGTCCCTCCGAGGCTCAGATCGCCCGGTCCCGCCTCATGCTTCGCGCCCGGGAGGCGCGAAGCATCACGCCGCCCAAGCTCGCGGAATTTGTATCTGGCCGTCTTGCTTGCGCCGATCAGGTGAGTAGCGACAAACTCGCGCTGACCACCATTGCTGACGTTCGAGCCTATCAGGCTTTGGCAGGGCTTGGTTTGGCTATGAGTTCCGGCAGTCGGCGACTGCAACTTTCGGCCACCGCCATGGTGAAGGGGTTTCGTGTAAGCCTGGCGGAAACCACTGAACCGGAAGGGGCACCCATTGCGGGGCGCTCTTTCACCATTGAGCGGCGTAAGACGTCGGTGGAGAAAGCTCGATGAGCCAATACTGGGAATCTCTGGCATCCCGGACGGACGGCCAGCATACAAGCGAAGAACTCGAAATGGCTGCGTATCGGCTCGCAGTTGAACAGGTGCTCTACTATACGGACCGTCACAGCCGTACGGCATACTGGATGATCGAGCGTTACGAACGGGAATTCCGACAAGCCCTGGCACCTCTTGGCATCGATATTCAGGTAAACCGCCAATTGCGTTACGCCTATGCCTTACCTAGGCATACCAAGGCTGGTGTAGCGTCCATCGCGCAGACGGTGTTTGCGTTGGTTTTGCGTGGCATCTATGACGAATCAGCGAGCATCGGTCAATTGACGGATGACGGCGAGGTGGTTTGCGACCTCGTAGAGCTGGACGAGAAGCATCGCCTGATGTCTGGTAGGGATCTGCCGACCAAAGGAAAGCTCGATGCCTTGATGGAGACCATGAAACGCTGGGGCATTGCACGTAAGTCGGAAGAAAAAGGCCTGGATGAGAGCGACGACATGATGGGCCAGCCCTACGCAGTGGTTATTCGGCCAGCTATTGCTGATGTGTTGGGCGAAGCCGTTCTGAGCCGCCTGGCGCAGTTCAAGACCACTGCTCCAGTAGAGGGCAGTGACCCCGAAGAGACCCGAGAATCAGAGGCTCCCGAACCCATTGAGGAAGAAGGAGTGAGCCAGGAATGAAGTACCTCGAACAAATCAGGTTAGTGCAGTTCTTCCTCTACGAGCAGCAGAGCGTACGACTAGGTGAGATCACCGGCATTTTCGGCCCGAATGCCAGTGGCAAGAGTTCCCTGCTTGATGCGGTTCAGATCGCCATGTTTGGCGCCAACAGCCGCTTGGTCGCCCTCAACGCGCAAGCCGATGAACAGGCGAGAACCCGCTCATTGCGCGCATACTGTCTCGGGCAGTACGGTGAGAGTCCTGAGCAGCGAGTGCGAGACAACGCGACGACTTACATCACTCTGATCTGGCGAGACACTGAAACGAATGCCCCGCTGTCGATGGGTGTTTGTTTGTATGTCTCTGCAGACCGTGATGGGCACGATGTGCTTGGACGTTACATTTTGCCCGACATTGAATTGTCGATGGGTGACCATCTTGAGGTCGTTGATGGCAAAGAGCGACCACGAGCCTGGGCAACTTTTCACCACCAGTTGATTGAGCACTCCAGAGTATCTGGCCAGGATCCACTCCACACAGATGCCGATCGCTATATCCGAGCCGCCTTGCTGGTCTTGCGTGGCAGTAGCAACTCTCCGGTGCCGGACGCTTTTACACGTGCTTTTCGTTTTGCCTTACGCATGCGCTTCGATAAGACAGTGGATCAAATAGTGCGCAACGATGTACTGGAGGCTCGACCGACAGACATCAGGAAGTTCAAGGAAATCACTGAGTCTTTCCGACGTTTGGCGGAAATGGTTACGCAGGTGGAAGAAAAGATTGCTGATGGAGAAAGAGGTTGTGTCGAATATGACAAGGCAGCGGATGAGTCTCGGCGTGCCGTGACCTGGAATGCGATCTCAAAGATGGCCGAGGCTGAGCACGCCAGCGAGATGCACGAGCGGGCTCATGATGCTACGGAAAAGGCCGAGGAGGCCCTGAAAGCCTGTGAGGATAAGAAAACCAGCTTGGATAGCGAGGTTAACGAAGCCAAAACGACAGCCGAGCGGACGCGGACTCAGCGGGAAGCACATGCGGCTCACAAAGATTACGGTGCGCTTCAGACTGAGATTCAAACGGCAGAGCTTCGGGCGCAGGCAAAGCACACTGATCTTATTAATCACATCGCGCTAGTGCGGCGAGTGCTCAATAAAGCCGCTGACTCCGCTTTCCTAAAAACGCAATCATCCGAACTTCTGGAGGTCTCAAGTGCCCTGGATCGACTGTTGGGTTCTCCGACTGAAAAGACAGCAAACCGGGCGGAAGTCTTGGTTGTACTGCGATTAGCCCTCAAGAAAGTGGTAGACGCATTCAACGCGTTGTTTAACCAGGGCGGCGAACTCCAGCGTCAGCTTGATGAGGCCCGGAAGGAGGAGCGCCAGGCTAAAGAGAATCTGGAGCGCGTTCGGACAGGCCGCTCTCCTCTGTCGCCCAATGTTCAGCGCCTGCTCACTGAATTGGCTGATCACGGTGTCCAGGCGACACCGGTATGTGATTTGGTGCGTATCCTTAATCCGGACTGGCAGCCGGTCATTGAGGCGTACTTGGGGCGCAACATGGAGGCATTGCTGGTTTCGGCTGACCAGGAAAAGGAAGCCTTCCGCATCTACCGCAGTCTTACAGGACCGCGAGCCGTTTATGGCGCAAAGATCGCCATGGAGAGTCGCCAAAGCATCGGCAAGCGGTTCGAGCAGGGAACGGTTGCGGAACTGATTGATGGTAACGATCCAGCGGCTGTTGAATACCTACGGCGGCAGTTCGGCGATTTGCGCTGTGCCTCAAGTGACAGTGAGGCGCTTGCCGGACTGCGCACCCTCACCAGGGACGGAATGCTGGTGTCCGGTGGCGAGATCGAGCGCTTGCGACCCGTTGTACCAACTGATTTCCGGATTGGCGTGGGCAGTTCCAGCCACCGCAACACTATTCAGGAGGATTTGAATCGTGTGCAGAAGAAGATTCAGGATCTGGAGCGCAAGGATGAAGCACTGCGGCGCCTAGTCGGGGAGCTGCAACAGGTAGCTCACGAAGACTCTGTAGTGAGTCACGTGAATGAAACATGGCGTGAGATGGATGAAGCCCAGCATGAAGTGATCAGCAAAACCGAGCAACTCAAGGGGGCAGCAGATGAGGACTACGTTCGTCTGGGGCTGGAAGAGTCGGCGGCGTCGAAGCGTGCGGAAGAAGCTGAGGTGCGCCTTCGGCAAGTATTAATTGAGACTGGAGCCGCCAAGGCCAAGCGGGATGAGTGCGAAAAGCTGGAAGCGGCTGCAAAGAGTGTTATGGAAACTGCGCACTCTGCGGCCACTCAAGCGCAGCAGCATCCTGAGTTTGACAAGGACATGGAAGCTCGCCAGTGGGAGAAGCTCCTCGTCGAGCATGGGAGCGCGTTCCAGGCGATGATGCAGTATGCGGACAGGCAGCGGGAATCCTGCCGCAGTCGCATGGAGACTGCTATCCGAAACGGCACTAGGGAATTGGGCAGCTTTCTGGAGAAATACCGGGAGCATCCACCCCAAGACATTGCTGCTGACTGGCGCAAGGCCCGAGCATGGCTGAAAGAACTGATCGATCAGTTAAACAAAACCGAACTTGCGCCGTACAAGGCAGAAATGGATGATGCCTACCGCATCTCGCAGGAGACCTTCCGCAACGACGTGGCGATTGCGCTCAACAACCACCTCGATTGGCTCAGTGAGACTATGGATCGGTTGAACGCCGTGCTGCGTGAATGTCCGGCCTTTTCGAACGGCGAGCGCTATCGGTTCCAGCGCAAAATCCGACCGCAGTTGGAATCTCTGCTCAAATTTGTGAAGAACGTCGCAGCCCACGGCCCATCTGAAGATCTGTTCGGCGGCCCCGGTGAGTTGCCCGAGGAATTCCGGAAATTGCTTGAGGACAAAACCGCACCTGGCGCTTCGGGCGTGCGAAGTCCTCTGGATGACTACCGTGAGTTCTTCGAGTTTGACATCGAGATTTTGCGTGAGGATCCGCTGACCAAAGCACCGCAGGTCGTCGGTCACCTCAGCAAGCGCCTGGGCCCGGGTTCGGGCGGGGAACACCGTGCGCCACTCTATGTGATTGCAGGCGCGGCGTTGGCATCCGCCTATCGCCTCGACCGCGGCAACAGAGATGGCCTGCGGCTGATACTGCTCGACGAAGCCTTCAACAAGATGGATCCGACGAACATCATTGCCACGATGCGCTATCTTGAAGAACTGGGCCTTCAAGTGTTCATGGCAAGTCCGGGAGAGAACTTGGGAATTCTGACGGCATTCCTGAACCGCTACTACGACATCCTGCGCGATATAGACAACAATGCGATCATGATTGAGGGACGGGAAATTTCCCAAGAAACCCGGGATTTGTTCCGCGAGGATCTGCCCGAGTTCAACCCTGGGCTGATTGATCAGGAACTCGCGGCAATGCGTCGCAGTACATTGCCTCCCCAGGATACTGGAGTAGTTTGACGCGATGGATGCGCGCGCCCGTCAGTTGCTCGAAAAACTCCTTCGTGATGGCGACAAGGCCGATGCAGGCGTCCGTTCACGGGCACCGGCGCTTACTCAGTCGAACCTTGAGCCCTACCGTCGCGAGAGATCTTTGCAGGCAAAGGAGTCTTTCGAAACCACCATGCAGGCTGCACAGAGCGAGGGTGCCGTCTGTTTGAGTTGGGATAGCCCGCAAGAAGGCAACGGCTTTATCGAGCGGGTGAATCTCGTCGATTCGAGGGCGCTGGCCGCATTTCTCGGGCAAAAACTTCTGGACGACGTTCTGTCCGAAGCCGCATCGCAGTTTGCGCCGCACATGAAATGTTTCCCGGTACTCGATGACGTGTTACGGCGTTGGGCACAGTTACGCACGGTTCGGTCACTGAAACCAGCATCAGTGCAAGACTGGTTAGATGCGATAAAGGTCATCGATTCAGCTCGAGAAACAACCGTCTCGAACGCCATCTCCGTTCCGATCCGAGAGGTAAGCTCCCGGCTTTTCAAGGACAGCAAGCGCATTGAAAAGCTGGTTGCGCCAGCGGATGTGCTCCTGTGCGGTAGTGTCGAGGCAAAACCCCGTGAACCTGTTGCCGTATGGGAAGAGTTGGGCCTCTACCGCGAAGAGCGTCCTGTACTGCTTGCAGGTAACGTAATTGTCGCTCGGGAACGGGTAACGGCTTATCTCGACACGCCATATGTGGGGTTGCCTGCTGTCACAGTGCAGGGGCTGGGAAGTATTCCGCATCAGGTAATGACGATCGAGAACATGACGACGTTCCATAGCGAAGCGAAGCGCCGGTGCAACGAAAAGGTGCTGCTCATCTACACTGCTGGTATGCCTTCGCCGGCCTGGCGGTCGATGTACATCCGCCTACTACTGAAACTGCCCGAAACAACACCAGTTTTCCACTGGGGCGACGTAGACGAGGGCGGTTTCCGAATCGCCGCGACACTCGCCCGAGAGGCACAAACAGTCGGCCATAAGCTACAGCCCTGGAAAATGCATCCAGATAACGTTCCAGATGATGTTCGCCGCAAAACAACACCCTACGTTCTGGAACGCATTCGATACTTTGCTGCGGCAGCCGGATGGGCGGAGTTAGGCGATGCTGTCGCTGAAGCAGGGTTTACGGTGGAGCAGGAAGGAGTGGGGTGATACTGCTCAAACTATGTACGTGCATAACGGTAGGTGCCTTTAATCTCCCGAGCCAAGTACTGCCCTCGGGAGGTTGCGCGTTCCATGCCTTCAAAAACATGAAGAGGCACATCGAAATAATCGTAAATACCACCATTCTTGAACTCAACTCTGAGAACCAGGCTATGCGGGTTATGAGCAAATCTGGCAATGTTTGAAGACTCTGGTGTATTGATCCAGTTCCAGTCCATAATTGGTTTACCTCTGGTGTTGGGTTGGGTCGATAATGGTATCTGTCTTTTTGCCATCACGCTTATGTAAGTAGTTTGGATTTTGGAGCCGCCATTGGCGAACTACCACAGCGTAATCAGAGGGATCTCGGCACTGTACCCAGCTACCCGGCCCGTCGTAACCGTCATCAAAACCGTCTTTCTTGCTTAATCGTTCAGCGACTTTCGGATCCACACTGTCTGGACGCTGGTTTTGTGGTGGCGGTGAAATCAAGGTACGGATAGGCAAGCTCACCGCTTCACCAACAATCACGGCTTCACCAGTTCGCAATACGGGGAGCATCTCAAAAAGTCCCTTCAAGTTGTCAGATGCTGCACTCGTAATATGCCCTCTATCCGTGTCATTTGCGAGGCGCATGACAAACAGCGTTCCACACTGCGAAAGGATGGTTGAGTCAATCTCGGAAGGGCGCTGACTGACAATCATCATCCCCACGCCGTACTTTCGCCCCTCCTTCGCAATTCGCCTTACAGCTACCGCAGCAGATCCCGTATTGTCTTTGGATAGATAGGCATGTGCTTCTTCCAGCACCAAAAACAGGGGACGCTCTCTGCCGCCTTCCGGGAGATTTCTTGCCCAGAATATTGCGTCATAAAGAATACGCAGGAGAGCGCCAATCAGATCATTCAACACTGAAAACGGTATGCCTGAGAGGTCGAGGATCGCAATTGGCTTTGATCCTCCAATCCACATTTCGAGCAAGGAATCCAAATCTTTCTTCACTTGGCCATTAATATCTGGCCTCCAGTCTCCAGGGTTGAACAAAAATGCAAGACGAGGGTCTTTTAATCGGGACGCCAATCCGGCGAGTTGCTGGCGCATCCCTATAGGATTTTTCCCCAGTTCTACCCGTTCTTCCTTGGGGCCGCTTGTTTTGATCGTTCGGTAAAGGGGAGGAGTGACAGACATTGCATCACCCAGTTGCAAAGGCTGGTTATCAGGCCCCAAGACATAGGCTGCTTCTACCTCATCTTGCGACGCCCCAGGTTTTGGAATAACTGTTTCATGGTCTCGCTTGTACAGGTCAAACCACAGTTTGTGCAGGCAAAAGGGAACAGGTGAGTCAACAGTGACGCTAGAAGTATCTATGCCATCCCTTGGCTGGATTTGGAGACTTTCTCTCTTAAGTTCGATGAGTTTGTCCGAAACTGCTGCGTATTGCCTTTCATCGCTGAACAGGCCAAGCGTTAGGCCAATCAGTTCTTGAAAGCTAAGAGCCCAATAAGGTATGACGAGTTCTCGTGCCGAATCAGACGATTGTACCCCCACCCGAAACACGTCGGCTCGATCTGCCAACGCTCTGGCATACTCTCCATGTATGTCGAGCACAACGATGCGCGCTGACGGGTAGCGTTGCGGATTTGATAGTGCAATCAATAGCCCTGCGACAGTCGTCGACTTTCCGGAACCTGTGGTGCCAACGATGGCGCAGTGTCGTGTCACGAGCTTGTTGATGTTAACCAAAGAAGGAATCGATTCGGCGCTTGCCAGGTGCCCTATAGACACAAATTCTTGAGGATCAGCGGATCCGTAGATTGCAAGAAGATCGGCTTCAGTCACAATGTGGACACGATCCTCAATCGTTGGGTGCTGAGAAATTCCGCGCTCAAAACGTCCTCCACGTTGCCCTTCGCCAACCATTTGCACTTTTATCCAACGATTTCCGTAGGCTTGTTGTTCTTGATCGCGTTCGGGTGCAGCGCCAGCCCCCACTTGTGAAACAACACCGTATAGGTCGACAAAACCTAATGGGATACGGACAAAACTGCCTACCTGCCCAATACGGTAACCCTCACCATGCACAAAACTAAGCCCTGTTACGGTGTCGTTGCTCAGCTCGACTGTGATGGTCGATCCGAGAACATCCTGAACCGTGCCGATGAAGGTTGGATCACGTTGCATTCGTAGTCCCCTGTTCATCGTCTGTGCGAGACAACTGTTGCGCTAGGAATTTTCCAAAGTACTTAAAATCTCCAAGACGGAATTGACAATTTTCTGGCGATCCTGAGGCACTTTCCGAAGAATCCGCCTTTGTAACACTGACCCCATGCAGAGGATGTTCAATTTGTCCATCGATTCGCCAATCTTTTTCAACTGTCCCTAGAACAGCTCCATTAGCAGCTAATAGGCTCAAATTTGGATGGATTTTCGCTTTCGATAAGATTTCGACATACTTGGAACGAGTGCTGTAAAGCAATCCGAAGCAAATTGCGTTGGGATTGCTTCTAAGACCATGCAGTATGACTTCATTCAGGTGCTGATCAGCAAAAGAGTAACCGCATGTGACTAACACTGTCTGTCCCTTCATAAGGAACATTCTCAGCCTGTCGAGCATTGCCAGATAGGGCATACGCCGACTCTGGTTATACTTGAGATGTGATGGATAAATCATTTGTCGGTCATTGGAAGATGGCCCTTCTTGCCGAACGACTTCATCATTTGAAGTGCGCCACCAATTTACCGAGCCATGAATTTTCCAAAGACGGCTCCATCTCGGCGGAAGTAAGTCGTTCTCCATTGATGTAAGATCAAAAAAAGCCCGCTTTGCGCCAACAAAACCATCAAAATATGGAATCTTGTGTGCTTCCAATGCCTGTTCAACCAATAAATCGTAATTTGTGGTGAACACTTCAATTGGATGAGCCCGATGGATTCCTCCGATCCAAGTTGCAAGTTGATGGTAAGGCGTATCAGATTCCGGCAGATCGGCGTTAACTTTCGTGGTAATGATGTTGCAGATAGCAATATCCAAGTTAGACAAGGCAGTTTTGTCGAACCCATCTATACTGCCACCAAGCGCTACCTCATATAGTGCCCTTATATGACTAAGTATTTCTTCTACCGTGGGGCCGCTTCCGTTGAAGCGTTGTATTATTTTCTGATAGTTGCTGCTGTGCTCTGTTGATTTTTCCAACTCGCCATGAACCGCCTCGGTGAGTCCCCGAATGTCTGGAATCAGCGGCTTTGTTTCTGTACCGTCAGATACACGTACAGATACGGGACATCCCGCACCGAGCAGGAACGCAATGCGCATCTTGTCTGGTGTAAGTGCTTGCTGAAGAAGTGTCGATTGCCGATAGGGACAGTGTAATGATGTACTCATATATTTTCCAGCGCCTTCGTGGTTGTCACAGAGTTTGATTCAAGAGCTGGTAGCTCAAGCCCTTCGATTTCCTGCAATGACCTGCCTGCAATCCCTTGCAGATCTCCGTACATCCCCACCGTTGCCGTCATCACACGCTCAATCTGCTCCCCGCGCTTGGCCCACTGCTTCATGATGACTTTGCGTTCCTTGTCCAAGTCTTCCTGCATCGAAGAAAACGCTTCGACGATGGCTTCCACCCGCTGACGGAAACGCGGGCCGGTGAGGTACTGGTACACCATTTCGGTCTTGGTCTGCTGCCCCTCTGAAACAACCCGCGCCATGTAGACCTGTTGCAGTGTGTGGCGGAGCACGGTTGCAATCGGCAGCGCGGCGCGCGGGCCAGTGACCCATACGCCATCGATTACATTGAAGGATTCGACACCTTTGGGTAAGGTTTGGCTGACCAGCACGGAAACTTCGGCCTTGGCATTGCGCTGGTCTTCGCGGAGTTTGACAAGCCACCCGTCGCTCCAGTTTTTGGTGCGCTTGGATTCCCAGAGGATAGTGCCGCAGGGTTGCCCACTTAAACTTGCCACATGCTGGAGTACATCGCCGCCAAATTCACCCTTGGGTACAGGGTCAATGGTGTCCAAGGGGAACTTGGCGCGTAGCAGGCTTTCAAGTTCAAGTTCCTGCACTTCGCCTTGCAGTTGTTGGGAACCCTGTTCGGCCTTCTGCTTCAACTCTTCAATTTTTTGCTGCATGGAAGCGATTGTTTGGTCTTTTTCCATTACCTTCAGCTTCAAACTCTCTTCAGCCTCGCGCCTCGCATGGGCGCGAACTTCCGTCAAGCCGTCCTGTACGCGCTTCTCGACGGTCAGTTCAAGCTCACGTTTTGCATCGTCTAGTTCCCGCTGCTTCTTTATCAGTTCGGCTTGAGCATTCTGTGCTTCTGCAAGCTTTTCATCGCGAGCCTTCAAGACTTCCTGAATATCTGCGAGTTCCTGAGTTTTGCTTTGCAGTTCCGTTGCCACGGCGAGCTTCGCCTTCTTTGATTCTTCTGCAACTATTCTCGCATGCTCTGTTTTGAGTTGTGCTGCGACTTGCTCGGTGATTTGCTGGTCAATAGTCCGTCTGGATTCCGTCAGTTGTTTCTCTTTGTCACGTACGGACTGTTCGCGTTTCGCGATCTCCTCATCCTTTTGCGACAATTTGGCCTCAAACTGTTGCTTGGATGCTGCAAGCAGTGGTGCCGCCAAGGATTCCGTAAGCGGAATTTCTGTCTTGCACTTAGGACAAGTGATGGTTGGTTCGGTCATGTAAGCTCCGACTTCTTGCCAAGACCAGCTTTGTTGGTAAGGATCACACTGTGCGAAAACAGGTCTTAAAAGAAGAAAGGTAAAGACTCAGTTTAATGCGGATTCAAGTCGGCATGTGAATTGACTAGCGTCGAATCCAGTGGCTCCACGAGACCGTCCGCCGCTTGGCGTGTGAAAAACCAAAATCAGTCTGGGAAGCAGCGGCAAGGCTCAAGATCGGCAAGACAGTCCAGTACGCTGCTCTTCAGACGGCCAACCCCTGACAGGAAAGGCAAAACCATGCTCCGTTCAGGCAAAAAACTCCGGTTCACACGCGGCGAGGTTGATGAGTTCCGAAGAATCGGCATCGACGCCGCCGGTGTCAAAATGCAGGCCGATTGGGAAGCAGCTGTCACTCAATGGGCGAACGTGCTTGAGGCAGAACGACCGGATTTGCTGGAGAAGATTGCCCGTGGCTTGACTCGGATGAAGGGGCAGAAACCCGATCAAAACCCATCATGACCGGGGTGTTGCACGGGGTTTTTTCCTGCACTTTATCGCGCACAGCAATGGGTTTGCCTAAATACGCACTGGTTATAACCGTTCTCCCGTGACCCAAATCTGCCGAAATTTTCTCCCGTGCGCGGCGATCACTTTCCCGATCGACCAGCTTGCCTCCAGCCACCGGCGGTTTTTGTCCCGTCATCGCCTCATATTCTTCAGCCGCTCCCTGATGCCGCAGCCCATGAGGCGTTACGCCGAGCGCGGCGCGGGTGATGCCGAACCGCTCCATCACGTACCGTAACCGGCGCAATGCTTGATCCAGATCGAGGCGCGGATCACCTACGCTATCCTTGGCTCCCATGGCAACCCTGCGCGCGTAGTCGATGGCCGCTTCACGCCGGGGACTGTCAATCGGGATCATGCGCTCGCGCCCTCCCTTCGTCCCCCGGTGCGTGTCCAGATAGAACGCGATACCGTTATCGGGGCGTTTTGCCCGTGCTGCCGAAATCACGTCGACGTGCGGACGGAGCATCAAGGATTCCTTGAACCGCAAATGGAATGCCCGCATGAGTTTTAACGATGCGGCAGCGCGCACGTCATAGGCTTCTACTTCCCGGATCACTTCATCGAATTCCACGCCCTGTGCCCGCCAGGATTTATCGATACTGCTTGCGAGAGTGCGTTTGTAGAGATTCGGGTCGTCAAAATATCTTCCAATGGCCTTCACCATCTTCGCCTTGCCGATCCAGCCCACGAACGTCTTCATGAAACTGAAGTAGGTCTGAATCGTTGCCGGACTCATCCGGCCCGCTTTCGCCTCGGCCTGCCAGTACTGGGTGACGGTGACGACATGCCGTTCACCAAAAGAACGCGGATCGAGTTTGAAGTGCCAGGGAGGTTGGCGCAGGAAGTCGAATAACCAGAAGCAAAAGCGCCCCCGTTCGGCCATCGTCTTGTGGCTTACCCCCTTGTTCTTGCTGCTGTGCCGCCAGTTGTGCTCTTGCACAATGAGGCGCAGCACCTCAAAGCAACGCTTAGGGTTCAGGGGTATGTCTTCCAGCCTGGGTGTCTCATAAGTGCGTGCGGTTCCCCGGCTTTTGCATGGCCGTGGCGGGGATGGATCGCGGGATTTGTGGTGCTGTTTCATTGGTTGCTCCTCAATGCGTGGTTAAAAATCAGTTCGTTCGTTGCCAGTGTTTTGCCGCAAGCGGCGCGGATGTTCGTAAAAGTGATCGCCAACCAGCACCACGCCTTGCGTGATGTGGCACCCGCCTTGCGGCAAGCCAGCTTCTCAACGGAAGCTGAGGCAGTCCCGGAGGTGTCATCTCCGGCGCGGTGCTACTTCAGGGCACCGCAATCAAAAATCGTGTTTTCCCCCCGGCTCGTCTGGCTGCACCCGTTCCGCAACGGATACGCGAGGCCGTTTCTCTCAAGCCGTGCCGCCCTATAGACGACACGGCTGACCGAAGTCAGTAATGGAATGGGGGAAGACGGACGCCGCCTCAAGGGCACGTCATACATGGCTCAAAGGCACACAGCGGAGAAAATGCCCCGAGGCGCGAAAGGCGCTTCAAGGCATTGGTAGGCAGGCAACCCCCTGACATGGGGAATTGCCGCACCGGGCAGATGACCTCAAAGGGTCAAACGACATCGGCACATCAGGTGCGCCGGAACTCCGGTTTCATGGTCAGGCCCCGAAACCGTGCCCGGAAGGAACACGCCTTCGGGTATAAAAAGTGCCGATTAGATCGACATTTGTCGAAAAGACCTGGGTTTCCCCAAGCCTTGACAGGGCTTTCGTCTACCTCTGGCTCCGAGTGGAAATTGCCGCCGTAAAAAATTATGGGCGTGCGCCCACAAAATTGATGAAAAAACGGGAGGCAAGAACCAAACGGATGAACAGAAACAGGACAGCCATGCGCAGGGGAAACCCCTGCTGACAATGCTCTGCTTCTATCCCTCAGGCTGGCCTCAGAGGGCACAGCAACTCTCAGCCCCGAAGGGCGACCGGCTCCAAAGAGACGGAATTTTTTAAAGGCGGGTAACGACCGCAACACCGGTTGAAAACCGGGCTTCATAGTTGACGTTCTACAATGAAGGCTTGAGGGCGCGATGCCCTCGGAAAGCACCTCCAGTTGATACCTGACGGCCAACCCAGTCAATAGTTCATCAAAAAATATTCGTTATGGGATGGCATGGAACGAATGGCTTGTTTAAACCTGTGTGTTTTTTGCACAACCCTCTTCTCAGCAGTTATTAAGCGCTACTTAATAACTGCTGAGAAGAGGGTTGCCAGGACAGTTCTTTTTTGAGTCACCTCGCCATCAATGGCGAGGATTGCGTTCGACCCGTGTTCAAGTCACCGGCAAATCATCAGCCCATTTTTGTCGGTCTCAACTCCACTATATCTGCGCCCTTCTTCAGCCGGTCGAGATAGTCTGCCCACTGTTGCATCATCACCCTCCGTTCCTTCAGAAACTTGGTGCGGTTATAAGCAGTGCCCAGAGTATCCGCTACGGCATGCGCTAACTGATGCTCGATTACCTCGCGCGGAAAATGCAGTTCTTCCGCCAACAGCGTGCGAGCCATTGCCCGAAACCCGTGCCCGGTCATCTCTTTGCCTGTGTCGTATCCGATGCGCCGTAAAGCGACATTGATCGCCCCGCCACTCATCGGCTTTTCATGGTCGCGCGCACCCGGAAAAACGTATACGCCATGTCCCGTGAGTTGGTGCAGGTCACGCAGGATTTCCACAGCCTGCTTTGCTAGTGGAACAAGGTGTTCAGTTTTCGTCTTGCTTACTGTGTAGCGCCATTCGGCGCGTTCAAGGTCGATTTCCGTCCATTTGGCCGTTCTCAGTTCTCCGATGCGGGCAAACAGCAGGGGAGCGAGGAGGAGCGCCGCGCGGACGGTGTAGGTTCCCTTGAAAGCGTCCATTGCAAGCAGCAGTTTTCTGGCTTCGGCTGGTGTCGTGACTGCCGCATAATTCCCTCTTTCCGGTGAGGCCAGCACCCCGCGAAGGTCTTGACAGGGATCTCGTTCCGCTCGTCCTGTTGCGATGGCGTAGCACATTACCTGAGATATCGCGCCTTTCGCCCGGAAAGTGGTTTCACTGTACCCGCGTTGCTCGATTCTTCTGAGAACGTTGTTCAGTACGACCGGAGGGCTTATCTCCGATACCGGTTTTTTACCAATCCACGGGAACACATCGCGTTCGAGTCGTGCGATGACTTTCTTTGCGTGTTCCTCGCTCTTGCCGACTTTCCACGTTGCATGCCATTCGCGCGCCACCGCTTCGAAGCTGTTTGTACTTGCGGCGAAAATGGCGGCTTTTTGCGCCTTTTTCACTTCGCCAGGGTCTATCCCATTGGCGAGCAATTTGCGAGCTTCATCGCGTCTGTCCCGGGCGTCTTTGAGAGAAACATCCGGATAGACGCCAAGTGATAGCTGTTTTTCCTTCCCGCCGAAACGGTACTTCATTCGCCACCATTTCCCCCCGGAAGGGGAAACAAACAAAAAAAGCCCCCTTTCATCTGAAAGCTTGTATGGCTTTTCAGCAGGTTTTGCCGTGCGAATCCGTACATCTGTCAAAGGCATGGTGTCACCTCCTTGATCTTGGCGGGCTTTGAGGAAGGCTTGAAGTTCTTGATTTCCGTGGCAGTCAGCGTCATTGGGGGGAACTCCTTTTTCGAGGAGTTGAGTTACCCCCAATATTGCCACCAGTTCCCCCCGGATTGCAACAGACTTCCTGAGACGGTAGTGGACAAAAAAAGCCAAAAACCCTTACGGCGTTTGACTTTTTTGGGCTTCATGAAACGTCATGAGATGATGAAATGGTGCCCCCGGCAGGATTTGAACCCGCGACCTTCGGTTTACAAAACCGCTGCTCTACCGACTGAGCTACAAGGGCATGGCGCTGCAATGTCAACATCGACGCACGCGGCGCGGATTGTAGCCGAAGTTGCGCGCCGCGTTCAGCCGGACGTGAGTCACTAACCGGCAATTTTCATGTTTTCGATCAGAATCGAACCACAATGCTTGGCTCCCCTTGCCAGGGCGTCGTTGCCGACGGCGACAATGCCGCGAAACATGTCGCGCAGATTGCCCGCAATGGTGATTTCCTGCACCGGGTGCTTGATCTTTCCTTTTTCCACCCAGAAACCCGCCGCGCCACGCGAGTAATCGCCAGTGACGTAGTTGATGCCGTGCCCAAGCAGTTCGGTGACGAGTAACCCCTTGTCCATCTTGCGCAGCAGCGCGTCGAGATCGTCTTCACCGGCCTTGACCCGCAGGTTGTGCGAGCCGCCCGCGTTGCCCGTGGTCTGAAGACCGAGCTTGCGGGCGGAATACGTGGAGAGAAAATAGCCCTGCAATACGCCGTCGATCACCACTTCACGATCATGAGTGGCAACCCCGTCACCATCGAACCAGGTCGCGCCGAAGGCTTTCTTGAGGTGAGGACGCTCACTGATGTGAATGACGGGCGAAAACACCTGCTGACCGAGGGTATCCAGCAGAAAACTCGAACGGCGGTAAAGCGCACCGCCGCTTGTGGCTTGCACGAAATTGCCGATGAGTCCCACCGCAAGCGGCGCTTCAAAGATGACCGGAGCCTGACGGGTACGGATTTTCTTTGCGCCAAAACGGGCCAACGCCCGCTCACCGGCAATGCGGCCAATGTCTTCGACGGAAAGAAGCTCGGAAGCGTCGCGGCGGGTGTCGTGCCAGTATTCCCGCTGCATGGCCTCGCCTTCGCCCGCGATGACCGCGCACGACAGTCCGTGCCGAGTGCTGGCAAAACCTTCCATGAAACCGTGACTGTTGGCGGAAACGAAATGCGATTGATGGGTTGAGACGTTCGCACCCTCGGAATTGCAGATCGACTTGTCGACCGCGAAGGCGGCTTCCTCGCACCGCTGCGCCAGGGCAATGGCGTCATCGACTTCGATATTCCAGGGATAAAACAGGTCGAGATCGGGACACTCACGCGCCATCGACGCCTTGTCGGCAAGCCCGGCGCAGGGGTCGGGGGCAGTGAAACGGGCAATCGAGAGCGCCGCGTCTACCGCAGAACGAAGCGCAGCACGAGAAAAATCGGATGTGCTTGCCTGTCCGCGCCGTTGCCCCAGGTACACCGTGATCTCGACTCCCTTGTCGCGGTTGTATTCGATGGTGTCGACGGCGCCCATGCGCACGGAAACCGACTGGCCGAAACCCTCCGATATATCCAGTTCGCAGGCCGATGCGCCGCCTTTGCGGGCAGCCTTGAGAATGTCGGAGGCAATTTCTCGCAGTTGGGATGGGGTGCAGGAAAAACCGGAGTTGGAAGTCATTGAGCGAACGGCACTGGACAAAATTATAATTCTACCCTGTTCATGACCCTCTCTTGCTGACCACAATGGTTTTTCGTCCCAATCCCAATGCCCCCCCTCATTCATCGGACAACGATGTCTCCGAGCCGCCGAGCAAGAGCCGTCGCAAGCGGGAGATGCACAGTCTTCAGGACTTGGGCGCGCAATTGCTTGCCTTGACGCCCGGCCAGTTGGAGAAAATCCCCTTGCCCGAGGAACTGCTGGCCGCCATCAACGAGGCGCGCCGCTTTACCCGCAAGGACGAAGCCCTGCGCCGTCAGATGCAATACATCGGCAAACTCATGCGCCGCGTCGATCCGGAGCCGATTCGCGCCCGACTCGCCACGCTGCGCGACCAATCGGCAAGCGAGATCGCGCGTCAGCGCCGACTGGAGCGATTGCGCGACGAGTTGCTCGCCGATGAAAAAACGGTTGAAAGCATCGCCCGCGAATGGCCGGGAGTCGACATTCAACGTCTACGCGCCCTGCGGCGCAATGCCCTGAAAGAACGCGAACAGCAACGCCCTCCCCGCGCGTACCGCGAAATTTTCAGGGTGTTGCGTGAACTTGAGCACGGAGCGACTCAAAACGACGCGCCGTTTGCCCCGGAACATGAAGACGGGTGAGGCGAAGCCATAACGACGGGCGCCGGGTGGGCTACAATTCAACGTTTCCCCGATCTCAAACCCGATATGCTCAAGAACCAGATCGACGACGTCCGCATTGCCGAAATAAAGGAACTGGCTCCGCCCGCGCATGTGTTGCGCGAATTTCCGGCGACATCCGAGGCGACGGCGACCGCCTTCAACGCGCGCCAGGCCATACATCGAATCCTGTACGGGGCCGACGACCGCCTGCTGGTGGTCATCGGGCCGTGCTCGATCCACGACGCTCAGGCCGCCTGCGAATACGCGCGCCGGTTGAAGACCGAAGCGGATCGCCTCAAGAACGATCTTCTGATCGTGATGCGAGTCTATTTCGAGAAACCGCGCACCACCGTGGGCTGGAAAGGGTTCATCAACGATCCCCATCTCGACGGCAGCTATGCGATCAACGAAGGTGTGCGGCTGGCGCGTCGCCTGCTGTGGGAAATCAATGAACTGGGGCTGCCAGCGGGCACGGAATTCCTCGACATGATTACGCCGCAGTACTTCGCCGATCTCGTATCCTGGGGCGCAATCGGGGCGCGCACCACCGAGAGCCAGGTGCACCGCGAACTGGCTTCCGGGTTGTCGTCCCCCGTCGGGTTCAAGAACGGAACCGACGGCAACGTACGAATCGCCGTCGACGCGATCAAGGCCGCGCAATCCCCGCATCACTTCCTGAGCGTCACCAAGGCGGGGCATTCCGCCATCGTCGCCACGCGCGGCAACGAAGATTGCCACCTCATCCTGCGCGGCGGCAAGGAGCCGAATTTCGATGCCGCCAGCGTCGATGCCGTTTGCCGCGAACTGGCCGCCGCCGGCGTGCCGTCCAAGGTGATGATCGACTTCTCGCATGCCAACAGCCGCAAACAGTACCGTCTACAGGTCGACGTGGCGCGCGATGTCGCCGGACAGCTTGGCGCGGGCGAAGATCGCATCATCGGCGTGATGGTGGAATCCCATCTCAAGGAAGGCCGTCAGGATCTGGTTCAGGATGTCGCACCCGAATACGGCAAAAGCATCACCGATGCCTGCATCGGCTGGGAAGACAGCGTAGCCGTGCTCGACCTGCTCGCCAGCAGCGTGCGTCAGCGTCGGATCGCGCGCGCGGCAGTTGGGGCGGTCGAGTAAAACAGTCTCCCTCTCAAAGCTCAGGTTTATCAACCCGGCCAGGTGGTCAATCTTGAGCGAGCAGAAATACATCCTGCAACGGCACTTTTCCATCCCTGCCCGAGAAATAGCGCGCATCCCGGCAAGAAAACCGCTTTTTCCGCACGCCGTTGTAATCCAGACTCGGAGAGGCGGCAGTTCACCCTGCCCGTCATTTCATTGTCACCCTCCGATTCTTCATGATTTCCGGTTCCTCATCCTCGATCGACATCTCGACCCAGGCAGCTTCGGCATATGCGAATCGCTGGCGCTCCGATGCGTCCGGGCAAGTCGCGGAACAGAATGTTTTCACGCCGAAACCGCGCAGTGACGACGTTTCGCAAAAAACGGGCAACTCCCGCACCGAAGAACTGAGCGCCCCTGACCGCCGCCAGCTCGAAACACTTAAATCCACGGATCGCGCCGTGCGCGCGCACGAAGCCGCGCACATGGCCGCAGGCGGCAGCCTGGTGACTTCCGGCGCAAGCTACAGCTACGAAACAGGTCCGGACGGTCAGCGTTACGCAGTGGCCGGAGAAGTCGGCATCGACACCTCGAAGGGACGCACGCCGGAAGAGACGCTCGTGCGCGCCCAACAAATCCGCGCCGCCGCACTTGCGCCTGCCGACCCTTCCGGCCAGGATCGTGCCGTGGCCGCCGCCGCAGCGCAAATGGCTGCCGATGCGCGCGCCGAAATCGCCCGCGCCAACATGGAAAAAAACCCGGCAGGCAAATCGCAGGAAAACGACTCAAACCGCTCTCTCTCGTTCGGACAAGCCATCGAGCACAGCCTGAATCCCAACGGACAGGCCGTCGATATTTACGCTTGAATCGGTCGAATAGCACCCTCGGTAGTGCCTCAGTGTCATTGCAGCGTGGAGCCGTCAGGCGTAGTCGCTTTGCTCAGAATGACAGGGGCGGAAGACACCACCGCACCCTCGAGGGATTTGCTCGCTCACGCCGTATGCGTTAGCCTCGTATTCTCACTCCTTATCGCGCCTCAACAATGAACAAACCCCTCCCGAAAACACCGGAAGAAATAAAAGAAATGCGCATCGCCTGCCGTCTGGCGGCGGAAGTGCTCGATTACATCGAACCCTTCGTCCGGGTCGGCATCACGACTGCCGAACTGGATCGCCTGTGCCGCGACTACATGAAAAATGTCCAGCACACGACCTCCGCCACGCTCAACTACACGCCACCGGGCTATATCCCTTACCCCGCTTCGATCTGCACTTCGCTCAATCATCAGGTCTGCCACGGCATTCCAGGGGAAAAATCGCTGAAAAAAGGCGATATCCTCAACATTGATGTAACCGTCATTTCTCCGACGGGGTTTTATGGCGACACCAGCCGGATGTTCATCATCCATGACGCCTCCATCCTTGCCAAACGCCTGTGCCAGGTGACTTACGAATGTATGTGGCTCGGCATCTCCGCTGTGCGGCCCGGCGCGCGTCTGGGCGATATCGGCCACGCCATCCAGCGACATGCCGAAGGTAACGGTTTCTCGGTCGTGCGCGAATTCTGCGGACATGGCATCGGACGCAAGTTCCACGAAGAACCGCAAGTGCTGCACTACGGCCAGCCGAACACGGGCATCGAACTCCAGCCCGGAGTGATCTTCACGATCGAGCCGATGATCAACGCCGGCAAGGCCGCCATTTCGGAATTGTCCGACGGCTGGACGATCATCACCCGCGACCGCAGCCTGTCGGCACAGTGGGAACACACGGTACTCGTCACCGAAAACGGCGTGGAAGTCCTGTCACTGTCCGCCGCCTGCCCGCTGCCGCCCAAACTGGTGACCGGAACGCTCGCCACGACCACCGCCAACGCTATTGCCGCGCTGCCCCCGGCTCCCCTGCCATGAACTGAACGGTTGACAGCGCCCATGATCAACAGCCCCTCTGCCGGATTGAAGCAGGTAATCACCGTCGGACGCAAACGCATCAAAGCGGGGCGCGCCACCCTGCGCGCCGCCTACGAGGCCAAACCCCTGACCACGCGACTGTTGCACGGACACGCGGCGCTGGTCGATACGGTCATCGCCAGACTCTGGAAAGCTTGTCGCATGCCCACGAATGCGGCACTGGCGGCGGTAGGCGGTTACGGGCGCGGCGAGTTGTTTCCGCACTCCGATGTCGACCTGCTGATTCTCCTGCCCGAACCCTCCAATGACGAGTTGGAAGCCCGCCTCTCGGTACTGGTCGGCGCGCTGTGGGACGTGGGACTCGCCATCGGCCACAGCGTTCGTACCATCGACGAGTGCCTGCAAGCCGCGCAGGCCGACATCACGGTGCAGACCAACCTGCTCGAATCCCGCCTGCTCACGGGCGACGAGACGCTGTTCCAGCAGTTCTGGATGCGTTACCGGGCGCAAATCGACGTGCGCGAATTCTTCCGCGCCAAGCTGTTCGAGCGTAACCAGCGCTACGCGCGCTACGACGAAACCCCTTACGCGCTGGAACCCAATTGCAAGGAAAGCCCCGGCGGCCTGCGCGATCTGCAATTGCTCGGCTGGATCGCCCGCGCCGCCCGCCTGGGCCGCAACTGGCAGGAATTGGCGCACAAACGCCTGATTACCGGCAACGAAGCAGGCGATCTGCGCAGCGTGGAACGCTTCCTGCAACATGTGCGCATCCGCCTGCACTACCTTGCGGGCCGGGCCGAAGACCGCCTGCTGTTCGACTATCAGGAACGCCTTGCCAGCGCGATGGGTATCGAGGCCACCGCCGCCAAACGCGCTTCGGAAATCCTGATGCAGCGTTACTATCTGGCGGCCAAAAAACTCACCCAGATCAACAGCATCCTGCTCCAGAATTACGGTGACGAAATCTTTCCGGAGCGTGAATTTCCGGCCATCGTCATCAATGAGCGTTTCCAGGCGGTGCGCGAACTGCTCGATATCCGCGATGAGACGGTTTTCGAGCGGCATCCCCCCGCCCTGCTCGAATGTTTCCTGCTGCTGCAACAACGCTTCGAACTCAAGGGCATGACCGCGCGCACCTTGCGCGCGCTCTGGACTCACCGCACTCGCGTCAATGCCGCGTTCCGCCTCGATCCTGTCAACCGCGCGAGATTTCTCGAAATCCTCCAGCAAAAGCATGGCGTTCTGCATGCTTTCCGCCGGATGAACCAATACGACATCCTTTCACACTATCTGCCGCCCTGGCGGAAGATTATGTGCCAGATGCAGCACGACCTGATCCATGCCTATACCGTGGATCAGCACACGCTCCTGGTACTGCGCAACATGCGCCGTTTCACGATGGGCAAACATGCCCATGAACACCCGAT
>WRNU01000020.1 GCA_009776435.1 Betaproteobacteria bacterium | reverse complement strand
CCTGCCGCTCCGGCCATGCCGGAGAGGAATTTCCGCCGCCCCGTAGAAACCTTGGGTTTCTTCGGGGCAGGGGGGGAGGTGGCGGCGTTTTCCGCGCTCATGACGTTTCAACGAAAGGCAAAAGCTTCTCAGGCAGCGACCACCTTGACGGGGCACTTTTTGAAGTCCGTTTCCTTGGAGAGCGGACAAGTGGCGTCCAGGATGAGCTTGTTGACGAGTTTCGCCTCATCGAAGAAGGGCACGTACACCAGACCGCGAGGCGGCTTGTTGCGCCCGTTCGTTTCGACTTGCAGCGTGACTTCGCCACGACGGGAAATGACCTTCGCCCTGGAACCCCGTTGCAGGTTGCGCGCCTTGGCATCGTCCGGATGCATGTAGACGAGCGCTTCCGGCACGGCGCGATGCAACTCTTCCACACGACGGGTCATGGAACCCGTGTGCCAGTGCTCCAGCACGCGGCCCGTGCTCATCCACAGATCGTATTCCTGGTCCGGCACCTCGAAGGGCGGCTGATAGGGCAGGGCGAAAATGTTCGCCTTGCCGTCTTTTTGCCCGTAAAACCGGATGCCTTCGCCCTTCTTCACGTAAGGATCGTACCTTTCGTTGAAGCGCCACAGGGTTTCCTTGAAGTCCTGCCCGTCTGCGACGACGGGCCAGCGCAGGCCGCGCGACCTGTGATAGAAGTCGAAGTTGGCCAGATCATGCTGATGGCCCCGACCAAAGGGAGCGTATTCCTCGAACAGCCCTTTTTGTACGTAGAAACCGAAGTATTCGGATTCGTCGTTCATGTAGTCAGGGATGGCATGCCTGTTGACTTCGGTCACGTTCGCCTTGGGGAATTTCCTGGTGGCGTTGTTGGCGAAGAGGATGTCATACAGGGTCTTGCCCCTGTATTCCGGTTTCAAGGCGACCAACTCGGCCGGCCAGACTTCTTCCACCTTGAATCGCTTGGAGAACTCGATGTACTGCCAAAGATCGGAACGGGACTCGCCCGGCGCCTTGACCTGCTGCCGCCAGAACTGGGTGCGCCGCTCGGCGTTGCCGTAAGCGCCTTCCTTTTCCGCCCACATGGCCGTGGGAAGGATGAGGTCGGCGGATTGCGCGGATACCGTGGGATAGGCGTCGGAGACGACCACGAAGGCGGCGGGATTACGCCAGCCGGGGAGCATTTCGTCGTTGATGTTCGGCCCGGCCTGCATGTTGTTGGTCGTAGAGGTCCAGTAGCACTTGATGTTGCCGTCCTTCAACTGGCGGCTTTGCGCGACGGCGTGGAAGCCGACCTTGTCGGGAATCGTCCCTTCGGGCAGTTGCCAGTTTTTCTCGGCGATTTTCCGGTGCTCGGGATTGCCGACCACCATGTCGGCGGGCAGCCGGTGCGCGAAGGTGCCGACTTCCCGTGCCGTGCCGCAGGCAGAGGGCTGCCCCGTCAGGGAGAAGGGGCCGTTGCCGGGCTTGGAAATCTTGCCGGTCAAGAGGTGGATGTTGTAGATCAGGTTGTTGACCCAGGTGCCGCGCGTGTGCTGGTTGGCGCCCATCGTCCAGAAGGAGACCACTTTCTTTTTCGGGTTGCAGAACAGTTCGGCCAGCCTCTTGAGTTGGGCTGCGGGCACGCCGGAGAGTTCGACGGCTTTTTCAATCGTGTACTCGGAAACGAACTGGGCGTATTCCTCGAAGGTGATGGGCGTGGATGCGCCGGGATCGCCCTTGGGCTTGCCGTCTTCGCCCGGATAGCCGTTCGCGGTGGCTTTTGCTTCGACCGGATGCTTGGGACGCAGGCCGTAGCCGATGTCGGTGACGCCTTTCTTGAAGTTGACACACCTGTCGATGAAGGCCTTGTCGAACTTCTTGTTCTGGATGATGTAGTTGGCGACGAAGTTCAGGATGGCCAGGTCGGACTGCGGCTTGAAGATCATCGCGTTGTCGGCCAGTTCATACGAACGATGCTCGAAGGTCGACAGGATGTGGACTTCGCATCCCTTGTGGGTCAGGCGGCGGTCGGTGACGCGCGACCACAGTACCGGGTGCATTTCCGCCATGTTGGAGCCCCAGAGCACGAAGACGTCGGCGTTTTCGATGTCGTCGTAGCAGCCCATCGGCTCGTCGATGCCGAAGGTGCGCATGAAGGCGACCACGGCAGAGGCCATGCAGTGGCGGGCGTTCGGGTCGATGTTGTTGGAGCGGAAACCCGCCTTCATCAGTTTGGCGGCGGCATAGCCTTCCCAGATCGTCCATTGCCCCGAGCCAAACATCGCGATGGAGGTGGGGCCGGTGTTCTTCAGGGCTTCCTTCCATTTTTCCGCCATGATGTCGAAGGCTTCATTCCAGGAGACGGGCTCGAAGTTGCCGTCCTTGCTGTACTTGCCGTTTTTCTTCCGCAGCAGGGGGCGGGTGAGCCTGTCCTTGCCGTACATGATCTTGGACAGGAAATAGCCCTTGATGCAGTTCAAGCCACGATTCACCGGCGAATCCGGATCGCCCTGCGTGGCAACCAGCTTGCCGTCCTGCACGCCTGCCAGCACCGAACAGCCCACACCGCAGAAGCGGCAGGGGATCTTGTCCCAGCGAATCTTGTCACCACCGGCGGATTGGGCAATGGCCCCGGTGGGTAGCGTTATGCCTGCAACCGTAGCGGCGGCGGCAACGGCTTGGGTTTTCAGGAAGTCACGGCGATTGGTCATTTCAGTTCTCCTCGAGAGCGTGTGCTTCATCCGAATATTCGTATGAAAGGGTCGTGGACATCACTTGCGGGATCTGGTGGACTTGAAGGATGGAATCGGAGACGGCGTAGTCCGCGCCGTCTTCCAACAGGACAATCATTCGTCCGTCACCGTTATCGTGAGCTACGCTGGCTCCAGGTACGGCTTCGACGGCGGATTTTACCTCATCGGCATCTTCAGGGAGGAATTTCAGGACGAGGCTGACGATTTTCATTGCGGTGATCGTTTCAGGGAAGAGGTTGAACGGGGGCTGGGCAGCGGTGATGCCTTCATGTATATGGCATGAGCCGGACAGGATGCCACGCATTGGCCGCAGCCGGTGCAGCGCGATTCCACGACGCGCGGTTGCGCGGGAGAGCCTGGGCGCGGGGCGAAACGAATGGCCCCCGCCTCGCAATGGTCTTCGCAGGAGCGGCACAACACGCCCCGATGAGGCAGGCAGGTCGTGCCGACCGTGGCCTGGAGCGTCCAGGGCGGAAGGTCGGAGGAAAAAACCAGGGCTGATGGTTGGGGAAACGCGTTCTGCCGGGCGTTTTTTACGCAGGCATGCGCGCAATCGGCGCAGAATGTGCAATGCGCGCGCCGAAAATCAGCCTCTGGGAACCCTCCCATGCCTTGCACAAGCAATCCGGTGGAACAAGCCGACACGCATGCGCCACAACGGGTACACATGCGCGTGAATAGCGTTTCGTCTATTGCCCAGGGCGGGCGATACGGGACAGCGGTCCCGCGCGAGTGCTGACCACGCAGGAAGGCGCGGCGGCCCATATCCACAAACTTTCTCCTATCTTCAGGAACTGGCGTCAATAACCATACTAGCCTGTAGGGGAAAGCAATCCTTGATCTAAGTCAAGAATTCAAAATAGACAGAACGTGGAAGCTATGTATATATATCCTGATCGTATTCCCTGATGAATGAATGAGCAGCAGCCCTGAAAAACAAATAAATAAACAGCAGGAATTACGCTCAACAGATATTTACTTCTGTCCGGATCGCTGGATATCCACGACGATGGAGGCCCGGTAGTGCTTCCATTTCACGAGAATGACGCGGGAGTATGGTGAGACGACGGTTTTCAACCAGTCGGGTTTCGTTGCCTGCGAGGCGGGCGCCGAGATTTCCATCGTCTCGCCGAAGTGTTTGCGCGCGTTGCCTGCCGTGGCGCAGCAGCGGCTCGCCGCCAGAGAGGCGAATCCTGCGTACTCCCAGCGCGATACATTGCCGGTCGACGCGGAATGTATTCTATTGGCCTGATTACTCTGCGCTTTTTTCCTCCTCGGGATGGCCTTCTTCCTCTTCAGCGCCGGTTTCTTCCACAGGCAGGGTTTTCTGCGCGGGCACAGGAGGCTTGAAAACCTCCAGTGCGATGCCGGGCGGGTCGGCCAGGTTGATTCCCTGGGCAATCGACGGCAGTCGATGTACAACCCCCTTGTGACAGTCGATGCAAGTCTGTCCCTTTAACAGCCCATCCTCGTGCTGATTGACGGAACGGTAGCCTTGTATGCCGAGGTCGAAAGACTGAGAATCATGGCAATTGCGGCATTCCCGCGAGTCGTTGGCTTTCATGCGCCGCCATTCGTTTTGTGCCAATTTGGCGCGTTTTGCCTCGAATTTTTCCGGCGTATCAATGGTACCCAGTATCTTGTGCAGGACTTCGTTGCTGGCCTGGATCTTGCGGATCATTTTGGGGACAAACTCCTTCGGCACATGACAATCCGAGCAAATCGCCCGTACCCCGCTACGATTGGTGTTGTGAACGCTGGTCTGGTATTCGCGGTACACGTTATCCCTCATTTCGTGGCAAGTGATACAGAACGACTCCGTGTTTGCCCACTCCATCGTCGTGTTGAAAACAGCCACGAACAGAATGCCCAAGACAAAGGCCGTTATGATGGGAATTGTCAAAAAACGTCTCCACCACTTCCGGCTCTTTGCCGCAGAAGCGGTATCCTTATCAGGAGATTGGGTATTCATTTGTGCTCCTCATGACAGTCAGTGGCGTAGCGATCGGCAGGCGTCAGTCTGCACGCTGGAAGGTATTGGAAACCAGCGGTTTGGCGTCAACCTGAGGAACATGGCATTGCACACAGAAGTAGCGCCGGGATGAAACATGGGATAAAACCTGCCCGTCTCTTGACTCGAAGTGTGTTTTCGAGATCTTGGTGGCCTTTTCCTTCTTGTAGTTCTCCCAGGAATGGCAATCCATACACTTGTTGGCTTTCAAGGTGACGGGATATTTATCTATCTCATGTGAGACCAAGGGCGGCTGATCCGTGAAATTGCGATCCAGCGGATCCGTGTCGCGCACCTTCTTGAGACCTTCGCCGGTAGGCGCCCTTTCCTCTGCCGAAACGGGTGCGGCGCGCAACGTGACGAGACCGCCGTCGTCTGCGGCCTGGGAAATGCCGGGAAACAGCAGCAAACCGGTTGCCAACACGGTAGCGGGGATAAGAGCAAGGAAACGTTTTTTCATGATGAACTCCTCTGGTCGAAGCGATGGGTTAACCTGAAAACCTGATTTACCGCAGACATCGATACAGCGTCCGCAGTTGGTATGGACAACTCCTATCAGGCGCGCACCACCTTGACCGGACACTTCTTGAAGTCCGTTTGCTTGGAAAGCGGGCAGGTCGTATCCAGGATGAGTTTGTTGATGAGTTTCGCCTCATCGAAGAAGGGTACGAACACCAGGCCGCGCGGCGGCTTGTTGCGTCCTCGCGTGTCGACTTGCAGCGTAACCTCGCCCCGGCGTGAAATGGCTTTCACTCGAGCGCCCTGGCGCAAACCACGCGCCCTGGCGTCGTCCGGGTGCATGTAGATAAGTGCTTCCGGCACGGCGCGGTGCAATTCTTCCACGCGCCGGGTCATGGAGCCGGTGTGCCAGTGCTCCAGCACGCGGCCCGTGCACAGCCACAGATCGTATTCCTTGTCCGGCACTTCGGGCGGGGGTTGATAAGGCAGGGCGAAAATGTTCGCCTTGCCGTCTTTATGCCCGTAAAACCGGATGCCTTCGCCCTTCTTCACGTAAGGATCATATTGCTCGTTGAAGCGCCACAGGGTTTCCTTGCCGTCAACGACGGGCCAGCGCATACCGCGCGCCCTGTGATAGACATCGAAGTTGGCCAGATCGTGGGCATGGCCCCGACCGAAGGTGGCATATTCCTCGAACAGTCCTTTTTGCACGTAGAAGTTGAAATACTCGGATTCATCGTTGCTGTAATTCTTGATGGCATGCGCGTTGACCTCCGCCACGTTGCTCTTCGGGAATTTGTTGACTACGCCGTTGGCGTAAAGAACGTCATACAGGGTTTTGCCCCTGAATTCCGGTTTCTTGTCGAGCAGTTCGGCAGGCCAGACCTCTTCCACCTTGAAACGCTTGGAGAATTCAAGGTATTGCCAGAGGTCGGAACGCGCTTCGCCCGGCGCTTTGACTTGCTGCCTCCAGATCTGGGTGCGCCGTTCGGCGTTGCCGAAAGCGCCTTCCTTTTCCGCCCACATGGCGGCGGGGAGAATCAGGTCGGCAGCCTGTGCGGACACCGTGGGATAGACATCGGAAACCACTACGAAGGCGTTGGGATTGCGCCAGCCGGGATACATTTCGTCATTGATGTTCGGCCCCGCCTGCATGTTGTTGTTCGAGGATGTCCAGTAGCACTTGATATTGCCGTCTTTAAGCTGGCGACTTTGCGCGACGGCATGGAAACCGATCTTGTCGGGAATCGTTCCTTCGGGCAGATTCCAGTATTTCTCGGCTATTTTCCGATGCTCCGGGTTAACGACTACCATGTCGGCGGGCAGGCGGTGCGCGAAGGTGCCAACTTCCCGCGCCGTGCCGCAGGCGGAAGGCTGCCCGGTCAGGGAGAAGGGGCCACTGCCGGGCTTGGAAATCTTGCCGGTCAGGAGATGGATGTTGTAGATCAGGTTGTTGACCCAGGTGCCGCGCGTGTGCTGGTTGACGCCCATCGTCCAGAAGGAAACCACTTTCTTGTTCGGGTCGCAGAACAGTTCCGCCAGCTTCTTCAGCCTGTCGGCGGGTACGCCGGAGATTTGAACGGCTTTATCCAGCGTGTATTCGGAAACGAACTTGGCGTATTCCTCGTAGCTCATGGGCTCGGACGCGCCGGGGTCGCCCTTGGGGTTGCCGTCCGCGCCAGGATAGCCGTTTGCGGTAGCGTTTGCCTCGAGCGGATGCTTGGGACGCAGGCCGTAACCGATGTCGGTGACGCCTTTCTTGAAGTTGGCGCACTTGCCAACGAAAGCCCTGTCGACTTTCTTGTTCTGGATGATGTAGTTGGCGACGAAGTTCAGGATGGCCAGATCGGACTGCGGATTGAAGATCATCCCGTTATCGGCCAGTTCAAACGAACGGTGCTCGAAGGTCGACAGGACGTGGACTTCGCACTTCGCATGGGTCAGACGACGGTCGGTAACGCGCGACCACAGTATCGGGTGCATTTCCGCCATGTTGGAACCCCAGAGCACGAAGGCGTCGGCATTCTCGATGTCGTCGTAACAACCCATCGGCTCATCGATGCCGAAGGTGCGCATGAAGCCGACCACGGCGGAGGCCATGCAGTGGCGGGCGTTCGGGTCGAGATTATTGGAGCGGAAGCCCGCCTTCATCAGTTTGGAAGCGGCATAGCCTTCCCAGATCGTCCATTGCCCGGAACCGAACATTGCGATGGAAGTCGGGCCGGTGGTTTTCAGGGCGGCCTTCCATTTTTCTTCCATGATGTCGAAGGCTTCATTCCACGAGACAGGCTCGAAGATGCCATTCTTGTCGTACTTGCCGTTTTTCTTGCGCAGCAGGGGTTGGGTGAGCCTGTCCTTGCCGTACATGATCTTGGACAGGAAATAGCCCTTGATACAGTTCAAGCCGCGATTCACCTGCGAATCAGGGTCGCCCTGCGTGGCAACCATCCTGCCGTTTTGTACCCCCGCAAGCACCGAACAGCCTGTGCCGCAGAAACGACAGGGGATTTTGTCCCAGCGGATGGTTTTGTCGCCGACGGACTGAGCGAGGGTTCCGGTGGGCAGCGTCATACCGACAGCCGCAGCGGCGGTGGCAACGGCTTGGGTTTTCAGGAAGTCACGGCGATTGGTCATTTCAGTTCTCCTCGAGAGCGTGTGCTTCATCTAATTATTCGCAGGAAAGAGTGGTGGTCATCACTTGCGGGATCTGGTGGACTTGGCGGATGGAATCGGAGATGGCGTAGTCCGGGCCGTCTTCCATGCGTCCGTCGCCGTTATCGTGAGCTACGCTGGCTCCAGATACGGCTTCAACGGCAGATCTCACCTCATTGGCATCTCCTGGCAGAAATTGCGGCGCCGTGCCGATCGTGGCCTGGAGCGTCCTGGGCGGAAGGCCGGAGGAAAAAGTCATGGCCGATGGCTGGGCAGGTGTTTTTCGCGCAGTCCGCACAGAATGTGCAATGCGCCCGCCCGAAATCGGCCTCTGGGAACCCTTCCGGATCTTGCGTAAGTATTCCGGTGGAACAGACCGATACGCATGCGCCACAGCGGGTGCATGCAAGCGTGAAATGCGTTTCGTTGACTGCCCAAAGGGGGCGATACGGGACTGCGATCCCACGCGAATGCTGATCACGCAGCAAGGCGCGGCGGCCCATATCCACAGATTCTCTCCTATCTTCAGGAACTGGCATCAACTACCATAGTAGCCCGCAGGAGAAAGTAGGCCTTGATTTGTGTCAATAATTTAAATTAGACTGGTCGTGAAAGCTGCGTATCTGTATACCCTGATCGTATACCCTGATGAATGAATGAACAGCAGCTCTGAGAAACAAATAAAAACAGCGGGAATTATGCTCGACAGATGTTCACTTCTGTCCGGATCGCTGGATATCCACGACGACGGAAGCACGATAGTGCTTCCATTTCACGAGAATGACGTAGGAGCGAGGCGAGACGACGGTTTTCAGCCAGTCGGGTTCTGTTGCCTGCGAGGTGGGTACCGAGATTTCCATCGTTTCGCCGAAGTGCTTGCGCGCGTTGCCGGAAATCGTATTGGCGATTTCCCCGGCGGCGTCGAGCAGCCGTTCAATGTCACGGTTCTGTTCGCCCATGCTGAGCAGGAGATGGGTCAGCATGCTGCGAGGCGCGGAGAAATAGATACGCCCGGTGAACCCCCCGGACAGCGTGATGTAGCTGGTCAGATCGAACGTTGCGGACGGGACATCGTCTTCCAGCAGGTAAGCGGTCTTGATTTCCACTTTTTCCTGGGTGACATGGAAGAAGAAGTTGCTGACCGCGTCTACGAAAGTGTAGATGTCTTTTTCGTTGATGCCGTTCATGGACTGGTAAGCTCCAAAAAAGCTGCGATCAGGTCTTCGTCAGAAAACGGTTTGTAGAGAAACCCGCGGGCGCCCTTTTTGAGCGCCTTCAGGGCAGTGGCTTTGTCGCTTAATGCGGAAATGACGAGAATGTTGCAGTCGGAGCGAATTTCGACCATCTTTTCCGTGCACTCTACGCCATCCATTTCCGGCATGGTGATGTCCATTGTCACGAGTTCGGGCATGTGTTGCAGGAAGAGCATGATGGCTTCCTTGCCGTTTCTGGCCATGCCGAGCAACTGGATGGTGTTCAGCCTCGGGTCGTTCAGGATGCGGGCAATGCGGCTTCGGATGAGCGCGGAATCGTCGACGATCAGGAGTTTCATTTCTGTGGGCTCAATGTACCGTGCTGAACTGAATGTTGAATTCTGTGAATTGATCCGGGCGGCTCTTGACCAGCAAGTACCCGCCCATGCCTTTCACTTTCTCCAGTACCGCATCCAACCCGATGCCATGCCCGGAATCCTGGTCGATGGTCTCCGAGGTCGAGATGCCCGGCTGGAAAATGCGGTTGGCGACTTCGACATCGCTCAGGACGGCTGCTTCCTCTGCGCTCATGAGGTTTTTAGTCACGAAATGCTCGCGCAGACGTTCGGGAACGATACCGCGTCCATCGTCCCGTACCGTGAAGGTGTACTGGCCGTGGCCCAGGTATTCACACCACAGACTCAGCGCGCCGGTGGGCGGCTTGTTGCGCGCAACCCGCTTGTCGGGCGTCTCGATACCGTGCGCCATGGCGTTGCGCACGAGTTGAATGGAAATGTCCTGCAACTCCTTCGTTGTGGCTTTGGGAAGGGAGAAAAATTTTTCAAACTGGCAGGAGACTTCGATCTGCTTGCCGTGATCCGCAGCAATCCGTTGCGCGAGCGCGGTGATGTGGTCCGCGAACGGATGCTTCTGGGCGCCTCCGGTTTCCGGCGCGCTGCCTTGAGTCTTGCCCAGCGCGTTGCCGAGGCGGGAGACGATCTGGGCGAGCGAGGAATGGCGCTGGAAGAAACCTTCCAGCAACACGGCCACGCGCAACATCTGATCGCCGCCGAGCGTCTCCTCGTTTTCGCGCATGGTGACCATTTCCTTTTCGCATTCGTGTGCGTAGCTCTCCAGCACGTCGATGCCGAGCGCCGCCGATTCGCCCTTGATGCTGTGCACCAGGCGCATGACGTGGTTCAGGGTATGCAGGCGCTCACGCGCTTCATCGTGGGGTGCGCTCATCTTCTCGTTGATCTGTGCCAACGCTTCTCCGACGTTGTCGATGAATTGCTGGAGCGAATCGAAATCGCTGCTTGCCAGCCGCAGCAGGGTTTCGACCTCGACCTTTGCCTGGTTCTTCGCTTGCTCGACCTGTTGTGTCAGTACGACCTTGTCGGTGACATCCTGTACTGTGACCAGCAAGTGCGAGATCAGTTCTTCCGCAACGACCCGGTTGAAGAAGAAGGATAGGTAGCGGGTCTGGGTATTGCCGCGCAGGTCGGTGACGAGGACGGGCACGTTCGTGAGGGGGTTGAGGCTGGTTACCAGGGATTCCTTCACCCGGTCGCCCAGGAGCAGTTCGATGTAGTCCATGGCGGCTTCGTAGATGTTTCTGGGGGCAATGGCCTCGAGGTGGGGCAGGAAGTCCGAACCCGGTTCGACATCCCTCCTCAATATGTCGGGCAGGGAGTCCGAGAATTGCGTTCCGATTCTCTTGTCCTTGTCCAGCAGGAACAGCCCTTCGCGCACGGTCGAAAGAATCTCGGCCGTCTCCTTGCGGGACTGGGCAAGCAGCCTGTCACCCTTGATCAAGTCACGGATCGAAATGACGACGGTGTAACAGAAGTTGACGAGCGCAAACAGGATGCCGACGATCAGCACGATCCGCAAAGTGGCGGCCCGGGAACTGGCGACGCGCTCCAGGTCGGTGGTCAACTCGTTCATGAGGCCCAGGATTTGCAGATTGTTCATCTGCGCAAAGGCCAATGCCGCCGTGAGCGTATCGGGGTTATTCTTTACGAATGCCAGTTTCTGTTCGAGTTCTTCCTCCGTGTACTTGTCGTCCTTGTCCAGTAACGGTCGCAACAGCAACGGTCGCAACAGTTCCATGTAAATATCCCATATTTTGTATGTCTTTCCTACGAGGTTCCTGGATTCCTCCGTTTCAACCTGAGTCAGGAATGCGGGTTTGCCGTCGCCGCCAGTCACCGTGGCGCCGTCACGAAAACCCTTCAGTGTCGTGTCGAAAAGCCCGACGGCCAGTGTCAGTTCCTGCAGGTTGGTTTTGGTGTTTGCGTCCCTTTCCCCTTCCAGGCTGCGATTCGTCATCAGGAGCGCCTTGGTCATGCGCTGCGACAGCATCCGCTGTCGGCCCGACAGGTTGATCGACACGGCGGATTCGTCGGCCTTGAATGTGTTGTAGAAGTTAATGCCGATGACTATCGAATCCGCCACCATGAAGAGGATCACTGCGAAGATGATCTTGCGATATTTGAAAAATATGCTACTCTTATCATCCATTTGGAACCCCTCTAAGAAAGGACGCTGCATTTAATGCCGAGAGAAACCTTTTGTACAAAAATCGCCCAAAAACATCGAAAGATCGTGCTACTTCCACGGGCATTATGCGACGTATCGTGGGCATTGTCCGTGCAAAATCCTCTTTTCGAAAACCGGGCTTTCTGTTTTATCGCAGACCCCGTGGGCAACAACACAACTGCGCAGGCAGCAATACAATATTCGCCGAAAGCGTTTCCTGCCAATAGCAGTGGTTGCGGAAAATATTTTATACTCATGTATGGACGAAAATCAACGAAGAATCGCCACGGACTTCACCTGCGCAACAGCGGAGGATCCAGACATGATGGTCGCTGTCTGCCGGCACCTTCAGACGTGAGCGGGTATTGGTCAGCCGCCAGCGCATGCCGACCAGAAGCATGGCCGCAGGCGTAGTCGGTTTACAGGTGAGCCGGATGGCTGCAAGGCTGGAACTGTCCATGATCGGCAGTTTGGCGCGGACGTTTTGAACGTTCTACGTTTTCTAAGAGACAGTCTTCCTTTCTACCTTATCAATGGGGTGGTTCGCAAGACGTGACAGTCAAGAAAAGGAAAACTCCTTCCAACTCCCTCCGTCACGGCTTCGGCGCGACGCCTCGACTCCCTCCGTCACGCGCTACGCGCGCGACACCTCCCTCGAGAGGGAGGCTGTAGAGCCGGCGCGCCTTGGGCGCGGTTTTGGGCGCGACTCAGGCTGTGTTGCCGCAGACCGGACAGGCCGGGTCTTTGCCGAAGGCGATGGTGCGCATCGTCTGGGAGAGTGTGTCAATCAGCAACAGTCGCCCGGTGAGCCGTGTGCCGATGTCGGCGAGCAGCTTCAAGGCTTCGGCCGCTTGCAGGCTGCCGACGATGCCGGTGAGCGGCGCGAACACGCCGGTGACGGCGCAGCGTTCTTCCGCCACGGGCTGCCCGTCCGGAAACAGACAGTGATAACAGGGGGAGTCCGGGCGCGAAAAATCGAAAACGCTCACCTGCCCACCGAAGCGTAACGCCGCGCCGGAAACGAGCGGCGTCCGGTTTTGGACACAGGCGTGGTTGATCGCGTAGCGCGTGGTGAAATTATCGGTGCAGTCGAGCACGACATCGGCTGCTGCCACACGGGCATGCAGTGCTTCGCCTTCCAGCCGTTCATGGAGCGGAACGAGGTGCACGGTCGAGTTGATCTGAACGAGCGTCTGCGCGCCGGAGACCGGTTTGGGCAGGCCGATTCGCGCTTCTGTGTGCAGGATCTGGCGTTGCAGATTGGTGGCGTCTACCGTGTCGCCGTCGGCCAGCGTCAGTGTGCCCACTCCGGCGGAAGCCAGGTACAGCGCGGCGGGCGAACCCAGGCCACCCGCGCCGATGATGAGCACATGGCTTCGCAGAATGCGTTCCTGCCCCTCGACACCCAACTCATCGAGCAGGATATGGCGGCTGTATCGGCACAGTTGGGAATCGTCCACGATGAGAGAAACGGAATGGTGAAATAATGGGGCGCTGGAGCCTCTGGCGCGGTGCGATGGATTATACAGACTACGGACTGTGAATAAGGGCGCTTGGCATCCTGCATGCGAGTGCGATTTAATTGCATCTCGTCCCGTTTCTCCGTTTGAAGGAAACCAACATGCACGCCATTCCCGCTTTCCCCGAAACACGCCTGCGGCGCATGCGCCGCGATGAGTTTTCCCGCCGCCTGATGCGTGAAAACCTGTTGACCACCGATGACCTCATTTATCCCGTGTTCGTGCAGGAAGGCCAGAACGTTGCCTCGCCGGTTACGTCCATGCCCGGCGTTCAGCGCATGTCGCTCGACCGACTGCTCGCGCTCGCTGAGGATGCGCTCAAGCTCGGCGTGCCTGCGCTGGCGCTTTTCCCGGTGATCGACTTCGACCTGAAAAGCGAAACCGCCGAGGAGGCCTGGAATCCGAACGGTCTCATCCCGCGCGCTGTTGCCGCCCTCAAGACGAGATTTCCGGCGCTGGGCGTCATCACCGATGTGGCGCTCGACCCCTACACCATCCACGGGCAGGACGGTCTGATCGACCCCGACGACACCAACCGCTATGTGATGAACGATGAAACCCTCGTCGCGCTCATCCGTCAGGCGCTCTGCCACGCACGCGCGGGCGCGGACGTAGTGGCCCCCTCCGACATGATGGATGGCCGCGTGGGAAAAATTCGCGCGGAACTCGACCGCCACAATCTCATCCACACCCGCATCCTTGCCTACTCGGCCAAGTACGCCTCCAGTTTTTACGGCCCGTTCCGCGATGCCGTGGGTTCTGCCGGAACGCTCGGCAAGGGCAACAAGTACACCTACCAGATGGACCCGGCCAACAGCGACGAGGCCATGCGCGAGGTCGAGCTCGACATCTCCGAGGGGGCCGATATGTTCATGGTCAAGCCCGGCATGCCCTGTCTCGACATCGTGCGTCGGATCAAGGCCGAGTTACGTGTGCCGACCTACGCCTACCAGGTGAGCGGAGAGTACGCGATGCTCAAGGCCGCCGCGCAGCAGGGCTGGCTGGACGAGAAAGGTTGTGTGCTGGAGTCGCTCCTGTCGTTCAAGCGTGCCGGTGCGGATGGCATCCTGACGTATTACGCGCTGGACGTTGCGCGCTGGCTGAAAGAGGGGCGTGGGAGCTTCTGAACCACGCGGCGGAGTCTGAAAGCGCCTGTGAGGGTGGGCGAGCGGCTGGCAGCAGCAGGCGTAGCCCGCCTTCCCTCATCCATGATTCGAGGTGCGCCAGGGAGGGGACCTACCCCGGTTCGACTATCCGAACGGTTGGCTGATTGATGGCAAAATATTCGTTTTGACTTTTTGAATGGCAATGCCGACCGAGAAAATCAAGCGGTTTCGGACACCCGTATTTCGATATGAAGGCCGGCAGCCGTCGCCATATTCACCAGCGCATCGAGACCGAACAGATTGATCTTGCCACGCATGAGATCAGAGATACGAGGTTGCGTCACACCGAAAAGTTTCGCGGCTTGGGTCTGGCTCATTTCGGTGCGGGTGAGGTGATTCTTCAGTGCTGTCATCAATGTGGAGCGCAGCTTCATGTTCTCCGCTTCTTCCGGGGTATCCTCGATGGCATCCCAGACGCTGGCAAATCGTTGGTTATTCATTGGTCAAACCCCTTCAACAAGCTGCGGTAACGCCTGGCAGCTAAATCTATATCGGTCTTGCTGGTTTTTTCTGTCTTCTTCTGGAAACAGTGAAGCACATAGATCGCATCGGCAAACCTGGCAACGTAGATGATACGAAATGCACCAGCAGCATCTCGGATTCGAATCTCCTTCACACCCTGGCCCACAGTGGTCATAGGCTTCCAGTCGTCGGGTTCCTGACCATTCTGAACCTGATCGAGTTGATGACCTGCTTCTCGCCTTGCCATGTACGGAAAGGCGCGAAGGTCGTCAAGGGAACTGCCCAGGAACTCGACAGGCTTGGGATCGGTCATGCTCGAATTATACAAAATTTTATATTCATTACAAGCAGAACAGGAGATCGAGGGCAAACAGATCGATCCTGTCACGCATGGGCCTTCAACAACGGTTTCACCCCTTCCACTGCGCCTGCACCAGAGCGTAACCCAGCCAGGTCAGAAGTATCGAGCCGACAACGTGCAACAGTGTATGCGCTGCCATCCAGCCCCATTGGCCACGCTGGACAAGATGGAAAGCTTCCGCCGAAAAGGTCGAAAAAGTCGTCAATCCGCCGAGCAGGCCGGTGACGATGCCCAGCCGCAGCACGGGCGAAAGACCGGGCCAGTTTTGCAACACGGCCAGCGTCACGCCGATCAGGAAACCGCCGCCCAGGTTGGCCGCCAGGGTTCCCAACGGCAGCGCGAAGCCCGAAGGATTGAGCCATTCTCCCAGCGCCCATCGCAGCCACGCGCCGCAGGCCGCGCCCACACCGATTGCTGCGAATATCGCCGCGTTCATGTCATGCGTCCACAGGCGACAGGGCGCGGGTGAGATTGACGCGCGTCGGAAATGCGATCTCTGCGCCGTGGCTATTGATGATGTCGGCGATCTTCAACAGGATATCCTGTTTGGCCCGCTGGAATTCCGCGCCCGCCGTCACGCGACAGAGCGCGCGCACCACGATGTCGAGCGAAAAATCGTTGAACTTGTCGAAACTCACGACTACGGGCAGATCCTGGTCGATTTCTGGATGTTCGCACATCATGGCCTGTATATTCTCGACGACGGCCTTGACCTTGCTGATGTCATCGTAGCGCAGGCCGATAGTCTCGTTGATGCGGCGGTGACTCATCCGCGACGGGTTCTCGACCGTGATGGTCGTAAACACCGAATTGGGCACATACAGAGGCCGTCTGTCGAAAGTGCGAATGCGGGTCAGACGCCAGCCGATGTCTTCGACCGTACCTTCGATCTGCTTGTCCGGCGAACGTATCCACTCGCCGACGGCAAACGGACGGTCGAAATAGATCATCAGGCTGCCGAAAAAATTGGCCAGCAGATCCTTGGCGGCAAAGCCGATGGCGATCCCGCCGATGCCGCCGAAAGCCAATACCCCCTCGATCGAGAACCCCAGGCTTTGCAGGGCGACCAGGAATGTCGTGATCCATACCGCGATTCGTAAAAGCTGGGCGACGGCATCGGCTGTCGTCCGATCAATTTTCACGCCGCGCGCGTTTCGCCGCCGGATGATCGCCTCTTTCGCGTTGCCGATGAATCCCGTCAGGAACCAGCCCAGACAAACGATGACCCCGATGACGCGCACGGGATGAATGAACGCGAGAATGGCGGCATCCGTTTGCGCCTGCGCCATCTGACCGACGAACGAGATGCCGACCACCCAGACCAATACGGACAGTGGCCGCTTGGCGGAAGCCACCAGGGCCAGTTCCCAGAATGTATCCGCCTTGCGGGCCGCCTTGCCGAACCGCAGCAGCACATGGCGCAGCATGTAGTTGAAAACCACGATGGCAAGCACGACCAACAGCGCGTGCAGGGAAAACAGCGTCATGGCGTCCCCGCCAGCGAGATTCTCGAGCCAGGTTTCAAACCATTTCATGATTCACGCCTCCTGCCGGGTAACGAATGAGAGTGAAGGCGCGCATTCTAGGCCGTTTCATGCGTGATGGCATAAATATTTCTTCCCCGCGAATACTTTTTCTGGCGACGATTTCCTTCCTGGATGCGGCATTGTGCGCGGTATATGCTCGCAATGCCCTCTACACTACGACATCGCATCTTGCAGAGACCATACAGAGATTTTTTCATCATGAACAAGGCCCATAGCAAAATTCGATTCGGGGTCACCATCCCGGCATGCCCGGCCATTCTCACCCTGTTGATGGATGAACTGGGAAGCACGCTCGTCAACAGCAAAAAAATCGCCGAACTCGTCTGTCAGGACGCGGGGATCTCCGCCATCGTCATCCGCATGGCCAATTCGCCGCTCCACGGCAGTGGTCGCCGCATCGCCTCTATCGCAGACGCGATCAAGACACTTGGCTTCAGTGCCCTGATCAATCTGGTGCGGGAGGCGCTCCTGCAAAGCTCCATCAGCAGCAGCAGCACCTCGTTCGACCGTTTCTGGGACAGTTCACGCTATTCCGCCGTAGCCGGAAAACGGCTGGCTTCCATCATAGGCCGGGTCGATCCCAACACCGCCTACACCTTCGGACTGTTTCACGATTGCGGCATTCCCCTGCTCATGCAACGTTACCCGGAGTACAAGGATGTCCTGCGCGAAGCCAACAAGAATACCGACAAGATATTCACCGATGTTGAAGAAGAGGCCATCGGAACCAGCCACGCCATTATCGGTTATTACCTCGCGCGCGCCTGGGGCCTGTCGGACGCCATCACCCAGGGCATTCTCAATCACCATGACTATGCCCAACTCGGCGATCCGCGAAACATCAACAGCGAGGCACACCGCCTGATCGCCCTCAACGTGATGGCCGAGTACATCGCCAACACCCACCTGCGCTCGGTGCAGGACGTGGAATGGATGCGAGCGCGCGAATTCGTTGCCGTTTGCCTGGGCTATGTCGCCTCGGATCTGGACGACATCGTCGACGATCTGATTTTCCAGTTCGACGAAACCCTGGCTCAAAACCACGAAGAATAGAAACGGGCGGAAAATTTTCCGCCCTTGCCATTCTTCCGCTCAATCCGCGTCGATCTTCATGTCGTGCACGTTCAGGTACGACTCCTTGAAAAGCATGCTCGTCCGTTCGGCATCCGGGCGCGGCGTAAACAAGCTGACCACCGGCACGATCACCAGTCCCGCAAGCATCGCCAGCGCGCCCGCGTTAACCGGATTCATGAAGCCCGCGTTGGTCGGGGGGTTCATGAGGCCGTACACCCAGTTTCCGCATACCAGCCCTATCGCAAAGATGAAACACGCCCACACACTCGCCACCGTCGTGCGCTGCCAGTAAAGACCGTACAGGAAAGGCGCGATGAACGAACCCGCCAGCACACCCCAACTGAGTGCCATGAGTTGTGCGATGAATGTGATCTGCGACTTGTAGTTGATGAGCGCAATCACCGTCGAAACAAGCACGAAAGCCACGATGAGCACCCGGATCGACACGACCAGGCCCTTGGTGTTCATCTCCCGGATGTATCGACCCTTGAGAACATCCAACGTCATCGTGGAACTTGACGTCAGCACCAGCGCGCTCAGGGTCGACATCGACGCGCTCAACACCAGCACTACCACCAAGCCTATGAGCACTTCCGGTATCCCCTGGAGCATGGCTGGAATGATGGAATCGGGGATAGGCAACCCGGCGGATGTCTTTGGGAGACTTTCGGGGTTGAGCAGTCGGGCAAATCCGCCCAGGAAATAACTTCCCCCCGCCACCACTATTGCAAACAGGGTCGAAATGATGGCCCCGCGCCTGATTGCGTCGGTGCTCTTGATTGCATAGAACTTCTGCACCATCTGCGGCATCCCCCAGACGCCCAGTGAAGTCAGCACGAACACGCCCGCCAGATCCAACAGGTTGGTTCCGAAAATCGAAACGTATGCGCCATGCATTTCCGCCATGCCCGGCGCGTCGCTGGGTACCTGCGAAAGGGAGATCATCGCCTGCGTGAAGCCGCCATAATTCATCAGGACGGCGACGATCACCGCGACGATGCCGAACAACATGATGCAGCCCTGCACCACATCGTTGATGGCCGTTGCCACGTAGCCGCCCATGACCACGTAAACACAGGTCAGCGCCGCCATGACGATCACGCACCACTCGTAAGGCACGCCGAAGGCCATGTCGAAGAGCCTCGACAGGCCGTTGAAGACGCCCGCCGTATAGGGGGTCAAAAAAATGAAGATGATGGCGGCGGCGGCAATGCGCAGAGCCGGGCTTGAATAACGCGCGCCGAAGAATTCCGGCATGGTCTGCGCCCGCAGGTGATGCGTCATCGCCCGCGTCCGCGCTCCGAGCACATACCAGACCAGCAGGCTGCCGATGAACGCATTGCCCAGCCCGATCCAGATCACCGACATGCCGTATTTCCAGCCGAACTGCCCGGCATAACCGACGAAAACCACCGCCGAAAAATACGAAGTGCCGTAGGCAAACGCGGAGAGCCACGGCCCGACCTTGCGCCCGCCAAGCACGAAACCATCGACATCCCGCGTACTCTTGCGGGCATAAAAACCGATAAAAACCGTCACGGCGATAAACGCCGCCATCATCAGAATCTTGAAAATCATTTCAATTACACCCGTAGGTTAAATACAAGTCATGCTCAGGAACCGGCTTCCTTTTGAGTCACCCCTGCCTGAAGGCAGGGGATTCCTCGATACGGTCTTGGGGAGCCTTCGGCTCCCTGTTACGCTTTGTCTTGCTTGTTTCCGCCATAAATGGCGGAGATTGCGCGAGACCCGTGTTCATTCTTTTCTTCCTTGTCCCGCATCAGCCAGGCGATCAACATCGGCAACAGGGAAACGATGATGATCCCCACGATCACCAGTGAAAGATTGTTTTTTACCCGCTCGAGATTACCGAACCAGTACCCCGCCAGCGTGAGCGAAAAGCACCAGCCCAGCCCCCCCGCCAGATTGAACATGTGAAACCGGGAGTAAGTCATCGCGCCCACGCCCGCCACGAACGGCGCGAACGTGCGGAAAATCGGCAAAAAGCGGGAAATGACCAGCGTTTTGCCGCCATGCCGTTCATAAAAGGCATGCGTTTTCAACAGCGCATTTTTGTTGAAAAACCGGGAGTTCTCCCACTGGAATACCCTCGGCCCGATAAAACGGCCTATATGGTAGTTCACCGTGTTGCCCAAAACGGCCGCCGAACAGAGCGTCGCCAGCAGCAAGCCGATATGCATGCCGCCGTCCCCGCCGATCGCCGCCAGCGCCCCCGCCACGAACAACAGGGAATCTCCCGGCAGGAAGGGCGTCACCACGAAACCCGTTTCCGCAAAAATAATGAAGAACAATATGGCGTAGATCCATATGCCGTATTGAACGACCCACGCCCCCAGGTGCTGATCCAGATGCAGAACGATGTCGATAAAATGGGTCAAAAGTTCCATGTGATGAGAGGCCACGCCGAAAGGTTTGGATTCTACCTGAAGCGCCTCACACCTCAGCGCGCGCAAGGACGAAATTATGTACCGACGCCGCTCCGACCGTCTTGAGGCAATGGGCGAGCGCATCGAGCGAGGCGCCCGTGGTCATCACGTCGTCGACCACCATCACGCGCAAACCGTCGAAGCGACGGCGGCAGGCAAACGCGCCGCGCGGATTGGCAAGTCGGGCCTCGCGGTCGAGCATCGCCTGCGGTGGCGTGTGGCGACTGCGCACAACGCTCTCCTGTTCCAGCGGCAAACCGACTGCGCGGGTCAGCGGACGGGCGATTTCCAGCGCCTGATTGAAACCGCGCTCAGACAGGCGTCGCGGATGCAACGGCATGGGCACGACCACATCGGCCTCCGGCAAGCCTTGCATCGCGTCGACGAAGAACCGGGCCAGCGACAGACGATGACGGTACTTGAACGCGCGCACCAGCACATCCGCCGGAAAGGCATAGCTGTACAGCGCCTGCGTGCTGTCGAACGCCGGAGGATCGCGCAGGCAGCGCCCGCACATTTGCCCCTCCGGTGTGGGCAGCGCACAACATGGACAGGCAGGCCCATCATGGCGCGGCAACTCGCCCGCGCAATCGCCACACACGGGCACGCCCCCTTTCCCGCTTGCGGCAGGCGTTCCACACAGGCAGCAGTCCGGCGGGATCAGCCTGTCGGGCAGGGACGCAAGCAGACTCCACCCATCCCAATGCCCGTTTCGACACATTGACCGCGAGAATTTTCCAAGGATCTCCTGCATAACCCCTCCTGTCATTTCAGCGCGTAGCGGAGCGAAGTCGCTGCAATCTACACATCGCCTGGATCCTGCGACTTCGCGCCGGATGACGAGCGGTGGATGCAGAGGGCGGTGAGTAGCCTTCATTTGACTTGCTTTTGCTCACTGAACGAGAATCACGACTTCCCATTAGAGACCAAATCACACGCCATGACAAGCGAATCCCCCAACACGTTCTTCATCAAGCCTTCTTCGCCCGTCCCGGCGGAGTCCGTCACTGCCCGCTGGAAAATCGCCGACATCGAAGCCCTGTTCGCGCTGCCTTTCCTCGATCTGATGTTTCGCGCGCAGGAAGTACACCGCGCCCATTTCAAGGCGGGCGAAGTGCAACGTTCGACCCTGCTTTCGATCAAAACCGGCGGTTGCTCCGAGAACTGCGGTTACTGTTCGCAGTCCGCGCACCACCAGACCGGGCTTGCACGCGAAAGGTTGATGCCGCTCGACGAAGTGCTGGAACACGCCCGTGCCGCCAGGGAAAGCGGCTCCTCCCGCTTCTGCATGGGGGCGGCCTGGCGCAACCCCAACGAAAAAAACCTCGCCGCCGTCATCGAAATGGTGAGCGAAGTCAAGAAACTCGGGCTGGAAACCTGCGTTACTCTCGGGATGCTGGACGAGGAACAGGCCCGGCGGCTCGCTGAAGCCGGACTCGACTACTACAACCACAACCTCGACACCGCGCCCGAGCACTACGGCAATATCGTCACCACCCACACCCTGCAAGACCGGCTCGACACCATCGAAAAAGTGCGTGAAGCCGGGATCAACGTCTGTTCCGGCGGCATCGTCGGCATGGGCGAAGGGCAGGGGGGGCGCGCGGGTCTCATCGCCCAACTCGCCAACATGGAACCGCCGCCGGAATCCGTGCCCATCAACAAGCTCATCGCCTTTCCCGGCACGCCGCTTGCCGACTGTGCCCCCATCGACCCCTTCGATTTCGTTCGCACCATCGCCGTGGCGCGCATCACCATGCCCGAGAGCTTTGTGCGCCTTTCGGCGGGCCGCGAACAGATGAGCGACGAATTGCAGGCGTTGTGCTTCATGGCAGGGGCCAACTCCATCTTCTACGGCGAACGGCTCCTGACCACCGGCAACACCGACGCCGACGCCGACATGCGCCTTTTCGCCCGCCTCGGCCTCGTCGCCATCTGACCGGGCGGTACGCGGCGTGGACTCTCCCCAGGACTTTCGCCTGGATCACGCCCTGCTGCGGCGGCGGCTTCGGCAGGCGGGCGCGCGGGTTGGTGAAACCGATTCCGATTTTCTCGCCCGCGAAATCGCCCGTCGCATGGATGAACGGCTCGACCTCATCCGCATCGCTCCACGCCGCATTCTCGACCTCGGCTGCGGCGCGGGCCATGATCTCGTGCGTCTCGGAGAGCGTTACCCCAGGGCCGTGCGGGTCGGGGTCGATCTCGTCGAAACTCTGCTTGCCCAGGCGCGGCGCGTTCCTGCGGCGATTGCCGGGCGCGATAAATCGCGCCCCTACGGTGCATTGCGTGCGTTGTTTGCCCCGTTGCGCGCAACGCCCCTACCCGTGGTTGCCGCAGACGCCGCGCGGCTACCGCTCGCGGACGGCTCAATCTCCCTCGTCTGGGCCAATCTGATGCTACCCTTCATCGACGATCCTCTGCCCGTCTTCCGCGAAATGTGCCGGGTGACTGAAACGGACGGACTCGTCATGTTCTCCAGCCTCGGCCCGGACACCTTGCGGGAACTGCGCGAGATTCTTCCCGCGCATGCGGGTGCGCGCGTACACCGTTTCATCGACATGCACGATCTGGGCGATATCCTCATCGCGGCGGGCTTTTCCGATCCCGTGATGGACATGGAGATGCTCACGCTGACCTACGGCAGCCTCGACGAGCTTTTCGCCGACCTGCGCGCCAACGCCGCCAACAACGCCGCGCTCGCCCGCCCGCGCGGCCTGTGTGGGCGCACCGCCTGGGAACAATCCCGCGCGCTCTACGAACAACGTCGCCGCGAGGGTCAACTGCCGGTCACGGTCGAAATCATCCAGGGCCACGCCTGGAAATCCGCAAGCACGGGAAAACAGCCGAAATCCGGAACACGCCCTGACGATCGCGCCGTTGTGCGTTTTCATCCTCGCCCGAGTGAAGCGAGGTAGTCGTTTCCTCGGAGTGCTAAATCCCCTCTACGCCAGCCCATCAAGATACCGCTCGGCATCGAGCGCCGCCTGACAGCCGCTCGCGGCGCTGGTGATGGCCTGTTTGTAAATCGGGTCCTGCACGTCGCCGGCGGCGAAAACGCCGGGGATGCTGGTCTGGGTGGCATCGCCCTTGTTTCCGCCTCGGGTGATGACGTAGCCGCCGTCCATGTCGAGTTGACCGGCGAAAATGTCGGTGTTGGGCTGATGCCCGATGGCGATGAATACGCCGTATACGGCAACTTCGCGCGCCTGCCCGTCCGTCACGTTGCGGATGCGCATGCCGGTGACGCCGGAGTCGTCCCCAAGCACTTCATCCAGGGTGTGATCGAGCGTCAGTTCGATTTTTCCGGCGGCAACCTTTTCCATCAATTTGTCGACCATGATCTTTTCGGCGCGGAATGCCTGACGACGATGCACGAGCGTGACCTTGCGCGCGATGTTGGCAAGGTAGAGGGCTTCTTCCACGGCGGTGCTGCCCCCGCCGATGACGGCAACGTCCTGATCGCGGTAGAAAAAACCGTCACAGGTGGCGCAGGCCGATACGCCGCGTCCGGCGAACTTCTCCTCGGACGGCAGCCCAAGGTAGCGGGCCGTGGCCCCCGTGGCGATGATGAGGGCGTCACAGGTGTACTGGCCGGAGTCGCCCATCAGACGAAACGGGCGTTCCGTAAGTTTTGCCGTGTGAATGTGGTCGAACACGATCCGGGTGTTGAAGCGTTCGGCGTGCTTCTGGAAGCGCGCCATCAGATCCGGCCCCTGGACGCCATCGGCGTCCGCCGGCCAGTTGTCGACTTCGGTCGTGGTCATGAGTTGCCCCCCCTGGGCAAGCCCCGTGACGAGCAGGGGAGCCAGATTGGCGCGGGCTGCATAGACGGCGGCGGTATAACCGGCGGGGCCGGAACCGAGAATAAGGAGGCGGGAATGGGTGTGTTCGATGGTCATGATGGGTACTGATGGGATGCATATAGAAAGCGTTGAACGGATTAGTGATTATAATCCGGGAAACCCGAAGCCCGAATCTGCCACAAAGCGAATGCCAACGGGGCAAGATACGGTTATACTGGGAAAAGTTTCTTCATTGGGCCGTGCAGGCCGGATATTCCGGTTTCACGGTTCCTGGGAATCCTCTCCGCGTGGGAGTAGTATTTGTGAGCACGCAAGGGGTGGATATATTGCAACTTCTTTCATGTAATTCACTGTCCTATGAATCGGCCTGCTCTCGTTTCGACCACTGCGTTGAAAACTTTCCCGCTGTTTGCCGGGTTGTCCGACGAAGTGTTGAGTTCAATCGCCCAGGTAGCCATGATGCGGCATTTTCCGCGTGGGCAATCGGTGGTACGCGCAGGTGAGCGTACCGATTATGT
>WRNU01000019.1 GCA_009776435.1 Betaproteobacteria bacterium | reverse complement strand
GGAACCACCAACAGTTGCGTCTCGATCATGGAAGGCGGCAAGCCCAAGGTCATCGAGAACTCCGAGGGCGCGCGTACCACGCCGTCCGTGGTGGCCTACTCCGAGGACGGTGAAATCCTGGTCGGCGCCCCTGCCAAGCGTCAGGCCGTCACCAACGCCAGGAACACCCTTTTTGCGGTCAAGCGTCTGATTGGCCGCCGCTTCGACGAAAAGGAAGTCCAAAAGGACATCGACCTGATGCCCTTCAAGATCGTCAAGGCCGACAACGGCGATGCCTGGGTGGAAGTGCACAAGAAGAGAATCGCCCCGCCGCAGGTCTCTGCCGAAGTGCTGCGCAAGATGAAAAAAACTGCCGAAGACTACCTCGGCGAAGAAGTCACCGAAGCCGTCATCACCGTTCCCGCCTACTTCAACGACAGCCAGCGTCAGGCCACCAAGGATGCGGGCAAAATCGCCGGGATGGAAGTACGCCGCATCATCAACGAACCCACGGCAGCGGCGCTCGCCTTCGGCATGGACAAGAAGCCGGGCGACTCCAAGATTGCCGTCTATGACCTCGGCGGCGGAACGTTCGACATCTCCATCATTGAAATTGCCGACATCGACGGCGAACACCAGTTCGAAGTGCTCTCCACCAACGGCGACACCTTCCTGGGCGGTGAGGACTTCGACCAGCGCGTCATCGACTACGTCGTCACCGAGTTCAAAAAGGATCAGGGCGTCGACCTCAAGAACGACGTGCTCGCCCTGCAACGCCTGAAAGAAGCCGCCGAAAAAGCCAAGATCGAACTCTCCTCCAGCCAGCAGACCGAAATCAACCTGCCCTACATCACGGCCGACGCCTCCGGGCCGAAGCACCTGACGATGAAGATCACCCGCGCCAAGTTCGAGGCGCTGGTCGAAGAGTTGATCGAACGCACCATCGAACCCTGTCGCATCGCCATCAAGGACGCGGGTCTCAAAGTCACCGACATCGACGATGTCATCCTCGTCGGCGGTCAGTCCCGCATGCCCAAGGTACAGGAGAAGGTGAAGGAATTCTTCGGCAAGGAACCCCGCAAGGACGTCAACCCCGACGAAGCCGTGGCCGTTGGCGCTTCCATCCAGGGCGGCGTCCTGCAAGGCGATGTCAAGGACGTGCTCCTGCTCGACGTCACGCCGCTCTCGCTGGGCATCGAAACCCTGGGCGGCGTCATGACCAAGCTCATCCAGAAGAACACCACCATCCCGACCAAGGCAAGTCAGGTCTTCTCCACCGCCGACGACAATCAATCCGCCGTCACCATCCATGTGCTGCAAGGCGAGCGCGAGATGATCGCCGGCAACAAGAGTTTGGGCCAATTCAACCTCACCGACATCCCACCCGCCCCGCGCGGCATGCCGCAAATCGAAGTCACCTTCGACATCGACGCCAACGGCATTTTGCACGTCTCGGCGAAGGACAAGGCGACCGGCAAGGAAAACAAGATCACCATCAAGGCCAATTCCGGCCTCTCGGACGACGAGATCCAGCGCATGGTGCAGGATGCCGCCACCCACGCCGAAGAAGACAAGAAGATGCACAGCCTGGTCAACGCCCGCAACGAATGCGACGGCATGATCCACGCCACGCGCAAGGCGCTCAAGGAATACGGCGACAAGATCGGCACGGAGGACAAGGACAGGATCGAAGCCGCGATCAAGGAAGCCGAAGAAGCGATCAAGACCGACGACAAGGAGATCATCGAGACCAAATCGCAGGCGCTTGCCTCCGCGAGTCAGAAACTGGGCGAAGCGATGTACGCGCAACACCAGCAGGCCGAAGGCGCGCAGCCGGACAACGGCGGCGCGACCGGGAACGACGGCGGAGACAAGGCAGCCGAAGCCGACGTGGTCGATGCCGAGTTCACCGAAGTGAAGGACCAGAAATAAGCCGATAGCATTTTATCCGTAACGCATTCACCCTCAAGATGGAACGGGGATGCTCGTCATCCCCGTTGCCGCATCCAGCGGCAAGCCGGAACATCACCCGATCATGCCCAAGAAAGACTACTACGCCATCCTCGGAATCAACCGCGACGCCAACGACGACGCCATCAAGAAAGCGTATCGCAAGCTGGCGATGAAATACCACCCGGATCGCAATCCGGGCAACAAGGAAGCCGAGGAAAAATTCAAGGAAGCCAAGGAAGCCTACGAAGTGCTTTCCGACACCAAAAAGCGCGACTCCTACGATCGCTTCGGTCACGCGGGCGTCGACCCCTCGATGGGCGGAGGCGGTTTCAGTGGCGGCTTCGAGGGTTTCGGCGACGCCTTTTCCGACATTTTCGGCGATCTTTTCGGCGGCGGCGGTGGCGGCGGCGGGCGTGGTCGCTCGAACGTCTATCGCGGCGCGGACTTGCGCTACAACCTCGAAATCACTCTCGAAGAGGCGGCGCGCGGCGCGGAAAAAACCATCCGCATTCCCACCGTCGATGAGTGCGACACCTGTAGCGGAACCGGCGCAAGGCCTGGAACCCACGCCACCACCTGCCCGAGTTGCGGCGGCTCCGGCCAGATGCGCATCCAGCAGGGGTTTTTCTCGCTCCAGCAGCCCTGTCCCCGGTGTCACGGCAGTGGCCGCATCATTCCCGATCCCTGCCGCGACTGTCGAGGGGCGGGCCGTGTGAAGCGGCAGAAAACCCTCGAAGTCAAGATTCCCGTCGGCATCGACGAAGGCATGCGCCTGCGCCACGCCAACCACGGCGAGCCGGGCGTCAATGGCGGCCCTCCCGGCGATCTTTACGTGGAAATCCACATTCGTCGGCACTCGATGTTCGAGCGGGAGCGCGACGATCTGCACTGCGAAATGCCGATCTGCTTTGCCACTGCCGCGCTTGGCGGCGAGATCGAAATTCCCACCCTGGACGGCATGGCGCGCCTGAAGATCCCGGCGGAAACGCAAAGCGGCAAGGTCTTTCGGTTACGCGGCAAGGGCATCCGGAACGTGCGCACGCAGTCGCAAGGCGACCTGCTCTGTCACGTCCTGGTGGAAACGCCGGTCAACCTCACCGAGCGTCAGCGCGAACTGATGAAAGAGTTCGATGAAATCTCCCGCAGCAACGCGGATCACCACAACCCGAAAGCAAAATCGTGGATGGACAAGGTCAGGACGTTTTTCGGGACGTGAAATCCCTCTTCCGCCCCTTCTTCACCCTGTCTCCTGCGCCAACCCTTCAAGCTGTTCCGATAACGCCATCCAGCGGCATTCGGCTTCTTCGATCCAGCCCTGCAAGGCAGCCTGACGCTTGAGCAGTTCCTGCAACTGCGCGCTGTCGCCGCCATTGCCCGCGCCGTAGAACGCCGGATCGGCAAGCCGCGCTTCGAGCAGCTTTTTCTCGCCCGTCCAGCCCGCCAACTTCTTTTCGATCTGCTCGATCTCTTTTACGAGGGGCCGACGCGCGGCAAGCGCCGCCTGACGTTCAGCCTCGGCCTGGGCGCGATTCGCGCGCCGCGTTTCGCGCCCCGTGCCGCTCTCTTCTTCGCGCCGGGCGCGTTGTTCCGTCAGCCAGTCGCGGTAGTCGTCGAGATCGCCGTCGAAAGGCCGCAAGCGCCCGCCGTCGATCAGCAACAGACGGTCACAGCAGGCTCGCAGCAAGGCGCGGTCGTGCGAAACCAGCACCATCGCGCCGTCGTACTCCTGGAGCGCGCACATGAGGGCATAGCGCATTTCCATGTCCAGATGGTTGGCAGGCTCATCCAGCAGCAGGAGATTGGGCCGCTGCCAGATGATCAGGGCCAGCGCCAGACGGGATTTTTCACCGCCGGAAAACGAGCCGCAGGGCGTAGTGGCAAGGGCGGAGCAGTCATTCCGCGCGTTGCCGCGAAAATCGAACCCGCCCAGGTAATTGCGCATGTCCTGTTCACGGGCTGAAGGATCGAGCCGCATCATGTGCTGAAGCGGGGATTCTTCGACGCGCAGGGTTTCGAGCTGGTGCTGGGCGAAATACCCTGTCGCCAGCCCCCTGCCCTCGTGCTTGCCGCCTGCCGTGAGGGCAATTTCCCCGGCCAGGAGTTTGATGAGGGTGGATTTGCCCGCACCGTTGCGGCCAAGCAACCCCACACGCTCGCCGGGGCGCAGGGTGAGTTCGATGCCTTCGAGCACGTTTTTTCCTCCATACCCGGTGGCGCCTTTCTCGATTTGCAGCAGAGGATCGGGCGCGGCGGCGGCGGGGCGGAAAGAGAAGGAAAACGGAGTGTCGACATGGGCGGCGGAGATGCGTTCCATGCGTTCGAGCGCCTTGATCCGGCTTTGCGCCTGCCGCGCCTTGGTGGCCTTGGCCCGGAAACGGCGGATGTAGTCTTCCATGTGCGCGATCTCGCGCTGCTGGCGCTCGAAAAGCGCCTGTTGCTGTGTCAGACGTTCGCCGCGCTGGCGCTCGAAGTCGGAGTACGAACCGCTGTAGAGCGTCAGTTGTCGCTGTTCGATATGGGCGACATGATCGACGCAGGCATCGAGAAACTCGCGGTCGTGCGACACCAGCAACAGGGTTCCGCGATAGTCGCGCAGCCATTGTTCCAGCCAGATGACGGTGTCCAGATCGAGGTGGTTGGTCGGCTCATCGAGCAGGAGCAGGTCGGAGCGGCACATCAGCGCCTGCGCGAGATTGAGCCGCATCCGCCAGCCGCCGGAGAAGTCCGCCACGGCTCGCCCAGCATCCGAAGGCGCAAAGCCCAGCCCGTCGAGCAGCGCCGCCGCGCGCGATCTGGCCGAGTAAGCGCCGATTTCCTGCAAGTTCGTGTGCAATTCGGCAATGCGCACCCCGTCGTGGGCTGCCTCGGCCTGAGCCAGATCGGTTTCGATGCGCCGCAGTTCAGAGTCGCCGTCGAGCACGTATTCGATGGCGGCACGCGGCAGCCCTGGCGTCTCCTGCGCAACATGGGCAATCGTCCAGCCGGACGGAAATGTAAGATCGCCCCGATCCGGGAGCAACTGGCCTCGCAGAAGCGCGAAAAGGCTCGATTTACCGCTGCCGTTGGCCCCGGTCAGGCCAATCTTCCAGCCGGGGAATAACTGGAGGGAAACCCCGTCGATCAGGACGCGGCCTCCCCTCGCGAGGCGCAAATTGCGAAAATGGATCACGCTTAAAGTCGCAGATGTTTTTACAAAGGGCTGTTATTCTACGCACATCTCAATCACGCACTGCACGGGTTTCACATGCCTGCCCGTCCTTCATCTCCTGTTCCTTTTTTTCATTCGCTCTCCCGCCGCGTCCTCGTCCTTGGCGCATGCCTTGCCATGACCGCTTTCCCGCTTGGGGCTGCCGACGAGAGCGAGGGCAAGGACGAAGCCATACCTAGTCCCGCCAAGCGTATCAGGCAATTGCGCGACGAAGCCGGAACCTTGCGCACACAGGCCGAAACCGACTACCAAACGGCAGAAACGGCGTGCTACAAGCGTTTTTTCGTCAACAGTTGCATCGACGATGCCAAGGCTGAACGCCTGAGCGCCATCCGCCGCGCCCGAGAACTCGAAGCCGAGGCGCATCAACTCGATCTCGCGGAACGCCAGCGCCGAGCCGCCGAAATGGCGAAGAAGGCCGAGGAAAGCGGTAACGGCCCACGCCCGACGGAAGCTTCTTTCCCGAGTGCCGACACAGACGTGACGATGCCGCGCACCGAAATTGCATCGCCTTCCCGCCGCGCCACCCGCTCGAAGTCCGCCAGCAACAAAGCCAGCGAGCGTGCCAGAGCCGCCCGTCGTGCAGAAGCCGCCCAGCGCGACCGCGAACGGTACGAGGCCAGAATCCGTGAGATCGAAGAAAAGAAGGCGCGCGACGAGGATGGGCGTTGACGGCAGCTCAGTCGACCACGCGCACCTCGATCGACTCGGGAAATTCCAGCCGCGCCCGTAGCGCGCGGGTCACTTCCACCCGCCCGTCGGCAGCTACCCGAAGCGCATGCTCGATCCCGAAATGGCGCGTCTGCTCGCGCCAGGCGTCTCCCGCCAGATAGGCGGGTTTGCTTGCCACGTCCGACAAAACCCCGACCTGCGGGCGAGGCGTCACCAGCACGGTCAATGCCTGCGTGGCGTGTGTCGGCTCGAAGGTGCGCGGGTCGAGGATGTGGGCGAAGCGGAGGCCGTCCAACTCGAAATAACGCTGGTAGTCCCCCGAAGTGCCGATGGCCTCGCCATCGTAGAGCGGCATCGTCGCCATGACCCCGGACTGACGCGGATGCTGGACGCCGACCCGCCAGGGCTGTCTGCCCTTGCTCCCCAGCGCCATGACGTTGCCGCCCACGTTGATGAGCGCACTCCGGATGCCCCGCTCGAGCAGGATGGCGGCGGCAAGATCCAGCGCGTAGCCCTTGGCATAACCCCCGAAGTCGATTCGCACCGCCGGATTGCGGCTGGAGATGAGATTGGCCTCGATCACGAGATCGCTCATGCGTGGCTGCGCGGCCTTGAGACCGGCAAGCGCCGCCGGATCGGGCCGCGCCGGCTCGAAGGTATCGGTGTGAAAACCCCACAGTTCGACCAACGCGCCGATCGCCGGATCGAACAGGCCGCCCCCGATTTCGGACAGGGATTGCGCATCGCGCAACATCGCGGCCAGTTCGGGCGACACCTCGCGGGATCGGCCCTGCGCCAGCGCCTCGTTGAGATCGGTAAGCTCCGACGGCTTCCAGGCATGATACGTATTGTGCAAACGGTCGAATTCCCGCAACACGGCGGCGATTGTGGCATCGGCCAACCTGGGGTCATCCGTGTAGACGGCCACATCCACCCGTGTGCCGAAAACGTAGCCCTCACGCTGAAAAACCCGTTCCCGCTCGCATCCGGTCAGCAGCCACGCGCCACAACAAACCAGGAGCGCGAAAACAAGCCTGACGAACCTGAAGGACTGGCCTGCGCCTGCCTCTATCGACCGCACAAACGCTCCAGCGTTTCAATCACCCGCCCCGCCACGTCGAACCGCGCGGCAATCTCGGCCATGCAGGTCGGGCTGGTGACGTTGATCTCGGTCAGATGCCCGTCGATCACGTCGAGCCCGACAATCAACAGCCCACGTTCCCACAGGATGGGAGCCAGGAAACGGGCGATTTCCCCTTCGCGCGCGGTGAGCGGCATCGTCACACCGCGCCCGCCGGCGGCAAGATTGGCGCGGGTTTCTCCCTCGCGGGGAATGCGCGCCAGCGCATAGGGCATGACTTCGCCGCCGATGATGAGCACGCGCTTGTCCCCGTCGCGGATACCCGGCAGGTAACGCTGCGCCATGATCGTGCGCGCACCATGTTGCGTTAGGGTTTCGACGATCACATGACGGTTGGGGTCATGGGAGGCGACGCGAAAAACCTGACTACCGCCCATACCGTCGAGCGGCTTGAGCACAACGTCGCCGATCTCGTCGATGAAAGCGTGGAGACGGCTCGGGTCGCGGGCTACCAAATTGGTAGGTATGTATTGCGGGAACTCGGTAATCGACAGTTTTTCGGAGTGATCGCGCACGGCGCGCGGATCGTTGAACACGCGCGCGCCGCCCATGACGGCGCGCTCGAGCAACCAGGTTGCGGTGAGGTATTCGAAATCGAAAGGCGGGTCCTGGCGCATCAGCACGGTGTCGAACGTAGCAAGCGCGCGGGTTTCCGGCTCGCCTTCCGTGTACCAGTCGCCATCGTCGGCATGCAGGATGAGCGGCACGGCGCGCGCCGAGACGATGCCTTCATGCCAGGCGATGTCCTCGCGCCGAATCGCCCAGGGACGATGCCCGCGCGCGGCGGCGGCGCGCATCATCGCCACGCTGGAATCCTTGTACGCCTTGAGTCCGGGCAACGGATCGACGATGAAAGCGAAATCGAGCGCCGTCATGATCGGCTCCCGTCAGGCCGCGCGCGCGGATTCGAGAACACACCCACAGTCGCCCCCCCCGTCCGCATTACCGGGCACAGGCAACATCTCTTCGATTTCGACCGAGGCCGCAAGCAGCGCCAGCCGCGCGACCACGCCATAGGCGTAGAGCCTGTTGGGCACGGCATCCGGCTCCTGATGCCAATCGGGAATGTTGCCAGGCGTGTCGAAGGCCAGTGGCCGAAATTCCATACCCGGCGCGTTGAGATTCTCATCGCTTCCACGCGCCGTATGCACGCGGTAGAACCCCCCGACAACATAGTGATCCATCATGTAGACGACCGGCTCGGCCACTGCGCCGTCGACGTTCTCGAACGTGCGCACGCCTTCCTGGATGATGACTTCCCCGACGGACAGCCCTTCCTTGACCACCGCCATCTTGTTGCGTTGGCGACGGTTCAGCCCCACGACTTCGGAAGCGTCCTTTACCATCATCACGCCCATGCCGTAAGTGCCCGCATCGGCCTTGACTGCAACGAAGGGCTCGTCTTCGATGCCCAACTCACGGTATTTGCGGCGAATGTCGGCAAGCAACACATCGACCTGCTCGGTCAGGCATTGTTCACCCGCGCGCTCCTGGAAATTGATACCGCTGCACACCCGAAACGCCGGGCTGATGCGCCAGGGATCAATACCGATTTCCTCCGAAAACGCCTGGACGATCCGCTCATACGCCGCCGCATGACGCGACTTGCGCCGCACATGCCAGCCCGCGTGTAGCGGCGGAATCAGGCATTGTTCGTCCAGTCCCTGCAAAACGGCGGGCACGCCGCCGGAAAGATCGTTATTGAGCAGAATGGCGCAGGGGTCGAACTCCGCCAGACCGAGGCGGTTTTCCTTCCGAACGAGCGGTTCCAGCATCAGGCTGCTGCCGTCCGGTAGCATCAGGGGCGTCGGCGCGGTAATCTCCGGCAGCAGGCTGCCCAGTCTCACCTCCAGCCCGGTCAGGCGCAGGATGCCCGCCAACCGCGCCACGTTCTTCAGGTAGAACATATTTCGGGTATGACTTTCGGGAATCAACAACAGGCTGCGGGCGCTGGCGCACATCCTGTCCACCGCCGCCTGCGCGGCCTGTACGCACAGGGGCAGGAACACCGGATCGAGGTTATTGAATCCGCCGGGAAACAGGTTCATGTCGACCGGCGCGAGCTTGTACCCGGCATTGCGCAAATCGACCGAACCGTAGAACGGCGGGACGTGCTCATGCCACTGCTCACGGAACCATCGTTCGATCATGGTGCTGTGACCGAGGAACTGGCGCTCCAGTTCGAGCAGAGGTTCGGAAACCGCAGGAGTAATGCTGGAAGCCATTGAAACCATTCCTTCGGGCCGCGCCCGAAACACTGTCTATCCACAGATAGACAAATATTATTACAACCTCGTTACAGGCGAGACGCCTCCTGCACCGGAAGGTCACGCAGCAAGGCCGCCGCAATCAAGCCGTTCATCAGCCCGAACAGCACGGCAGCCCCGCCGAAAAGAGGCATGAGGTGAAAGACGCCATCATGGGGAACCAGCCACAAACGGGCCAGGACGAATTGCGCGCCGATGTGGGCAAAGGCGGCAAAAATGCTGTAACTGACCGGACCGAACCATTTTTTCGGCAGATGTATCGCCCCGGCCAGCGTGAACAGGCTTGCCAACGCCCCGACGAGACTCAGAAAAAAGCCCGGCGCAAGGAATTGCCCAAGGAGCAGGCTGGCTGCAAACACGCGCAGGAGCGACACCCATGCCGCCTCGCGCCAACCCCAGCGCGCCAGCACCACCAATATGACAATATTGGCAAGTCCCGGTTTTACGCCCGGCAGCGGCAACGGTATCGCCGCTTCGGCCACGGTAAGCGCAATGGCCGCCGCCGAGTAACGCGCCACCCGATCATCCTCGGCGGTCGACACCAGTTCAATAACTGAGCGAGTCATAGTCCACTCCCCGCCCGGTAAGCATCAGGCTGACCTCGTTGGGCGCACAAATCGCCACTGCGCCCGCGCGGGCAAGCCACCCCTGGCGCACACAGTACTGTCGCGGGCCGGGATCGGAAGCAACCCTGGCGCGGCCCGGTTCGATCTCGATCACGGTCACGCCCAGCGGCCCCGACACTTCGAGACGGCGCGAACGAGACAAATCGTCCACGAAAACCTGGCCGGAGGCGCGCACGATCACGCCATCGGGCGCTCCGCCACGCCAGAGTCCAAACCCGGCAACGACGCATACCGCAAGTCCGGCCAGCGCGACTCCGCAGTCGCCAGGCCGCAGCAGTTTGCGCCATGCGCGCCATGTTCCCGTCGAAGTCGAGTGCGGCATCAACTTTGCACCGTCAAGCATCTTCCCGCCGCACCACCGCGCGATGCCGAAGAAGGACGTGGATCTTGGCGCGAAACGCCTCGCCCAGACGCTCGGCAATGTAGACCGAACGATGCTGTCCTCCCGTGCATCCGATGGCAACGGTCAGATAACTGCGGTTGTCGCGCATGAAACTCGGCAGCCAGGCGGCAACGAACACGCGGATGTCCTCCACCATGCGGGCAACCTCGGACTGAGTCTCGAAGTAAGCGACTACTTCCGGATCGAACCCGGTGAGCGGGCGCAAGTGCGGATCGTAGTGAGGATTGGGCAGGCAGCGCACGTCGAACACCATGTCGGCATCGAGCGGGATACCGTACTTGAAGCCGAAGGACTGGAACATCAAGGTCAAACCCTCGCCCGCCTTGGCCTCGATGAAATCCTTTATCCGAGCGCGCAGGGTATTGGGGTGCATGTCGCTGGTGTCGATGCGATGCCCGAGGATGGAAATGTCTTCGAGCACATCGCGCTCGCGGGCAATCGCCTCTTCGAGCGAGACTCCCTCCCCGGCCAGCGGATGACGGCGGCGGGTCTCGGAGAAGCGGGCAATCAGCGTGTCGTCGCGCGCGTCGAGAAAAATGAAGCGCAAGTCCTCGATAAGCTCGCGCAGGAACTTCATCTGTCCCGGCAGCGCCGCAATGCTTTCCCCGGAGCGCACGTCGACCGCCACCGCGCAACGCGCGTAACCGGCGCTGTGCAAGGCGCCCATCAATTGTGGCAACAGCATGGCCGGAAGGTTATCGACAACGTAATATCCGGCGTCTTCCAGCGCCTTGAGCGCAATACTCTTGCCTGAACCGGAAAGACCGCTGATGAGGATGAGTTGCATGGAGACGGACATCGGAAGGTCGACGGCGGCAGTATATGCCAGGCGTGGAAGATGGCAACCGGTATTGTTTATCGGGCAAGGATTTCTGTTTGCCATTACGGACAGGTCGAATCCGTGGGGAGTCCATGCCGATCGACCGTCCGTCCCATCAACATGGAAAAATAGGGATCACAGGCAGGAGGCCGCCCCGAAGTTTCAGCCGTCAGTGGATGAGCAGAGGTTTCCCGGCCCGCTTCATCCAATGCCGTCACCTTGTATTGATAACGTGTTTTTTCTTCCAGACCGCTATCCACATAGGCCGTATCGGTGAAACCTTCCGGTGTAACCGGCAGGAATGCAGGGCTGCCTTTCGGATCAGAATCCGGCATCAGGCGATACACCCGATAGGCCGCCGCCCCCGGTACCGCTTCCCAGATCAGGAGCGCCTGAGTGCTGCCGACATCCAGAACCTGCGCGACAGGCGCAACCAGACGGATTTCATCTGCCGACGCCGCCGGTTCATCTTCCCGCTTCCCATCCCCCTGACTGCCTGGATCGACGAGCGCCTGCGCCATGCGCCAAACCGCCGCGATCTGAAAACCGCTTTGGGTCGCGTAGTGGCCTGTCGGCTGGCCGCCCGTATCGTTATAACCCCACCAATCCCAGCAGGCATTTGGATTCGCGGGAAGAAACCTGGAAGAAGTCGCCTGCGGGAACAGAACGACCAGACGGTTCAGTTCCGCCCATTCGCTGTAACCTGCGCCCTTCACGAAATCCATGCCGATCTTGCCGGCATTTTGCTGACAGCCATGAAACGCGATGTGCAACCGGCAAGGATTCCCTTCCAGACAGGTCTTGGGCACATAAAGGTATCCCTCGTCAGCCATCGAGATCTTGCCCGGATCAATTTTTTTGCCATTCATCAGCGTGTAAAAAACCTGATTGAAGGTGAGCAGTTCTCCTTCCAATCGATTGGTACGCTGCATCGGACCGTAGAAAAATTGCAGCGCCATGCCTGCCGCGTCGTAAGGAGCCCCGCCAACGGAACAGGCATTGATGAAATTTCCGCCGGTCACGTTGCATGCGTTGCAGGAAGCGCCTGTTTCATTGCTGGCACAGGCAGCGGAAATTTGCGCATGCGCCGCAGGCAATTCGCGCCTGTGGAAAATCTGGCGCGCGGGCACGAATGCGCGATAAAAGGTTTCCAGCGCATCGCTGACCGGCGTCTTGACGATGCCGTCGTTATAACCGTGAAAAATCCAGACCTTTTGCCGCGCCAGCCCGTCCAGCGGGTCGATCATCCCTTCCGCCGCCCAACGCCGTGTCGCTTCCTGCATCAAACGCTGATCGTCTTCCGCGATGGCCCTGGCCGGGAACATCGGATCGCCCTGCATGCACCGGGCGATGGCTTTCGATACCCCGGCGCCGTTCGAGGAATCTTTCCCCGCGCAAAAATAGGGGCCTCCCGCCGTCACGGCAACGCCCTTGATGGTGCCGGAATGCGCAACGGCCACCTGTGTTGCCATGAAAGCGCCGGAAGAAATGCCGGAAACCGTCGTCTCCCGCAAATCAAGGTTCAGTTTGGGTAAAAGCCCTTCCGCCCGCGCTTGCCCTGCGCCAGTCAGCGTAATCGCCAACACCGTGAGCGCCAGCGCCGCCACGAACAATATGACGCCGATGAGTAACGGCACACTGATTTTTCGCGGTGATGTTTCCGAGTGGAAAGCATTCATGATGTTTTTCTCCATTGGTTCGGGCTACGGAACGCACGATACCATCGGTCTCATGCAATGAGCCGCGAGGGCAACTGCCGGAATATTGCCCCAATGGAAAACAGAACGGCCACATGGATTGCGCTTCACATATCCAGTCATGCCGCTGTATCGGCGGGATTCGGTTTTTTTGTCGAGTGCGAAACCCGCCTCAAGGTTCCTGCGCAGAGGAATCAGTCGTCATCGGAGGAAGTCGTTGTCACGCCAAACATCTTGTCCACCATCTCGTCAATCTTTGTTTCAGCCTTTTTCCACTTCGTCACGGCAAACCCGCCGCCGCCGCGCATGTGGAAGTTCGCCTTTGCAATCACTTTTTCGTAGTTCCAAATTGACATATCCATCGCCCGCATATATGGAACCACATCCCAGGACCAGTAGGCCGAATATGTCAATATATTTGTGCAGTCCTCCGGCGTATCACTGGACACGACCCTGGACTGCACACCGTACCGGGCGAAACTTGCAGCAATGGTATCCTCGAGCGGTTTACGGGATTGCGGATTTTTCCGGATACATATCTCCCTTATTTCGCCCTGCCTCAGGTGCGTCACCTCGATGGAGGTGCAAGCGGAGATGGACAGCACTATAACAGGGATAAGACATACAGCTCGGTTCATTTCAGTTCTCCGGAATATCGAGTTATATCGCACATCCATCATGATCGGCAGATGTACGGCGTATTGGCTACGGTTTTTTCACAATCACGGGCATGCGCCGATACGACACGGAACCCGATTGAAATTTCACTTGTCCTCAGTCTATTTGACCACGTTGCCGCCAAGCGACATGAGGGCCCTACTCAACGAGTCGTTGAAGGAATTAAGCTTGGCCGCACCTTTTTTCGTACCCTCGGCGACCAAGGGAATTTTGTTGCTGACATTATCGGCACGATATATGTACCACTGCCACTGATTCGAGCCAGTGGTTTCCAGGCTGATGACATAATCAGGTCTCTCCGACGGAACTTCTGATAAACTCCTGCTTATGACCACTGAATCAAAAAACTCGGCTTTTTTTACTGCCTCGACTAATCCAAAAAAATCGTTTTCCATGCTATCTACTACATAGTTTATTGTCTTATCCGGAACCTGTCCTCTCCCGATTACTACAACACCATTTTCTTTAATTACATGACGAGGAGGAATAAAGGCGAGAGCCTTGCCTCCAACATATGGCGTATTTTTCGTCACCCCTGCAAGACTCTCTGAAAGATTAAGCTTCTGCGCGTTAAGCGCCTCTTCGTAGTTGGCGCATCCTTGAAGCAAAAGCACAAAAACGACCAGCAGCGTATATTTTGTAGCGCCAGAAAAATTCATTTTTTTCACCCTTTCAGAAGGTTGATACAGAGACACACACGGCAAACGTATTACGGAAAAAAGGGTTCTGTCAACCAGCACAAATACTGGTGTTTCGTAAAAGCGATACCGCTCGTCCGTTACTCCAAAGAGCTTCCTGGCTACACCCCAGAGGATGAAGACACGTTCTTTCACGCAAAACGTGGAGTGGGTCGCATAGCACGTTCCGGGCTGATCCGGACAAGTTTCTGCCCTGCATACAAAATCATCCCTTCCGGGCTACCCTTTTCCCGGTTCGAGGCTGCCGCCGGGGTAGACGCACCCGTGCGAGAAATGCCTCACAAAAAAACATGGATGCAAACCGAACTGATGCGCTACACTTGCCCATGATCACAAACATGACGTGTGGCTAAAATTACTGGAACAACATCAGGGGCGGTCGATTTCCAACAAGCAGAGGCATCGAGGCCAACCCCACCGGCGGTACGCCTGCAATCCATCCCCGACACAACCCTCAATGTTTGTCAGCCCGACCATTTATAATCACACGGAATGAACGAAATGAGCCTGCAAGTCAAGAAACTCAGCGATCTCGACACACGCGGAAAGAAAGTTTTTATCCGCGCCGATCTCAACGTGCCGCAAGATGAAGCGGGCAACATCACGGAAGACACCCGCATCCGCGCCTCCGTGCCAACCATCCGGTATTGTCTCGATCAGGGCGCGGCAGTGATGGTGACCTCCCACCTTGGCCGCCCCGTCGAAGGCAAGCTCGGCTCCGAGGATACCCTCGCACCAGTTGCCGTGCGCCTCGGGCAGTTGCTCGACCAGCCGGTGAAACTCATTGCCGACTGGACCGATGGCGGTTTCAGCGTCGAACCGGGACAGGTGGCGCTGCTGGAAAACTGCCGCTGCAACGTCGGCGAGAAAAAGGACGATGAGGCGTTGTCGAAAAAAATGGCGGCGCTCTGCGATATCTACGTGAATGACGCTTTCGGGACTGCGCATCGCGCCGAGGCCACCACGCACGGCATCGCCCGCTTCGCGCCCGTCGCCTGTGCCGGCCTGTTGATGAGTGCGGAAATCGAGGCGCTCGCGCGCGCGCTGGGCAACCCCAAACGTCCGCTGGTCGCCATCGTCGGCGGAGCCAAGGTCTCAAGCAAGCTCACCATCCTGAAATCGCTTGCCGAGAAGGTCGATCAACTCATCGTCGGCGGCGGGATCGCCAATACCTTTCTGCTGGCCTCGGGCAAGCGCATCGGGGAATCGCTCGCCGAACCCGATCTGGTGAAGGAAGCACATGCCGTCATGGATTTGATGCGCGCACGCGGCGCGGAAGTGCCGCTCCCCGTGGATGTGGTCGTCGCCGACGAAGTCTCGGCGCTTGCCCGCGCCAACAAGGTTTCCATCGATGAGGTCAGCCCTCACGACCGCATCCTGGACATCGGCCCGAAGAGCGCCGCGCACCTGGCGCAGATCATCGCCAATGCGGGCGCCATCGTCTGGAACGGCCCGGTGGGCGTGTTCGAGCATCCGCAATTCGCAGGCGGAACCAAGATGCTTGCTTCGGCCATCGCGCACTCACAGGCGTTTTCGATCGCAGGAGGGGGCGATACGCTGGCGGCCATCGCCAAATTCGACATTGCCCGCGACGTGGGCTACATCTCCACGGGCGGCGGCGCGTTCCTGGAATTTCTCGAAGGGCGGACTCTGCCCGCCATTGCCGCGCTGCAAGCGCGTTTCCGTGATTGACGGGAACAAGCGCGCAGCGCCCACGGACAAATAAACATGAGCCTCATCAATATCGGCCAACTTGAGCTGAAAACCGTCTTTCACGGAACGCCCGGCTCGCCGGTCATCCTGTTGATCCAGGGACTCGGCACGCCGCTCACGCGCTGGCCGACGGCCTTGATCGAACAACTGGGCGCAGCCGGTTTTCGCGTCATCGCTTTCGACAACCGGGATATCGGCCTCTCCACCCGGATGGATGTTCTCGGCCTGCCCGACATCCATCAGATGATGAACATGCGATCCTTCGCGTCGCCGTTTCCGGGGATGTTGTCCGCGTTGTCCGCCCTGCCTGTTTCCATTCCCTACACGCTTGTCGACATGGCCGCCGACGCGGTGGGCCTGCTCGACGCGCTCGGGATCGACGCGGCGCACATCGTCGGCGCATCACTCGGCGGCATGATTGCGCAACTGGTCGCCACGCATTATCCCGAACGCTGTCTGTCGCTGACATCCATCATGTCTTCGAGCGGCAATCCCTTGCTCCCGCCTCCTACGCCCGCTGCTCTGCATGCGCTGTTTGCGCCGCTGCCGGGCGCGCGTGACGAGGATTCGCTCATAGAGGACAGCATCTGGCGGCAGAAAGTGCTGATGAGTCCCGAGTACCCCACGCCGGACGAGGAATTGCGCGCCATGTTCACCGCCGAATACCGGCGCGGCGGTTTTCATCCGACAGGCATCATTCGTCAGTTGTCGGCGCTCCTCACGGCGGGCGACCGGCGCATGCAGTTGATGACGATTCGGGTGCCGACCGTGGTCTTGCACGGGGCCGCCGACCCGCTCATCAATGTCGCCTGCGGACGCGACACGGCAGCCGTCATTCCCAATGCGGAGTTTCGCGCCATTGACGGCATGGGGCACGATTTTCCCAACGCACTCGCCGGGGAATTCGCTTCGGCCATTTTGTCGGCGGCTGGACGCCGGTAAAAAATACAAACAGTAGCCATAAGACGGGCCTTGTACGCGAGTGCATAGGCTGTTTTATGAAGCGTTGAGAAAAAACTCAAAGAAATGATGTGTATAATTGGAGGCATAATTTTCTGCATTTAAATATGCTGGAAATTTAATTATCATTTTTCGGGAGGCCTTCATGTCGTATCTCTTTGCTGATGATATCCGCAAATTCCTTACCATTATGGGTATATTTTTTGCATTTACACTGCTTACTGCCTGTTCTCCTCAGAAGAGCGCCGCCGAAGATTACATAAACGCTATTGCCAACAACCGTATTGAGGAAGCCATTGGGTATTTTGCACTGAAAAACGAAAATAATTCGATGACAGAAAAGAAAAAACTGATGGTACATATTGATCGTTTGCATGCCATTATACATGACAATGGTGGCTTGAATTCGCTTTCGACAACTATTGAAGAAAACAAAACATTCGGCATGACCCATGTCAACGCAGAAATGAAGTACAAAAATGGCACAACGAGGACGATACAATTGGCTCTACTCAAAGAACAGGGTGGATGGAAAATCGACCCCTTCCAAACGCTGATAAATGATGCTATCGAAGACTATATACTTGCAGTCGTGGATAAACGCGATGAAGATGCCATTAAGCATTTTTCTTTGGTAGATGAAAAAAATTTGGAGAAAGAAAAATTACTGACGCACATCGATCGTTTACATACCCTCATACTGGAGAATGGCGGCTTGGTTTCGTTTTCGACGACTATTGAAAACAGTGGATATAAACCGCCCCGTGTCGACGTAGAAATGAAATACAAAAACGGCACAAAGAGAGCAACACAGCTCGCTCTGGTCGATGAACAGGGGGAGTGGAAAATCGATTCCTCCAAAACGCTGGCAAGAGATGTTATCGAAAGCTATATAGTAGCAGTTATGGATAAACACGTCGATGATGCCATTAAGCATTTTTCATTGGCAGATGCAGAAAATTTGACCGCAACAAAAGAAAAATTACTGGCGCGCATCGATCATCTGCATTTAACTATACAGGAAAATGGCGGTTTTCGTTCTCTCTCGGCAACTTTTGATGATAAGAAGGACGGTATAATCACTGCCAGTGTAGAAATAAATTTCATGAATAACGGAACGGGGAAAACCCATCTATCCCTAGTCGACGAATCAGGCGAATGGAAAATCAACTCATCCCCGCTCCCGGAGGAGAAGATTGCCGAAGACTATATACGAGCCATTGCCGATAATCGTATTGATGATGCGGCTCAATATTTTTCAGCCGAAAAGGCAAAAAGAGGAATGCGGAAAGGAAGAATAACAGAGAGCCTCTTGCCAGAAGAGGTTAGAGGAATGTCGTCTACCAGAGGTGTAATAGCAGAAATTTTTGAGGAGGCAAACAAGGCAAGTTTATTAATCGCAATAGCTAAATTTTCTGCCGAAAACCTGGCTTCTTCGATACAGGAAAATGGTGGCTTGGATTCAGTATTGGCGAGTACTGTAGACTATAGCTATGACTCGACTCATGAAAATAATCGCTATAATGTCACAAAAATGGCCAATGTTGTAGTATATATGAGATATAAAAATGGTAAAAGAGGAGAAGAAAAACTAACTCTTCTCGAAGGGTGGAAAAAATGGGAAATCGATATTACAGACCTTGTTTATTAAGCCAGACTATCAAACAACGACTCCAACGTAGAAACGACGATCATGATTGGGATAGACATGAGTGGAGAAGAATAAATATTTTCCGCCAAGCCGCGTTGTTGCGCGGTTTCTCTTCTTCTCAAATCAAATTCCCGCCATTGCCGGACGCACCACGAAGGCTGGCTTTCCCGAATGCTCGGCCTGCCACAGGTCGTAACTGGCCTGCATGCGGAGAAACATTTCGGCGCTCGGGCCTCCTCCTTCCGGCGTTTTCAGCCATGCTTCCAGGCGTAGCGCCATCTCGGCGCTGACACCTGCCCGGCCATTGATGAGACGCGAAAGCATCACCCGGCTCACCCCAAGCTGGCGCGCCGCCTCTGTCACGGACAACCCAAGCGCAGGCAGCACCTCATTGCGCAAAAAAGCGCCGGGATGCGGTGGGTCGAACATTCTGCTCATTGGTTTCATTCTCCCTGCTAGTGGTAGTCCCGATAGTCCACAAGGATCGCGTTCTCTTCCTCAAAGACCAGCCGCCAGTTCCCGTTGACCGTCACGGCCCAATGGCCTGACAGGTCATGCGACAGACGATGCAGCTTCCATCCCGGCACATCCATCCCGAAAGGCGAAGAAGCCGCGCCCAGAAACGCAAGCTGCATCCTGAGCCGCTTCGCGTGATCTGGCCGGATACTCGCCTTGCTGCCTGTCTCAAAAAACGCCTGAAGACCCTTGTGAAGGAAGGATTTGATCATGCAACAACTGTAAACTGTAAATTTACAGTTATCAAGCGACAGATGCTGTTTATGCTCACACCTCAGATTGGTGCAGTCTGGCTCGCTTCAACCACTCTTTTCGGATCGACGCACACTCAGCCGGAACTGCGTCCCCGCCTGTCCCACGCGGCTTTGCGTCGTTCTTCCTTCAACCGTCCCGGCTTGCTCATGGGCATACCGTAAGGATAGGATTCGTTACGGCTGCGACGCTGCATGATGCGACGATCGTCATACTGTGTATAGGCGCACATACATTTCTTGCGAGAACACCCGCTCAAAGGCAGAACAGGCGCTTCCGACTTCAGTAGGCGTTTGCCGGCAATGGCCAACGCGGATTCGCAGGGATCGTCACAAATTTGCAGTTCCACGGCATGATATCTGTACACCCGCAGGGGCGGCTTGCTCATCTCGGGATGCGCGGAGGCGTTGCGCCGACGACTACGCTTGCGTTTTTCCGCCCGCGCGCCCGTGCGAAAGATTAGTACGTAAGCCAATCCACCGATCAGCAGAAGCAGGGGTATCCAGGCGACAGCGTTCATTTTTCACACGTCATATTTCGGACAGACGGCATCATTATATCTATTCATTTCCTCAACCCTTCGTGATATATCCCTCACGAGCAAGTCCCGACATGAACGCTCGCGGGATAGCCTGCTGACAGGATAAAATGCCCCGCCAATCCGAATTTTTTTAACGTATATTCGCTCCCGGCTGGAGTGTGCCGGGGTATGGAGAAACCGATGCCTCTCGTATCCATGCGTCAACTGCTCGATCACGCCGCCGAAAACGGTTATGGTCTGCCCGCTTTCAACGTCAACAACCTGGAACAGGTTCAAGCCATCATGGAGGCTGCCGCGCAGACGGACAGCCCCGTCATCATGCAGGCGTCCGCCGGGGCGCGCAAATATGCCGGAGACGCCTTTCTGCGCCATCTCATCGATGCGGCAGTAGAAGCCTGGCCCCACATCCCGGTGGTGATGCACCAGGATCACGGGCAGAGTCCGGCGGTGTGCATGGGGGCGATCCGTTCCGGCTTTTCCAGCGTGATGATGGATGGTTCGCTGCTCGAAGACGGCAAGACCCCCTCCTCCTACGAATACAACGTTGCCGTGAGCCGCGAGGTGGTGAAGTTTTCGCACGCCATCGGCGTGACGGTGGAAGCCGAACTCGGCTGCCTCGGCTCGCTCGAAACCGGACAGGCGGGCGAGGAAGACGGCATCGGGGCGGAAGGCACGCTCGATCATTCGATGCTGCTCACCGATCCCGATCAGGCGGCGGATTTCGTGCGGCAAACCGATTGCGACGCGCTCGCCATTGCCATCGGCACGAGTCATGGCGCGTACAAATTTACGCGCAAACCCACCGGCGACATTCTCGCCATCGACCGCGTGAAGGCCATTCACGCCCGGTTGCCCAATACGCACCTGGTGATGCACGGATCCAGTTCGGTTCCGCAGGAATTGCTGGCGATCATCCGGCAATACGGCGGCGACATGAAGGAGACCTACGGCGTGCCGGTTGAAGAAATCCAGACGGCCATCAAGTACGGCGTTCGCAAGATCAACATCGACACCGACATCCGGCTTGCGATGACCGGGGCCATCCGGAAATTTCTGGCCGAAAATCCCTCCAAATTCGATCCCCGCGAATACAACAAGCCTGCGCGCGAAGCCGCCAAGGCGGTCTGCGTTTCCCGGTACGAGGCGTTTGGCTGCGCAGGGTACGCTTCCCGCATCAAGGCCATTTCGCTCGAAAAAATGGCTTCGCGCTACAAGGATGGGGAACTGACCCAGATCGTTCGCTGAATCGGAGTGTTTTTGCCCGGAGTGAAGATTTTTCGCACCGGGCAAGCATTGGGAGTCGCACGCAATGTCCAAGGCCAACCTGAAACTGCACGTCGCTTTCGAATTTGAAATCGACGCACCCGAGGCGCTCCTGGCGCACGACCACGTTACTTTGTGCCGGAAACTCAGCGACATGCTCGGGCCGCTCGTGCTTCAGGGAATGCCCAAGGTCACGGCAACCCAGCTTTCCAAGGTGGGCGCCAGTCTCATCGGTCACCATTGTCACCTCGATGCCAAAAATCTTTCCCTCCCGGCCATCGATCGCGCGGTCATGATCGCTGCCGCGCCTCATTTGACCGACGAAGAAATCAACGATCTGACCCGCCAACTCGTCGGCAAAACACCGGAAGATCCCGCAGAATTGCAGCGCCTTTTGCGACGGCGTGCGTTGGCATTGGCCAATGAATACCGTCTCGTGCCCTGCCGGATCGAAGGCAAGCTGAAATCTGGCGGCACTTTTACGGACACCACGCTCGATGCCACGCTCAATCTCACCAACGGCAGCGTCATGGTCGGTGACTCCCATCGCCAGAGCCATTTGCAGCAGGGGGTCGGCGTCATCACCCTGGTGGCGGCGGACGGAGCCGTTCGGATCGCCGGAAATTGCGAAGGGCACACGCTTTCCGGCCCGGTCATCAACGTATCGATTGCCGACATTGCCGAGTCGCGCGACGCATTGATACAACTCTGGCAGGCCAAAAATTGAGTTTCCCTCCAATGGATGTCTTTCGCGCCCGCCGCGCCCGTCTGCTTGCCAGCATGACGGCGCGGGGCGGAGGCGTAGCGGTCATTCCCACGGCTCCCGAGCGTGAGCGCAACCGGGGCACTTTTTTCCCCTACCGCGCCGACAGTCATTTTCTCTATCTCTGCGGTTTCCGCGAGCCGGAAGCCGTGCTCGTCCTCGTTGCGGACGATTCGCCCCGCCAGTTCCTTTTCTGCCGCGCCAGGAACGACGCGCAGGAAATCTGGACGGGTCATCGGTACGGGCCGGAGGCCGCCGCCGAACATCTCGGTTTCGACTCGGCCTGGGCCATCGACGAACTCGATCGCAAGTTGCCCGAATTGCTCATCAATCGGCCCGCACTCTGGACGAGTCTGGCCGTGGAGCCGGAGTTGGAATGGGATCGGCGTATCCTTTCCGCTATCAGGGCCGTGCGCGCCCGGGTGCGCTCCGGCGACACTGCGCCGCAGACCGTGCATGAAATCTCCGCCGTGCTGGACGAGATGCGTCTCATCAAGGACGAGTTCGAGGTTACGCTCATGCGTCGCGCAGGCGAAATTTCCGTCGCCGCCCACTGTCGGGCGATGCGCGCCACAGGGCCGGATCGTTTCGAATACGAAATCGAGGCCGAACTGCTCCACGCCTTTCGCGCCGCAGGCAGCCAGTACCCCGCCTACCCGCCCATCGTCGCCAGCGGCCCGAACGCCTGCGTGCTGCATTACACCGATAACGACCGCCGCATGCTGGACGGCGAGTTGCTGCTGATCGACGCCGGTTGCGAATTCGACGGTTACGCCTCCGACATCACCTCCACCTTCCCGATCAATGGCCGTTTCAGCGGCCCGCAGCGCGATCTCTATCGACTCGCGCTGGCCGCCAACTACGCTGCACGCGCCGAGGTACGCCCCGGAAACAACTGGAACGCGCCGCACGAAGCCGCCGTGGCCGTGCTCACACAAGGTTTCATCGACCTGGGGCTGCTCGAAGGAAACGCGCAAGATCTGATCGAAACGGAAACCTACCGCCGTTTCTACATGCACCGCACCGGCCACTGGCTCGGGCTGGACGTGCATGACGCGGGGCAATACAAGACCGACAGCCAGTGGCGGTCATTCGAGCCGGGCATGACGCTGACCATCGAACCGGGCTGCTATGTCCGCCCGGCGGACGACGTGCCGGAAGCCTTCTGGAACATCGGCATCCGCATCGAAGACAACGCCTTGGTCACGCCCGACGGCTGCGAAATTCTGACCGAAGGCGTGCCGCGCGAGATCGAAGACATCGAGGACCTGATGCGGGAACGGGACGCCTGATCTGCTTTTCTGAACAACGACCACACTGAAATGCCACTACACGTACTGCGCAACGACATCACGAAAATGCAGGTCGATGCCATCGTCAACGCTGCCAACATAAATCTCAGAATGGGAGGTGGTGTCTGCGGCGCGATTTTCAACGCAGCAGGTGCGGAAAAGCTACAGACGGCCTGCGACGGGCTGGCGCCGATTCAAACCGGAGAAGCGGTCATCACAAAGGGTTTTTCCCTCCCGGCGAAGTACATCATCCATACGGCAGGCCCTGTTTATCGCGGCGATGGCGGCGAGGAAGCCCTGCTTCGCGCCTGTTACACGAACGCGCTTGACCTTGCCCATGAGCATGGCTGCCAAAGCATGGCGTTTCCGCTGATTTCGAGCGGGATTTTCGGCTACCCGAAAGACGAGGCGCTATCCGTCGCAACAAGCGCAATTGGCGACTGGCTGATGAACAATGACATGGACGTGTCGCTTGTCGTGTTCGACAAGGCTATGTTCTCGCTCTCGCAGGAATTGCTCGGCGAAGTAAAGGCGTTCATCGACGAAAACTATGTTGATGAGCGTGAAAGAAAGTATCTCCACCGGTTGACTGATACGGATGGGGCCGCGCCGAATAAAGTTGCCAAAGTGGGCGCGCTGCCCTGTCTTGAGGCAGCCGCACCGGCGTCGGTGCCCATCGCTCGCCAAAGAAATCTGGCCGATGCCGTCGGACGGCTCGATGAACCCTTTTCTACGACGCTCTTGCGGCTCATCGACTTGAGGGGCAAAACCGATGTGGAAGTCTACAAACGCGCCAACATCGACCGCAAACTGTTCTCCAAGATCCGCACGGGCAAGGGTTATATGCCGAGCAAGAAAACCGCCCTCGCCCTTGCCGTTGCGCTTGAGCTTTCCCTCGAGGAGACGAACGACCTGCTCGAACGGGCAGGTTTCGCCCTGTCGCGGAGCGTGCTGTTCGATGTGATTGTCGAATACTTCATAACACGCGAGAAGTACGACATATATGAAATAAACAATGCGCTGTTCGAGTACGACCAGCCGATATTGGGAGGTTGAGCACGGGTTGAATGCAACCCTTGAATTGAGTATCGGGGCAGCCCAATTTGTCGCTTTGCAGGCGACCTGCCGCCCGCCAGCGGGTGTTTTACTTCGTTCGCGTCACAAACCACTTGAACGGAGGTAACACCATGAACGCAAACTCAACGGAACTGGTCTTTATTCTCGACCGTAGCGGGTCGATGGGCGGTCTTGAGAGCGACACCATCGGCGGTTTCAATTCCATGCTCACGAAACAGCAGTCGGAACCGGGCGATTGTCGTATCACGACCATTTTGTTCGACGACCACTATGAAGTCCTGCATGATCGTATCGACATCAATGCGGTCAGCCGGATAACCGGGAAGGAATACTTCGTTCGGGGCTGCACGGCCCTGCTCGATGCCATTGGCACGACGATAAACAAGATCGACAGTGTCCAGAAGAATACTTCCAGGGACTACCGCGCCGGAAAGGTATTATTCGTCATCACGACTGACGGCATGGAGAACGCGAGCCGCAAGTTCAGCTACGACAAGATAAAATCCCTGATCAAACGGCAAAAATCAAAAC